>JAYKHF010000112.1:0-61062 GCA_035285305.1 Leptolyngbya sp.
TCAGCGATGTTTCCTCCGCCAGGGACATAAACTGCCCGGGCGACACCATCCCCCGCCCGGGGGACTGCCAGCGCAGCAGGGACTCGAACCCCACAATGCTGTTATGGCGAATGGAAAAGAGCGGCTGGTAGTAAGGCTGAAGTTCGTCGTTGCCTACGGCCTTGTGCAGATCCGACTCTAGCTTGATTTCGTCAATGATTTTGCGATGATCTGGATTCTTGGTATAGGCTTTTTCCGTGGCCGCTAGGTTGGGCAGCGATCCATGGGACGTACTCGGCAGGGCCTTGAAGTATTGATTGTAGGCGCGGTTGCGGTGCAGCGAAATGGAAATGAGCAGCTTCACCAGGGGGTGAGAAGCGGCAATGCGCTCGGCAATTTGCGTGGTGGAGATGGTGATACATTGACAGGCGGCAATGGCCTGGGCTGAGGCGGATCGGGGCGAGTTATCAATTAACCCCATTTCGCCAAAAATGTCCCCAGGTTCTAACACACTCAGTTGGACGATATCGTCGCCGGAACCGAGGAAAATTTCTACCTGCCCAGATTCAATAATGTAGGCCGTATCTGATCGGCTCCCCTCTGTAAAAATGACTTCCCCCTCCTGAAAAAAACGCATGTTGCAACTGGGGGCAGTGGGAATCCCTGGCCCTGGGAGGGAGGACGCCGGAGAGAGGATCGCGGCTTCTAGGGGGGGGAGGGCATCGGTTTCAGGGGGCTGATTGGATGGCGTCATCGCTGAAGCACTGGGGGCATCTGGCATGGCAGCAGTGAGATAACGGGGGGCAAGGGATGGACATGGCGGCTGACATCTGAATCGCGGACATCTCATACTTCGCCATGGCTCGCTGCGCCCTGGGATGAGATGGGGGGCTGGGGATCCGGGGATTGGCCGCTAGGAACCCGGTTCAGTCGTCAAAGTCAAAGCTATCGGGGCCGAGGAAGGAACCAGAAATCGTGTGCTCTAGCTCCATGCGCTGCTCCATTTGGCGGAGAAAATAGCCGGTCATCATGGCCGAGGCCAACAGCCCCGCCAGATTATCGCGGTCGGTTGTGACTTGGACATTAAAACCATCGCCGGGTAGAACGCCCACTAATCCCTGGACGTTTTGGGCAATGATTTGTTTAATTTCGCCGCTCACGGATTGGGCCACACGGGTCAATACCTCAGGGGGCTGATGCTGAAGGTACTTCAGCAGCTCATTGGGGTGATCGCTATCCGTTGACATCCCGATAAAATCCGTGTCTTCTGGGTTGAATGCCATAGAACCTTCGAGACCTCTGGTTACAACGTAGGCATAGGGAAAGTTAGTGTGAATGAATACCTATATATGGTAATAGAGTGCCCATTCTCCAGGCTACACCTATCAATATTCCCGATAATAGCGTAACGAATCATGAAATAACGGTCTAATCGGGGGGATTTTCCCGAAACGCGCTTCCTGCCCTGGCCTAACCTGAGGTCGGGTTAAGGTTGGCCCGATGCCCGATCAGCCCACTCTGCGGGAAGCAAGCTACACCCCCAACCCCCGCTCCCCGTGGGAGAGTGCGAGACCCGGTGAACGATAGCATTGCCATGGGCCTGTCGCTACGGATCGGCGCTACCCACCCTGGGACGCTAGGGGGCCAGTTGGTTGAGGTCAGGACGGAGCTTGAGGCGTACGAGGATGAGGGTGATATTGTCGTGGCCGTTTTTTTCGTTGGCCAACTGGATCAGATCGGCCACCCCCTGGTCGAGGTTGGCCCGTGAACTCAGCAGTGGTGCAATGTGGCTCGTTTCGTGGCGCTCCAGCAGGTCGTTATCACTCAGCCCGTCGGAGCAGAGAATCAGCAGGGTGTCTTCGGCCAGGTCGTGGTAGCTCAGCCCCGGTCTCAACACCTCCTGATCGCGGGGGCCGAGGGCTTGGGTAAGTTGGTAGGCATCGGGGCGGGCATAGGCAATGGCGGGCTCCACGCCGCGATGAATTTCCCGCTGGCCGACCTCATGGTCCACGGTGATCTGCTGTAGCCCGTGGCGTTTGTCATAGCTATAGACGCGACTGTCGCCCACATGCACAATGGCGACGCGCAAATCCTGCACCAGGGCCATCACCAGGGTCGTCCCCATGCGGCCCAACCCGGCGGAGGCCTTGCCCTGGTTGGCCTCGAAGATGGCCTGGTTCGCCTTGGCGACGCTGGCTAAAAGGGTGGCTTCCTGGAGGGCCTCCTCCCGATCCCGCTGGCCGAGGTCGTCCCGTAGGGTCTGAACCGCCAACTGACTGGCCACCTCTCCCGCTGCGTGCCCCCCCATGCCATCGCAGAGAATATACAGGCCCGTTGCCTGGAGGCGCGGCCCGTGGGGGGCATTTTGCCTTAGGGTTTGGGTTTGGCAGAAGAAGCAGTCTTCGTTGTGCTTCCGCTGTTGCCCTGGATGACTCTGCCCCGCCTCCTCAATGGAGAACAACTTCATGGGAAGCACCATCGTCGGCAGGTCTTGATCGGCCTCCTCACGGCTTTCCTGGGTAATCTCCTGATCGCCGCTGTCGTCGTCGCTGGCCTCATCGCGTTCAGCGATCAGCAGGAGGAGTTCCTCATCACTGATCGCATCGGTGGGGGGCATGGCTGGGGTGTCAGCCGGGATGGGCTGGGCCGCGACGGGGTTGGATCGATATTGCCCCGCCAGGTCTGCCAGGGCCTCCTGGAGCCGTTCGAGGGGGGTGAGGTGGCCTTCGGCGAGGGCCTGAATCAATTGCTGAATGGCCAGGGCGGGAGCCAGGGAGTCGGTCAGTAGCATCCGTTGCCAGACCTGCCCTAGGGCTGGCAGGTTGGGCTTGGTTGCGGAGGTGTCGATGTGGCTGAGGCACAGCAAATCGTTGGGGCTAAGCACCAAGCGATCGGGGTTGAGCAGGGTAATTTGGCCTTGCCAGGGATCGAGGGCTTGCCACAGGAGGGTGATTTCAAACAACCACTGGGTTTGCTGGAGGGGGTCGTCGATTTTGGTGGGCCACAGGGTCTCAAGTCGCGGCCAAGTGCTGCGATCCTCCAAGACCAAAATGACCTGGTCACGGGCGCGAACCACGTCATGGAGTTCGGGTACCGCCGGAAAATAGTCGGACTGGAGGGCGAGGTAGGGCCAAGCCTGGAGGGGGAGATCGGCGATCTCGGGGGTGGTTGTGGGGTCAAGCTGGGGTTGCTCTAGCCAGAGATCTTGGCTGTCCTGGAGGGGGTTGCCCCGGTCGGGGTGGCAATCCAAGACCGTCTGGGCGATGACGGCATCCCCCGCCGCCGTCCACTGTTGCTGGGGATGGCCGAGGCGCTGATAGCGTTGGGCCTCATCTAAGTACGGGGGCACCTCGGGGGCCTCGGACTGCTCTACGGCGGCACCCCCTGGCCACCATAGGCTATGCCAGCGTTGCAGCGGCTGGCCACACCGATGACATTCCCCCAGATCGCTGGGATTTTGAAACTGGCAAGAAGGGCAAGTTAGCATGGCTGGGTGCCAAATTGAAGCTAGGCGGATCAGCGATGACCCATGCCCATTGTGGATCAAATGGGCTGAGTCGGCTTACCTATCGGCGACTGTGCTGCAAATCTTCAACCTCGATCACGATCTGGGGGACAATGTATCGAGATGTATCGAGATCGCAATCATTAGAATCGCCTGATCTGCCCTTAATCCTCCATGGCGCGTAGCATATCCATCCGGGTACCCTCCAGACTGCTGCCCTGGATATCTACCCGGTAGCGGAAGGGGGAGAGATAGCCCTGAATCCCCTTTTCCTGGCAGGCTTGGTGGAATTGACTGAGGGCAACCTGGGGATCGGCGTTGAGGTGGCGGAGGTAGCCCTTCAAGCCCAGGAAGGCCAGTCCATAGATCAAGGTTTGGCTGAACTGCCCCTCAAAATAGCCCCCGTGGACATCCCGTTTGCCCAGGGCGTAGTCCAGGGTGAGGAGGAAATAGTCCCAGGATTTCAGGGCCGGTACCCCCTTGGCCCGGGTAAGCAGCGCCGTGGGTTTGGTTGAGCAGGTATCGCTGGCCAGGTCGTAGCGGACATCCACATAGTCGGTGCAGTCGAAGTAGGTGAAGAGGTCGGCAATGGTGGCTTGGGCGCGGGCTCCGGGGGTCTGCGCCTTGAAAAGACTGGCAAGGGTGACCACCCCCCGGGGATCCAAGCGTTTGAAGGTGAGGAAGAGGGAGTCCATCACCTTGTCTCGGGCTTGGGCCAGGGCGGATCCAAGGGGCAGATCTTGCGGGAAGTCTTGATCAAGGTGGGCGAGGTTGATCACCCCATAGGAGACGGCGGCGTTCACGGGATTGCGGAGGGCCACGTTGCCCAAGCGGTAGCCCCTAGCCTGGGTGCGACTGGGAAAAGCAATGTAGTTGGCGGCGGTGGAGGCAATGCGCAGGGCAATGTCGCCCTCGCTGGAGAACAGGTAGGCTTCGGAGAACCGCCGCAGGGAGGAGGCCAAGAAATTGGCCCGACTGGCGACAATGGCGAGCACGGGAATATCGGGGGAGGCCAGCACCAGCCGCTCGAGCCGAAATACGTCCCCAATGCCGCTATCGGGCCGCTGTCCAATGGAGTGGGTGTCAAACACATCGGACAAAATGCGAACCACATTGGTCACCACAAAGGCTCCCATGCTGTGGCCGATAAAGCTGAGCTTGACCTTATGTTTTCGGCGACTACTGGCCCAGTACCGCTGGGCCTGGGTGATGGCCCAGGCTTGGTCGGTGGCATTGGTTTGGGCCAAGCCGGGAAACATTTCCTCGGCGGTGTGTTGCACCATGGCATGGTCAATTTGACGCAACAGTTCCACCAGATCCAACACCCCAAAGTTGTTGGCCCGGTAGTGATCCCGAAAGTAAACCACCAGCCGTAGCACCACGAGGGCAAACATCAGCAGTCCTAGGGCTGTCCCTAACCCAAAGACCAGGCTCAGCAGCCGTCCCCACAGCGTGAAGCCCCAATGGCTGAACTGGAAAACCAGTAATAGGATCAACCCCACCACCCCCATGAGGAAAATGTCGCGGGGCAGGGGGGGGAGCGCCAGCAGGGCCTCAGGAAAGCGACTGAGCTTCACATTTTCCGAGGGCCAGCGATAACCAATGAACACCTGGTTGGGGTTGGACAGAATATTTGGATCCCGGTGATTCACGTATTTGAAAATATTGCTATACCAAGCTTGCACCCCCCGGCGGCTGGTGTTGTAGCCATGCACCGTAATCACCAGTTCGGCGTTGTCCGCTGGGTTGGTGGCCATGATTCGATGGAGGTGATCGGCGATCTCCTTCACCCCTTGCTGGGCATACCGTTGCTGCTGTTCTGGGGTGAGTTCCAGATACTCCTTGGGGTTCTGATCGGATGGGTGCTTTGGGGGCGGGGCTGGGGACGAGGGGGCGGGGGGCGGGTCAATGTCGGGGGTGGCACTACTCATCACAAAGTAGCCCGGGATCTGGCCCGGTGTGCCCTCAGGGTGATCTAGGTTAACGATGTTCACCTGCCCACCAGGCTGAAAGACAAACCTTTGAATCACAAACGGTAGCGAAACGGCCATAGGTACACCCCACGGAAAAGAAACGGCAGGTTGAGGTGATGGCGTTCCCCAACCCTTCACAGGGTAGCCGAGCCTCCATGCTTCTCATCCCCAGCATTAAAAAATGTAGCCGAGCCCTATCCCCTGCGGCCAACCTTGCGGGGGAACGATGGGTGGAGGCCGGGGGTTTATAGTGAAACTGGGCGATCTAGGCCGCCCTTGGGCAGAGGCGTTATGGGTGTAAGGGCCATGGGCGTAGACATTCAAGCGGTTTTAGACCGATCGCTGGGCGGAGATGACCTCACCCCCGAGGAGGGGATAGTGCTTTTGCAGGCCAGTCAGCCAGCGGATCTGACGGCGATTCGCACCGTTGCCGATACCCTGCGCCAGCGCCAGGTGGGCGATACCGTCACCTATGTGATCAACCGCAACATCAACTACACCAACATTTGTGAGCAGCACTGTAGTTTCTGTGCCTTTCGCCGCGATCAGGGCGAAGCCGGATCCTACTGGCTGGAGTTCGACATGATTCTCGCGAAAGCAGCCGATGCCGTGGCCCAGGGCGCAACGGAAATCTGTATGCAGGGTGGGCTCAATCCCTATGCCAAGGTAAACGGCACCTCCCTGGGCTATTACCGTAAACTGCTAGCCACCATCAAAACCCAGTGTCCCCAGCTTCACCTCCATGCCTTTTCCCCCCAGGAGGTGCAGTTCATTGCCCGTGAGGATGGCCTCAGCTATCGGACGGTGCTTGAGGCCCTGCGGGAGGCCGGGGTGGGATCGCTGCCTGGAACGGCGGCAGAGGTGCTGGATGACGAGGTGCGGCGGGTGCTCTGTCCCGAAAAAATCAACAGCGCCACCTGGCTCGAGATTGTTGCCTTGGCGCACCAAATCGGCCTGCCCACCACCAGCACCCTGCTCTCGGGCCACATCGAAACCCCGGCCCAGCAAATCCACCACCTAGACCAGCTTCGCCAGTTGCAAAAAACGGCGCTAGATCGGGGTGCCGCCGCGATCAGCGAATTTATTCTGCTCCCCTTTGTGGGCCAAGAAGCGCCCAAACCCCTGCGCCGCCGGGTAGGCCGGGATCAGCCCATCCTCGCCGATGCCCTCAAGCTCACGGCGGTAGCCCGCATTTACCTGGGTAACTGGATCCTCAACCACCAGCCCAGTTGGGTGAAATTGGGCCTCTCTGGGGCCACCGCCGCCCTGGGCTGGGGCTGCAACGATCTCGGGGGCACCCTAATGGAAGAGCACATCACCTCCATGGCTGGGGCTCAGGGGGGCACCTGTATGACCGTCGCCGATCTGCGGGGAGCCATTGCGTCCCTCGGTCGCCCTGCCCAGCAGCGGGATACGCTATACGCCCCGGTGCCCGTGCCACCACCCGCGTCACGGGTGGGATGAGGCCGGGGGAAACACCGCCCCCGCCCGACAATCTCGCAGCCATAGACGCACCGCCTGCCCCACAACGCCTTGGCTGCTTTCCTGGGGTGGGGTCAACCGCTGATCGGCTAGGGGACTAGCCGGATCGCCCCCCAGGCTGGAATACAGCAGCACCGAACGCCAGCCCGCTTCGGTTTGCACCAAAAACAACCAGTGGAACTGCTGCAACGACAAGACTTGATCGCGGAGGTACTGCCGTTCCAGCGTGGTGAAAAAGACCTGGCGAACATCGGACTCTGGAACCCAGCCCGCCCCAAACCCCTGATCCATAACAGCGATGGGCTCAAAATCAGGCTGGCTGGCGATGATCATGGTTCCCACGGGGCTAGGGGTTGGGGGGATGGCGGAATTTTCAGAACCGGCGGTTGAGGAAACAGCGGGCGGACGAAAACTACGGGCCGCAACGAGATTGGCATACTGGGGCAAGTCCCGCAGCAGGGCTGTGACTAGGGTTTCGTACTCCGCTGGGCAAGCCTCCGAGGGGCGCAGGTAGACCGGATCACGGGCCTCATGGGCGGCGGCGGATTCGGGTGCAATGGCGGGGGTGATCGGTTCAGGATCCGCCGATTCAGGTTCAGAGGGGGTAGGCAGGGGATCGCCCCATTCCCAACTCGCGTCCTTGGGTGGATCGGATTTGAAAGCTTCCGTCGGTGCAATGGATTGCCCTAGGGCGGCCTGGGGCCAGGGCATTACCATGGCCCCAACGACTAGGAACAGTAGACCGCAACCTTTTTTGATAGCCCTGGGATTGGCCCCCACCCTAAATCCCTCTCCCAACTGGGGAGCGGGACGTTGCATCACTTCCGGATCCCCTCTCCCCCCTGGGAGAGGGGCTGGGGCAGAGGGCCAAGCCCAGGGCAAGAGGCCTCTATGGGATCGACTACGGCGGGATCGACTAGGGCGGGATCGACTAGGGTGGAAGCCTTGGAGCATGGGGCAGTTTTGGGGATGACACCCTTCAGGGTAGCCCCTAGGCGAGGGCGGCGGTGCATTCGTCGCAGATGCGTTGGAAGGCGGCGGCGGGGTCGGGGCTGGCGGTGATGGGCCGACCAATAACCAGGTAGGTTGCGCCAGCTTGGAGGGCTTGGGCGGGGGTGAGGGTGCGCTGTTGGTCGTTAGCGCTGGCCCAGGTGGGACGCACACCGGGGCAGACCAGGGCAAAGTGGGGCGATACAAAACGGCGCATCTGCGTCACTTCCTGGGGCGAACAGACCACGCCGCCAAGGCCGACCTCCTGGGTCAAGAGCGCCATTTTGAGCGCGTAATCCTCCACCGTTAGCGGTACGTGCAGTTCCGTTGTGAGGGCTTCGGCGGCAATGCTGGTCAGGAGCGTGACGGCCACAATCAGCGGCAGAGGAACGTTACGGGCTTCAGCCTCGGATTGGGCCGCCGTGAGGGCCGCCGTGAGGGCGACTTTTCCGGCAGAGGCATGGAGAGTGAGGATATCGACCCCGTACCGAGTGGCGGCGGCACAGGCTCCGGCCATGGTGTTGGGGATGTCATGGAGTTTGAGATCCAGGAAAATCCGCTTGTCCCGGGTCTTGAGTTCCTCAAGAATGCTTGGCCCCGCGCTGATAAACAGTTCTAGACCCACCTTCCAAAAGCTGACCTGGGGCAGGCTGTCCACCAACGCCAAGGCGGCCTCCGCCGTGGGAACGTCCAAGGGCACGATGATCCGCTGGTCTACGGTTAATTGATCCACGACTTGATCCCCTTGAGCCACCATGCCCCCCTGTGCCCTTGATGCATCTATGACCGCGCCTAAGACATTTCCTGGTATGGCCATACTAACCATGTATTAGTACGTCCAGTGCGTAGGGTGCATAACGCTAAGGCGAGGCTAACGCCAACGCGAAGCAATGCACCACCCAGAGCCGTTGTGAGAGAAACCAGACCCAGCTTTCTAGATCTGACGTACCGCTACTGTAACCCCGTGAGTCTGCCGCACGGATCGCCTAATTGGGACGCACCAGCATGAGGGCTTGGCCAAATTCCACGGGTTCGGCGTTGTTCACCAGGATTTCCACGATTTCCCCGGAGATTTCCGCCTCTAGCTCGTTCATCAGCTTCATGGCTTCGATGATGCAGACGGTTTGGCCGGTGCTGACGCGGTCGCCCGGGTTCACAAAGGGCGGCTCATCGGGGGCGGGGGAACGGTAGAAGGTGCCCACCATGGGCGAGCTAATGGTTAATAGATCGGAATGTTTGCCGGGAGGGGCCGCTGGGGGAGCCGCCGGAGTTGCGGCCTCCGCTGGGGGGGCGACAACGTCCACGGGTTTCGCCGGAGCCGGAGCCGCGACTTCGGGAGCGACAACCACCGTGGGAAGGCTGGCCACCGCCGATACGACCCCCTGCTTCCGCAGGGTTAGCTCAAAGGTGGAGCTTTTTAAGGTCAACTCGGCCACATCGCTTTGGCTCAGGGCGGCGACCAATTCTCTGAGTTCGTTTACGTTTAGTTCCACGGAGCAACCCTCACTACCATCGTGCCTGTATCCCGGTATTGTTCGATTTTAGGAGCAACTTGACTTCCCTACTCCCAGCGCCCTACTCCCAGCGCCCTGATTCCAGAAACCCTAGAACCAAGGAGACCCTGGCCTATTCTCGACCCAGGTAAGCATCAGTCCGGGTATCGATTTTAATGCGCTCACCAATGGAGATGAATAGCGGCACCATCACCTGGGCTCCGGTTTCCACGATGGCGGGCTTGGTGCCGCCGGTGGCGGTGTCGCCCTTGACGCCCGGATCGGTTTGGGTGACTTCCAGCACGATGGAGTTGGGCAGTTCCACCTCTAGAACTTGGTCATTCCAGGTGATGACGTTGACGGTCATGCCTTCCTTCAGGTACTTCACGCGATCGCCAATTTCAGCGGCGGTGAGGCGACCCTCTTCGTAGGACTCCATATCCATGAAGACGAGGTCGTCGCCATCGCGGTAGGTGTGCTGCATTTCTTTCTTTTCAATCACCGCCTGGGGGACGGTCTCCCCCGCCCGGAAGGTGCGCTCTACGGTGTTGCCGGACTGCACATTCTTGAGCTTGGTGCGCACAAAGGCCGACCCTTTACCAGGCTTAACATGTAGAAATTCCACAACACGCCAAACAGAGCCATCAAGCTCAATGGTCGTACCGGGGCGGAAATCATTGCTGGAAATCATAACGCTGGCTCTAGGGGTCGGATAGATAAATGTTTTGGCATCTCATTTTACCCCTCTGTGGCCCTTTCCCCGTTGTGATTTCTGCCAGAATCCGCCATGACTTGCTGGGCACCGATCCCTAGGCGACCCCAGGCTGGGGCGGTATTCCGATCCGGCCTGGGGGCGGTGTCACGAAGTTCTACGGTTTCTAGCGGTGAATGGCGGGCGGCGCTACAGTAGAACTCTGTCGCTCCCGATACTGAACCCGTGGAATTTGCCGAGTCAACCCAGCCAACCGCCCAGGATATTCAAAGCCTGTTTAACCGGATTGCCCCGGTTTACGACGACCTTAACCATCGGCTGAGCTTTGGGCTCCATCGAGTGTGGAAGCGGATGGCGGTGGGCTGGAGTGGGGCCAAGGCTGGGGATACGGTGCTCGATGTGTGCTGTGGCAGTGGGGATTTGGCCCTGTTGCTGGCGCGCCAAGTGGGGGCCACGGGCAAGGTCTACGGGGTAGATTTTTCCGCCGAACAGTTGGCGGTGGCGGCGGAACGAACCAGTCAGGCCTATCTTCCCACGGCGATTCATTGGATGTTGGGGGATGCCCTGGCCCTGCCCTTTGAGGATCAAACCTTTGGCGCGGCCACCATGGGCTACGGGCTGCGAAATTTGACCGATATTGCCCAGGGGTTGCGGGAGTTGCATCGGGTGTTGCAACCGGGGGCGCAGGCGGCGATTTTGGATTTTCACCGGCCCCAGGGGAGGCTGGCCGAGGGCTTTCAGCGCTGGTATTTGGAGACCATTGTGGTGCCCACCGCCCGCGACATGGGCCTGACGGCGGAATATGCCTACATTGGCCCCAGCGTGGATCGCTTCCCCACCGGGCCGGAGCAGGTGGCCCTGGCGAAACAGGCGGGCTTTGGGTCGGCGGTGCATTACCCCCTGTTGGGGGGGCTGATGGGCGTATTGGTGGTGCGCCGTGGCGATGATGTGGTCTGAGATTGGGCTTTTGGTGGCCCCTCCGGTGGTGGGCGGTGTGATTGGCTACTTTACCAATGACATCGCTATCAAAATGCTGTTTCGGCCCTACCGGGCGTGGTATGTGGGCAAGCAACGGCTTCCCTTTACCCCAGGGCTGATCCCTAGCAACCAGGAACGCCTTGCCAAGCGCATTTCCGATACCATTATGGGGTCGCTGCTGACGCCCGAGGAACTCCAAAACCTGGCCCGTCGTCTGCTGCAAACCGATCGCACCCAGGCGGCGATTAAGTGGTTGTTAGAACTGGCGCTGGATCAAGTGCGCGATCGCACCCAGGCCCGCACCGCCCAAATTGCAGGCCGCATTTTGCAGGATCTCTTTGGTAAATCCCTGCCCCGGCTGATTCGCGTCTGGGCGCGGCGGGATGACTTTTTAGAACCCCAGCTCAATCAACTGTTTGACCAAGTGCTGGTGGATTTCCGCCTCAGCCCCGACCAGGCCGATCAAATCGCCACCTGGCTGCTCAGCGGGGTTTTCCCGCCCGACAAGGTGCGCCTGCTCATCATCGACTTCCTCACCGACCGCAATATTCAAGTCATCGACACCATCTTCCGGGAGCGCACCAGCGGCACCTACTGGGTGGTGGCCAACCTGTTTGGGGTGCGCAATGCCCTGGGCCGCCTACGGTCGTTCTGTTTGGATGAGCGCGAAGTGAGCAATGCCCGCATCGCCGAACTCAGCACCGCCCTCCAGCTCAAAAAACGCCTGCGCGACTGGCTTCAGCAGGTGTCTCTGCAAAACCTGCCCGTGGCCACCGTGCGCCAAATGCGCCGCAATTTAAAGGAATCGGTGCAAAGCTACGTCCGCAACCTAGGGCCGGAATTTCTCACCGGCCTGGGCAACTCCGTGAACTGGGAAATGCTCGCTACCCAACTGATCAACCGTCTCCAGCACTCCCAGGTGATTACCCAATCCCTCGACCCCGTCAGCGAAGAATTGGCCCTCGTGTTGGAACGCTACCTGGAGCGCGATTTAGAATCCCTCGTCGCCCAAATTATCCCGATCCTGAATATCGACCAGGTGATCATCAACCGGGTGCGGGGGACTTCTCCACGGGATTTGGAAATGGCCATCCAGGGCATCGTCCGCAGCGAGTTGCAAGCCATTGTCAACCTGGGTGGCATTCTCGGGTTTAGTATTGGCCTGGTGCAGGCGGCGTTTTTCTACCTCCAGCGGGTGGGTTAGCCGAGGGACGGCGGCGGCTGATAGACTGGGGGCGAGGTGCTGGATGCCCCCAGCGCACGGCAGTCCAGCGGTAATCCCCCTTGGTTAGACGACCATGATGCCTGACTTTTCTGATTCCCTGCCTAGCGATTCCGCCGCCGACATTCCCAACGATTCCCCCCACAATATCCCAGGGGATGGTTCCGGCGATCTGCCCAGGGATCGACCCCATAACGGGACGGACTCTGCCCCGGCGACGACGGGTGCCGATGGGGCCGAAACCCCAGGGACTTTAGATTATGCCCAGGCCTACCTCAAAAGCGATGGGGTGCGGCTGTGGCTAACCCTGCCCCCCGAGGCTCACCCTGGGGGGGAGACGCTTCCCTGGGCCACCGTGCTACAACATCTGCGCCAGCGGCTTGAGGGCACCACGATGGATCGAGAACCCCAGACGGAGGTGTACCTGCAAGGGGGCGATCGCCTGCTGGATGTGCGCCAACTGCAAACCCTAGCGGAAACCCTGGATGAGTTTTCCCTGATCCTAAAGTGGGTGGTCACCAGTCGCCGCCAAACGGCCCTAGCCGCTGTTACCGCTGGCTATTCGGTGGAACAACGGGCGGCGGTGGATCCCCTGATCCAAACGCCCCCCCAGGTGGGGCGTCCCCAGGCCGACCCGCTCTATCTGCAAACTACGGTGCGGTCGGGGGTGGATATTCGCCATCCCGGCACCATTGTCATTTTGGGCGATACCAATCCGGGCAGCGCCCTCCTCGCTGACGGTGATGTAATTGTGTGGGGGCGGTTGCGGGGCATGGCCCACGCCGGGGTCAGCGGCGACCGTAGCCGTCGTATTATGGCCATCCAAATGCGACCGACCCAGCTTCGCATTGCCGATTTGATGGCCCGCCCCCCGGCGGATGGCCCCACGGAGGACTGGCCGGAGGTGGCCTATGTGGGATCCGAGGCCATTCGCATTGCCCGCGCCCAAGACTTTGCCAAAACTCAACTTAGCCCTGGGGGGCTAGGGTTCAACGCGCCCTAGGCAAGGCTGGCCACGGCACGGAATCGCTTCAATGAACCCGCGCTGAACCCACGATGAACCCGCGATGCGCTGCTCCCTAGATTGAAAAATGTTGAAAACTCGGACTTTTCAGCGCGAAGTCGCTACAATTCAGGCGTTCAGTGGCGTCGCCATCCCCCAGATCGCGGGAGAGGGCGATAGGGTTGCTGAAGGATTCTCCCTTTCATGTTGTGTCGTTGTCCAGGAGTGCCCCGTTGAGCCAGTCATCAACCCCTTCCTCTAAGTCTCTCCTCTCGACCCCAGTGCTCATCGGGAGCGGTATTGCCTGGGGCGTCATCAGCCTACTCTTTTCCTTACTGTTTATCCCCTCGGGGGGGAACGATCCCGCCGAGTGGTTTTTGTTGGGCATTAACATCCTGGAAACGGGGGCGTTTTTCATTGCCTCGATGTTATGTTTTCGCAACTGGCGTAGCCCCCAGATTGTCAGTGGCAGAACGGTCTGGTTTTGGATGGGCCTGGGGCTGATCATGTACGTCTTGGGCAATGTATTTTTCTTCCTTTGGGGAAATACTTGGGGCTTGGATCCGGCGGTTTCCTTCGGTGACTTTTTCTACATCCTCAGCTACGTCTTCCTCTCGACCGGCATGTTTCAGGCCGTTCTGCCTCGGCGGCTAAACCTGGATCTCGCCCAGTGGCTGATTGTGCTGGGCATTGGGCTAGCCGGGATTTTGCTTTCCATTTTCGTCACCCTCCAGGCGGCCAATGCCTCTTCCTGGCCCGGGGAAAGCTCCCTGACGCCCCCCCCAGCCATCGATCTGGCCCAGGCTCCGACTGAGGGCACGGCCCCAGAGGTGGCACCCGCTGCGCCTGATCCCCTGGTGGCCCCCGTGGCGGAACCGTCGGTCTCTGCTCCGGGCTGGGCTATGGCCATTGATGATTTGCTAGAGCCCTTTGCCAACATTGTGAAATTCCTCTACCTCCTGGGGGATATTGTTCTGCTCATCATTGCCGGAACGCTCCTGGTTGCCTTTTGGGGAGGGCGATTTTCCCAGTCTTGGAAGTTGATTGCCGTCGCGGCGTTCTTCCTCTACGTTGCGGATATGTTCTTCCTCTTGGCGGCGAGCACCGACACCTACCAGGAAGGTAGCGGTGCTTGGGAGGTGTTTTGGACCCTATCGGCGGTCTTCTTCTGGTTGGGGGCCGTGGTAGAACATGCCGTCTCTGTAAATTCTCGCCGCAGTTCTCGCCGCCGAAGGGGGTAGAGCGGCTTAAGATATTAAATGGCATGATTGCGAGAACCCGTTTATGGCACCCAAAAAGCTAACCGAGGCCGACAAAGCCGCTATCTTGGGGCTATATCGCCAACCGGAAGAGACCACCTCCACCTTGGCCGAACGATACGGGGTGAGCAACAGTACGATCAGCCGTCTGCTGAAGGCCAGCCTGCCCGAGGCTGACTACAAGGCGTTAATCCAGCAAAAACGCGGAGCGGCAGATAAAGACTCCGCCGCGCCCCCCCCGGTCACCAAGGGGATCGCCAGCCCTGGGGCAGATCTTGCAGATCCTCCCTCTGATCGCACCGGGGTGACGGCTGAGACGGCCAAGCCGGAGGTGAGCAAGGCCCCGCCAATTTTGAAGAAGCGAAATCCCACGACCGGATCGCCTGAGGCCGGTGCCTCCCCAGCGGAGGACTCGGATCAGCCCACCCTCCCCAGCGAACAGGGCAAATCCCGACGGCGACGGGGGCGCTCAACCCAGGTTGCCGCTCCTGGTACTAGCGAGCCTGGGGAAGAGACGACTCAGCTTGCCCTGTCCACCGAGGCGGCCACTGAAACGGTAGACGCGCCTTCAGAGGTTCCTGCGCCCCGCGCTATGCCAGTGAAAAAAAGCGCTGCCAAGGCTCAAGATCCCTCCCCAGAAGAGGACTGGGATACCGATGCCCCCACCCTGGGCGATGATTACAACGATGACGACGATGACGACGATGACGAGGACGAGGACTGGGACGGGGATGCACCGGAACTCGCTCCCCACCTAGAGGTGGTGGAAATTGCTCCCCTCACACCGAGCGACCTGCCGCCCCAGTGCTATCTCGTCGTGGAACGGGTCTCGTCGGAACTCGTGGTACTCCCCCTCAAAACCTTTGCCAGTCTGGGCCAAATCCCCGAGGAAGAGGGTGATTGTCGTACCCTGCCGGTTTTTGATAACCACCGAGTCGCTCGTCGATTCTCCCGGCGCAATCAACGGGTGATCAAGGTGCCCGATGGCAATCTGTTACAAACCACCCGCCCCTATCTCCAAGCCAAGGGCATCACCCGCCTCCTGATTGATGGTCACGTCTTTGCCCTGGAAGACAAGGCTGTAGAAACCCCGGTTTAGGGCCAACCGAATTCACAACCCGGGCTGCTAGGGCTAAGATCGCAGTCATCTGGGCCAGGTTCTTCCTGGCCCAGGGTGAATCCGTCGTATATCTACCGAGGACGATCCCCGTGGATCTATCGCTAGCCTAGATCTAAATGTCGGTATTACGGTGGCGACATTACAGTGGCGACTCCCATCGATCATGGTGCCCCGATAACCGACATCCCCCTAGCAAGGAGACACCGATGAACCTTCACATTTCCCGTTCCCGTGGTTGTGCCCTGGTGGGCGGCCTAGCCCTAGGGCTCCTGTTAGTCACTTCAGCGGAGGCCCAACCGGGGCGTGGGCGTGGCCAGGGTCAACGCCAGCCCAATCCTCCGGCGGATAGTTCTATGCCCGCGCCAGATACCCCGGTGACATTGCCGGAGGTGGAAATTCCTACGCCAGATACCCCGGTGACGCTGCCGGAGGTGGAAATTCCCACGCCAGATACCCCAGTCACCCTGCCGGAGGTGGAAGATCCCCCCAACGCCGACCTCTGCAACGATCTCCCGCCCGGGTTGGAGCGCCAGCAAGAGAGTGGGCGTGGTCTTCCGCCCGGGTTGGATCGTCAGCAAGAGAGCGGGCGCGGTCTTCCCCCCGGTCTCCAGCGTCAGGCCGATTGCCCTGAATAAAGCCCTCGCAACCGTACCCTTGCCGCAAGGAAACGCCCTAGCCAACCCGTGACTAGGGCGTAAATTCCGGAGATAAAAGAGCGGCTGGGGTTTCCCCCAGCCGTTAGAGAGATGGAATTAGGAGGCCGCTTGGCGTTCCTTCGCTTCCTTGATCACCGTTTCGGCCACGTTGGCGGGGCAGGGAGCGTAGTGGGAGAACTCCATGGAGAACTGACCACGCCCAGAGGTCATCGTCCGCAGGTCGCCGATGTAGCCGAACATTTCGCTCAGGGGCACATCCGCCTTCACCCGTACCCCGGTGAGGGTGGGATCCTGGGACTTGATCATGCCGCGACGACGGTTGAGGTCGCCAATCACGTCGCCCATGTAGTCTTCGGGGGTGAACACGTCCACCTTCATCACCGGTTCCAGCAGTTGGGGGCCAGCCTTGGGCAGGGACTGACGGTAGGCCGCCTTGGCCGCAATTTCAAAGGCGATGGCCGAGGAGTCTACGGGGTGGAAGCCGCCATCGGTGAGGGTAACTTTGAGGTCTACCATGGGGTAGCCCGCCAGAGGCCCTTTGTCGATGCTGGTTTCAAAGCCCTTCTGTACCGCAGGCCAGAATTCGCGGGGCACGTTACCGCCCGTGACTTTAGACTCAAACACAAAGCCGGTACCGGGTTCACCGGGCTCGACGATGTAGTCAATCTTGGCGTACTGACCAGAACCCCCGGATTGCTTCTTGTGCACGTAGCCGTCGTTCAGCACCTTGGTGATGGACTCGCGGTAGGCCACCTGGGGTTTGCCCACCTCCACTTCCACGCCGTGGGTGCGCTTGAGGATGTCCACCTTAATATCCAAGTGCAGTTCGCCCATCCCCTTGAGGATGACTTCGCCGCTCTCTTCGTCGGTTTCCACCTGGAAGGAGGGATCTTCCTGCACCATCTTGCTGAGGGCGAGACCCATTTTCTCGTTATCACCCTTCTTCTTGGGGGCCACGGCGATGGAGATCACGGGGTCGGGGAAGACCATCGGTTCTAGGGTGGCGGGGTTTTTGGGATCGGCGAGGGTGTGGCCGGTTTGCACGTTCTTCATGCCGATCAGGGCTACGATGTCCCCGGCTTGGGCCGATTCGATTTCCTCCCGGTCGTTGGCGTGCATTTCCACAATCCGGCTGATCCGCTCGGTTTTGCCCGTGGCGGTATCCAGAATGGTGTCGCCCTTTTTCAGTTGCCCCGAATAGATCCGGGTGAAGGTGAGGGCACCGAAGCGGTCGTCCATGATCTTGAAGGCCAGGGCGCGGAGGGGCTTCTCAGAATCCACATAGGCAAAGCCGCCGGTGGGGTTGCCTTCCAGGTCGATTTCGGGCTGGGGAGGCACTTCCGTGGGGCTAGGCAGATAATCCACCACCGCATCCAGCACCAGTTGCACGCCCTTGTTCTTAAAGGACGAACCGCAGTAGGTGGGGAAGAAGGCTAGTTCGCGGGTGCCCTTACGGATGCAGGCTTTTAGCTCGTCGATGGAGAGTTCTTCCCCTTCCAGGTACTTTTCGAGGGCCGCTTCGTCTTGCTCAACGGCGAGTTCTACCAGTTGTTCCCGATACTCTTCCACCTGATCCACCATGTCGGCGGGTACATCGGCGATTTCGTAGTTCTCCGGCTTGCCGGAATCATCCCAGATCCAAGCCTTGCGGGTGAGCAGATCCACCACGCCCACAAAGTCGTTCTCGGTACCGATGGGCAGCACCATCACTAGGGGCTGAGCCGCCAGCACGTTCTTGACTTGATCCACCACTTTGTAGAAGTTGGCCCCAATCCGGTCAAGCTTGTTGACGTAGATGATCCGCGCCACCTTGGAATCGTTGGCGTAGCGCCAGTTGGTTTCCGACTGGGGTTCTACACCGCCAGAACCGCAGAACACGCCGATACCGCCATCGAGCACCTTGAGGGAACGATAGACCTCAATGGTGAAATCGACGTGGCCGGGGGTGTCGATGACGTTGAATTGGTGCTCTTTCCAGAAGCAGGTGGTGGCTGCCGACTGAATGGTGATCCCCCGTTCTTGTTCCTGTTCCATGAAGTCGGTGGTGGCGGCACCATCGTGCACCTCACCAATTTTGTGGATTTTCCCGGTCAGGGCTAGGATACGTTCGGTGGTGGTGGTTTTCCCCGCGTCTACGTGGGCGAAGATACCAATATTTCGGTAACGGGTGAGATCTTTCGTGGGCATAATAACTGCTTCTCCGGATTCTGTGCGACAGGCCGCTGGCGACCACCTAACAAGGGTGACTCAGACGGGTTCTGGGTTGCCCTGGTAGCCATGTACAAGAGGGTTCTCTATCACGCGAGCATGACGACGAGTCTTGGGTGAGGCTGCGGTAACAACGCCTAGTATGAACTATTGTAAAACCCCTAGTCCCCTTCTTGGAATAGGGAGGCGACCAGGGAGGGTTTTACGCAGAGCTTATCTAGCATAGCCGGATAGTTACCCCACCGGGGCCTGTGCGCGATCAACTGACGGAGGGATGGGGGAGATGGCCGATCCTGCCAGTGCCAATGGCCCCATGATCCCTCTGATCGGGGGGGCTTAGCGAGTCCGGCCCCGTTTGAGGGTCACCGCCATCAGGGTATTGTGGGTGCCACGCTCTTCCTCCCCTGCGGCGGGGCGGCGTTGGGTAAAGGTGCCATCGGCGGCCATGTCCCAGGCTTGGCGGTTGTCGGCCAAGGAAATATCGAGAATGTTCTGCAACTCGGCCATCAAGAGCGGATCGTCTACGGGGGTGATGGCTTCCACCCGGCGGTCTAGGTTGCGGGTCATCCAGTCGGCGCTGCCAATGTAGTATTCCGGCTGGCCGTCATTGTGGAAGTAGAAAATGCGCGAGTGTTCTAAGAACCGTCCGATGACGCTAATCACTCGGATATTTTCGCTAACCCCAGGGATACCGGGCCGTAGGCAGCAAATTCCACGAATAATCAGATCAATCTCTACCCCTGCTTGGGAGGCGTCGTAGAGGAGCCGGATAATTTTCCCATCGACCAGGGAGTTCATCTTCGCGATCATTTTTCCTGGCTTGCCGCTGCGGGCGAGGTCAATTTCTCGACGAATCAGATCCTCCATCCGATCCCGCAGGGTGAGCGGGGCCACCAGTAATTTACGATAGGCTTGCTGGCGAGAATAACCCGTCAGGAAATTAAAGAGAGCGCTCAAATCAGCCCCCAGTTCTTCCCGACAGCTAAACAGACTTAAGTCGGTATACAGGCTGGAGGTTTTGGGGTTGTAATTGCCTGTACCAATGTGAACATAGCGACGAATTTCATCGCCTTCCTCTCGCACCACCAGAGTTGTTTTTGTGTGGGTTTTTAGCCCCACCACACCATAGACGACATGCACCCCGGCATCTTCCAAGCGCTTCGCCCAGACGATATTATTCGCTTCATCAAAGCGGGCTTTAAGCTCCACCAACGCCACCACCTGCTTCCGATTCGCCGCTGCGTTGATCAGTGCCTTCACAATCGGGGAATCCCCGGAGGTGCGGTATAGGGTAATTTTGATGGCTAGAACCTTGGGATCGTTCGCCGCCTGGGTAATAAATTCCTGTACCGAAGCCTTAAAGGATTCGTAGGGGTGATGTACTAAGATATCACCCTGGCAAATCGCCGAAAAGATATTGGGAGCCTGCTCGGCGTAGCCATCCTCTTCCACCTCAATCACCGACTTAAGACGCGGTGGTGTGAGGGCAGCCCAGGGGGTTTCCTTCAGTTCTGGCAAGGGTAGCGATGCAAAGAAAAAGAGATCCTTGAGGCTCAATATGCCGTCAATGTCGTAGACCCGATCATCGCTAACCTCAAGTTCCCGCATCAGCCCTTGACGCAGATCGTCTGGCATACTTTGCTCGATTTCTAGGCGGCAAATAAACCCCTCCAGCCGTCGTTTACTAATTTCCTGTTCAATGGCGATCAAGAGGTCGTCGGCTTCTTCTTCTAAAACTGGAAAATCCGCATCGCGGGTAATCCGAAAAGCGTGGTGTCCAGCGATGGTCATGCCCGGAAATAGGGCGTCTAGGTTTTCAGAAATAATTTGCTCTAGGGGCACCCCTACCCACACGCATTCTTTTCCCTGGTGGTGGCAGAGGGCGTCTGGCATACCCACAAAGCGTGGCAAATTACTCGGAACCTTCACCCGGGCAAAGCGCTCGTTCCCGTTTTCGGGGTTGACCACCCGCACCGCTAGGTTGAGGCTCAGGTTAGACAGGCGGGGGAACGGGTGAGCTGGATCCACACTGAGGGGAGTCAGCACCGGGAAAATGCGTTTTTCAAAGTAATCTTGCAGAAATTGCTGTTGATCGGCACTCAGATCGGCGTAGTTCAGCAAATGTACCCCGTGATCGGTGAGGGCCGGACGCAGTTCCCGCTCGAAGGTACGGTGCTGGAGGGTGACTTTCTCTAGCAGGTTGGCCCGCATCGCCACCAACTGCTTCTTCGGAGACAGACCATCGGGGGTTTTGGGATGAACCTCGGCGTCGGCCTGCTCGATGACGCCGGAAATACGCACCATGAAAAACTCATCGAGGTTGGAACTGTAAATGGCCAAAAACTTTAGGCGTTCAAGCAGGGGTGTGCGCGGATCGAGGGCTTCATGGAGCACCCGGTCATTAAAATCTAGCCAGCTCAGCTCACGATTCACGTAGTACTGTGGATCGGCCAAGTTAACTGCCGCTACAGAAGTCTCCTCAGACTCCACTCCATTCCCCTTAGTTTTCGTTTTCGCCATCGTTTGCTCACTGCAACCTATGGGCTGCATTGTAGCCCCCGAATCTAAACCTTGGGTTAAGGGCTAAACCTTGGGTTAAGGGCGTGAGCCGCCTTGGGTCGCTAGAACATCATGGCGCTGAAGGGAAGGGGGTTAGGTCAATGGGCCGATCACGCTAGACGGGGCACAGCGAATCTTTGCCTATCCCATCCCCCAGGGCTGTCAGATCAACCATGGCACTGGCAAGCGATTTCCCAATCCCATTGGAAACCCCCGCTTCCCAGCCCGATAACCCGTAGGGGCGAGGTCTCCCCGACCGCTGATACCGGGGTATAGGGTGCATTCGCCCAGCAATGCACCCCTCTAGCGCCAACGCCCAGCAATGCACCACGAGGAGATTGGTCGGGTATTGGGTTCCGCTTCGCTGCACCCAACTTAACTATCACTGGGGTCGTTCGGGAAAGGTCAGCCGTTCTCCGTTTTGGATCAGGCCGTAGCCCAGGTGACAGCGGAATTTGGTCGATCCGCTCCACAAAGTCCGTAGAATCATCGTGGGGCGTTGCACACTAGTGATAATCTGAATGATGGCGCTTTGGAATGTAACAGTGACATAGAAGCCGCCAAACTAGCTGATCATACGGAATAGGCGCAAGCATGGTCACCACAGCAGAAAAAACAGTTGGCTACATTACTCAGATTATTGGCCCCGTTGTGGACGTGAAGTTCGCAAGTGGCCAATTGCCCAAGATTTATAATGCTCTAAAAATTCAAGGCACCAACCCCGCTGGGGCTGAGGTTTCCGTTACCTGCGAAGTGCAACAACTTCTCGGTGACTCCCAGGTGCGAGCCGTGTCCATGAGCTCCACCGATGGCCTCACTCGCGGCATGGAAGTGGTGGATACCGGGGCACCCATCAGCGTGCCCGTGGGTACTGCCACCCTGGGCCGTATTTTTAATGTGTTAGGCGAGCCCGTAGACGAAAAAGGCCCCGTTAACAACGAAGCGACCTCCCCCATCCACCGGACGGCCCCCAAGCTGACCGACCTGGAAACCAAGCCCACCGTGTTTGAAACGGGTATTAAGGTGATTGACCTACTGGCTCCCTACCGTCAGGGCGGTAAGGTGGGTCTGTTCGGTGGTGCTGGCGTGGGCAAAACCGTACTCATTCAAGAACTCATTAACAACATCGCGAAGGAGCACGGTGGGGTATCCGTGTTTGGCGGTGTGGGCGAGCGTACCCGCGAAGGGAACGACCTCTACAACGAATTCATCGAATCCGGCGTGATCAACGCCGATGACCTGAGCCAATCCAAGGTGGCCCTGGTCTACGGTCAGATGAACGAACCCCCTGGGGCTCGGATGCGCGTGGGGCTGTCGGCCCTCACCATGGCCGAGTACTTCCGGGATGTGAACAAGCAGGACGTGCTGCTGTTCATCGACAACATCTTCCGCTTTGTGCAAGCCGGTTCTGAGGTATCTGCACTCCTAGGCCGGATGCCCTCCGCTGTGGGGTATCAGCCCACCCTAGGTACCGAGGTGGGCGACCTGCAAGAGCGCATCACCTCCACCCACGAAGGCTCCATCACCTCCATCCAAGCGGTATACGTGCCTGCGGACGACTTGACCGACCCCGCTCCCGCCGTTACCTTCGCCCACTTGGATGCCACCACGGTACTCTCCCGGAACCTGGCTTCCAAGGGGATTTACCCCGCTGTGGATCCCCTGGATTCCGCCTCCACCATGCTCCAGCCCAGCATCGTGGGCGAAGAGCACTACCGCACGGCCCGCGCTGTGCAGTCTACCCTCCAGCGCTACAAAGAACTGCAAGACATCATCGCCATTCTGGGCTTGGATGAACTGTCTGAGGATGACCGCCAGGTGGTGGCCCGCGCCCGGAAAATCGAGCGCTTCCTGTCCCAGCCCTTCTTTGTGGCTGAGGTGTTTACCGGCATGTCGGGTAAGTACGTCACCCTGGAAGAAAGCATCAAGGGCTTCAATATGATCCTCTCTGGTGAGTTGGATGATGTGCCTGAACAGTGCTTCTACCTGAAAGGCGGTATTGAAGAAGTGATTGCTGCCGCTGAAAAGCTGAAAGCTGAGAGCTAAACCCTCTCCATTGGGGCAGACGGCCCTCACCCTAAATCCCTCTCCCAAGTTGGGAGAGGGACTTTGAAGCTAATCCGGCCCCCCTCTCCTCCCTGGGAGAGGAGCTGGGGGTGAGGGCCAATCTAGCCCAAAGCGAGTCTGCCATCTTCTTTTTCGACCATCCATCTCATTTGCAGTATTGCTATGGCCTTAACCGTTCGCGTGATTGCCCCGGATAAAACCGTCTGGGATTCCGAAGCTGAGGAGGTCATCCTGCCCAGCACCACGGGTCAGCTTGGCATTTTGGCTGGCCACGCCCCCCTGATGACCGCGCTGGATATCGGCGTGATGCGGGTGCGCGCTGATAAAACCTGGGTGCCCATCGCCCTTATGGGTGGGTTTGCCGAAGTTGATACCGATGAAGTTACCATCCTGGTGAACGGGGCCGAACGGGGCGAGAACATCGACCTCAACGCGGCCCGTAGCGCCTATGAAGAGGCCGAAACCCGTCTTGGCCAAGTCAACGATGACGACAAGCAAGCCGTCATCCAAGCCCGCCAAGCCGTCAAGCGTGCCCGCGCCAAGCTCCAAGCCGCCGAAGGCATCAAGTAATCCCCTCCCGTAGGGGCGAGGTTTCCTCGCCCTTCGGCTAAAAAAGAGCCCCATCACTGATGGGGCTCTTTTTTAAGACCGTTAGAACATTAACGTCTAGCGCCAATGTCCCAAATCACGAACTACCGGTGAAGGTAATTTCGGGGAAGCGAATTTGGGCATCGGTTAGAGACTTACCCTTACCCTCTTCCTGCCAATAGTTGATGATTTCCGTGGCTTTGTTGAGGATTTCAACCCGTTCTTCTTCTTCAATCCAGGGTTTACTTTCCAGTTCAGTTTTCATTTGTTCCCAGGCATCGTTGCGAGGCCAGAAGAAGTAGGACGTAAGCGGACTGGTGCCCTTGCCCACAACCTGATCCACCGCTAGCGCCACGTCATTTTCGAGCCAGAGTACTTTTAAGACAAATCTGGACAACTAGACCTCCGCCGCAACTCAGAAAATACTACAGTCTGTAATCTTATCACTTCTAACCCTAGTTAGCCGACAAAACTTATGGACGACTTCGCCATGGGGCCGGGACGCATCGACCCGGTTGGGGCTTGTTACGGGGTCTAGGCGCTACCAAGATGCCCTATCGTTGAGGCATATCTCTTTATTAACGACCGATTTTCCGATGATCCTCACCGAACGACTCCAAGGCACGAACCTTTACCTAATTGGCATGATGGGGGCTGGCAAAAGCAGCACGGGAACTGCCCTGGCCCAGGCGTTGGGGTATCAGTTTTTTGATACCGATGCGGTGCTAGAGGCAGCGGCGGGTCGCACAATTTCTGAGATTTTTGCGGAGGAGGGGGAGGAGGGGTTTCGGCAGCAAGAAACCGAGGTATTGGCGCAGCTTTCGGCCTATCGACGGTTAGTGATTGCCACGGGGGGCGGCCTAGTGACCCAGCGGCGCAATTGGGGCTACCTGCACCACGGCATTGTGGTGTGGCTGGATGTGCCCCTGGCCCTGTTAGAACAGCGCCTTGCCGGAGAAACGGGGCGGCCCCTGCTCCAACGACCCGACTGGCGGAGCACCCTGGCGGATTTGGTGGATCAGCGCCAGTCGCTCTATGCCCAGGCGGATGTGCGGGTGCCCGTGGGGGCCGAGGATGGGGTGGAGGCCATTACTACGCAAATTTTAAGCCTTGTTGACGAAAGACTGCGGACGGATGCTCCGGCGAACCAGCTCAATTGATACACTAACTGGCAGCGAATTATCTCCATGGCCCTAACCCTATGGTTCAGACCTCCTCCCACGCCGACACCGTCCATGCCGCCGAGGCGATGCGCGTTCAAATCCTTAGCGAAGCCCTACCCTACATTCAACAGTTCCGGGGTCGCACGGTGGTCGTGAAGTATGGCGGCGCGGCGATGAAGGACAGCAGCCTCAAGGCCGATGTAATCCGTGACATTGTGTTTATGGCCTGCGTGGGGTTGCGTCCGGTGGTGGTGCATGGCGGCGGGCCAGAAATTAACACCTGGCTGGGCAAGCTGAACATCGAGCCCCAGTTTAAAGACGGCCTGCGCGTTACCGATGCCCCCACCATGGATGTGGTGGAAATGGTGCTGGTAGGCCGGGTGAATAAGGAACTGGTGGGCCTCATCAACCAAGCCGGGGGCAAGGCCGTGGGGCTGTGCGGCGTAGATGGCAATCTGATCACGGCCCGTCCCCAGGGGGCTCAGGGCGTCGGCTTTGTGGGCGAGGTCAGTAGCGTGGACTCCCGAGTGCTTAAGTCCTTGGTGGAGGCGGGCTATATCCCCATTGTCTCCAGCGTGGCCAGGGACGAAACCGGCCAAGCCTACAACATCAATGCCGACACCGTGGCCGGGGAAATCGCGGCGGCCCTGGGGGCCGAAAAGTTAATTCTGCTGACGGACACCAAGGGTATTTTGGAGGACTACACCAACCCCAGCACCCTACTCCCCAAGCTGGATATCCAAAAAGCGCGGGAACTGATCGATGCGGGCATTGTCTCCGGTGGCATGATCCCCAAGGTGAATTGCTGCGTGCGATCCCTAGCCCAGGGGGTTGGGGCGGCCCATATTCTCGATGGCCGCATTCCCCACGCCCTACTGCTGGAAATTTTTAGCGATCTCGGCATCGGATCGATGATCGTGGCCTCCGAGTTTCGGGGCTAGGCTGACCACGCTCGCTCCTAGGCCTGGGAAACAGGGCTAGGGGGTGAAGGCGGTGGCGACACATTTGCCCTGTAGTATTGAAAGAGGCGATATGTGCTGGAGATTACGAAATGGCCATCACCCCCGATTCTGTGCGTGAACTACTGCATTCTGAGGATTACGGTGATCGCCTGCGGGCCGTGAACCAACTGCGAGATCTCGACGTCGTGGCTGCCTTTGAACTAGCCCAACTCGCCGCCAACGATGGCAACGCCCGAGTCCGCTACGCTGCCATCAGTCAACTGGCTAGCCTCGGGCATCACGACCTCGCCACCGTAGAGCCCCTCCTGCGCCGAGCCCTCACTAACGATCCCGAACCGGATGTGCAGGCTGCCGCAGCCGATGCCATTGGCGGTCTACACCTGCGTAGCGCCTATGCTGACCTGGCGGCAGTGTACCACGGTAGTGGGGAATGGCTGGTGCAGTTCAGTATTGTTGCCGCCCTCGGCGAACTGGGCGAGCCCCAAGCCTTTGACCTACTCCAAGCGGCGGTGCGGTCTGACAATGACCTCGTGGTCACTGCGGCCATTGGTGCCCTCGGCGAACTACAAGACGACCGCGCCATTCCGCTCCTGCTCAGCTTCACCAGCCATGCCGATTGGCAGGTGCGACACCGCCTGGTGCAGGCCCTGGCACACTTTCCCCAACCTGAGGCCCAATCAGCCCTTGCCAACTTAGCCCAAGATCCCTCGGCCATCGTGGCCGAGGCCGCTGCGCAACATCGCCCAGCCTAGGCGGGAGAATGTCACCCGCTGCTGAGTCCGTTGCCCGGTAATTGTTGTCGCCACGTTACGAAGCTAAATTGAACGGAAGAATTTGCTATGGTAGAGAACAAAGGGTCAAAGAACTCAGTTGAAGGACTTCCTGAAGATGCGATTGCACTCTGAATAGCCCGATTAAAAGGAATAGGTTGTCTAAACAGATACAAAATCTGCGTCGTCTGTCGGAAAACATAGGAAAAGTTCATAAAAGTTTCCCCTGGCAATCTTTTTCAATGGCTAACTCATGCTGAAAGCCCTATTTTTATCAACTTTTTGGGAAAAATGACCTGGCTTAGAATAAGCTGAAAGTAATGCCGCGAATCCTATTCGTGATCCTATAAGTCTATTGGCATCGATTGAGTTGACAGCGTCAATATCCTAGGCACCTATTAGCAATCACCTAGTTTTCCTGGAATGTTTCAGACTGGCTTATTCTGTTCAATCAGCATTTTCGTGAGGTGTTGAGTGGTTGTAACTTCTCCTCCCCTAAATCAGCAAAAATGGGGAACCCTGAGCTTTGTTTCCACCCTATATCTGCACCCAGTGCTGGATATTTTGGTGGCCGAGGTGCCTGGAACCTGGCAGGCTGAGGTGCGGCTTGGGCTGCAAGAAGCCCTGGTCAATGCCGCTAAGCATGGCAATTGCCTTGATCCCTGCAAGCAGGTATCGGTCAAATATGCGACGAAGGGGTCTCACTTTTGGTGGGTCATTGCCGATCAAGGTCAGGGCTTTTCCCACCCCTGTCGCTGTGATGACTTTACCTACGAGGAGGACAAACCCCATGTCAGCGACTGTGGACGCGGGCTCTATATCCTCTACCAAATTTTTGATCACGTAGACTGGTGTAACGACGGGCGCGAACTTCACTTAAATAAGCGTATTGCTCCTGCCCGTCGTCTTCCCCTCATTGGCTAATGGGTGATGGCTTGGGTTGGCCGTGGGTTGGGCAGGGCGGGGCTGTCACCGTCCGATTGAGCCAGCCTAGGGCTTGCTCAACCCTGGGTAGGGCTTCGTCGGGCTGTTGGCTGAGCAGATAGACCAAGGCGGCGGCCAGTTGTTCCTGGGCGCGCACGTTGCGATTCCGGTTTAGCCGATGCCAGTCCTCCGGTTTGATCGCCAGTCGTTCGGCTAACACCTGGGCCAGTTCTAGGGTGGATCGGTCTTCCACCGCTGGCGGGGATGCCTGGGCGGATTCACGGGTGGGCGAAAGCGTCATAGTACCAAACCAATAGGGTTAACTAGGGTAGACCTTTGTTCGTAAACCTTTTCTATTGTGCATCATGAAATCTGGTTATCCCCATCGGCGCGGCCCTAGCCAGCCCATGTCTCAATGTGGAGCCCTAGAGCCTCCCACGCTCAGCGATCTAGACACCCAAGTTGACCACCTGACTACCCGCATTCAGCATCTCCAAACGGGGATTCGTAACCTGCGGCAACTGCAAGACCTGAATGAGGCTGCGAAGGGGGAGGATAGCCCCAGCGCCGCTGACGAACTTGCGGCGGCCCAAGCCGAGATCGCTCAACTCCAACAGGTGGTAGATGACTTTGAACTAAGTTTGGCGAGCCATCTGTTGAGTTGGAAACACCTCCAGGAGCCCTTTTGGCAGGCCGTGCGCTACGGAGGGTTGGGGCTGGTCATGGGCTGGGTCTTGCACTGGCTGGTGCGGGGCTAACCTGCCGGGATCAAATTCTCGAAAAAATTGCCGAAATTTCTCGGATAGGCGGCTAAGAAACGATCATCTTCCATGCTAGGATGTATAACCGTGGATAGGGCGGGTCGGTGCCCGAGTGGTTAATGGGGGCGGACTGTAAATCCGCTGGCTACGCCTACGCTGGTTCGAATCCAGCCCGGCCCATCCACAATTTGCCCTTATAGCTCAGCGGTAGAGCACTCCCTTGGTAAGGGAGAGGTCACGAGTTCAAGTCTCGTTAAGGGCTTTTGAAGCGGAGGGTCAGGAGACCTGACCCCTACAGGCCCGAATGCCGTAGGGGCCTGGGTTCCGCGCCCGATACAGAATTTCTGGTCAGCCCAACCAGGGTGATCCCACGCCTAACCGTCAAGGCATCCCTTTCTAGGCTGCAATGCTCATTTTGGCGCGTCTCCGTTCGCCTTGAGCTAGTCGAAAGGCCCGATCCTCCTGGGCTTTGACGGTTCGACGGTTCGACGGTTCGACAAGCTCACTGCTCACCGCTCAGCCCGAACGGAACATCCTTTACCGAGCGATATCGTCTTCCCTGAGAGGCATCATCCTGAGAAGGGCTGCTTTCTAGGGGGTAGGCTTGACGGCTAGGATCTGCACCACGGCACTGCGACCTCGATGGCCAAGGCCTTCGTGAATATTGCGTTCTAGTTCTTCTGCAAGGATGAAATGGAGTCCTGCTAGTTCTTGCTGGAGGGTGGGCAAGTCCATCATCAGATCAACGGTGGGTGGCCCCCCAGTTTTGAAGGTAAGCTGGGCGGGTGTGTAGGCTTCTAAGACAAATACGCCGCCCGGTCGCAGCCCCGCTACCACCTGCTGATGAACCTGGGCTCGTAGGGGCGGGGGGAGATGGCAAAAAATAGCCGTAATACCATCCCAACTATGGGGTTGAATGGAAAACTCCGCGAGATCCGCCACGATAGTGCGCAGGGGAACACCATGCTCGGCAGCGAGACGTTGGGCCTTGGCCATCCCAACCGATGATGCATCGACCGCTGTCACACGATAGCCCTGCTGGGCGAGATAGACGGCATTACGCCCTTCCCCCTCCGCTAGGCAAAGAACCTGACCCTTAGGAATTTGAGCGCACACCTGGCGCACAAAGTCGTTGGGTTGCTTGCCATAGAAATAGTCGGCTCGGTTATAACGGTCGTCCCACATGGCCATGTGATCAAGGGTGGTTGCTGGAGAATGTTGGGTTGAAGGGGCGAGGTCTCTTCGCCCCTCCTGTTCTCAAGGGGAATAGATGGGTCGCCCTACAGCTTGCGGACGCTGGCTTGGCCGTCCTTCACTTCGCCCACGAGGACTTCGGTGGCGAGACCGACAAAGAGGCCATTATCGAGCACCCCCGGAATATTGTTGATCGTTTTTTCCAGTCCGGCTGGGTCATCAATGGATTCAAATTTGACATCCAAGATCATGTTGCCCTGGTCGGTAATCACGGGGCCGTCTTTTTTGATGCCCATGCGCAGGTCGGGTTTGCCCCCCAGCGCGGCTAGGGCATGGCTCACCGGCGTTACGGCTAGGGGCAGTACTTCCACGGGGAGGGCAAAGGTGGTCCCGAGCTTATCAACCAACTTTGAGCTATCGACGACCACGATGAATTCCTTGGCCAGCCCATCCACGATTTTCTCTCGGGTGTGGGCCGCCCCGCCCCCCTTCACCAAGTTCATCGCTGGATCGACCTCATCGGCTCCATCGATGGCGATGTCAATACCGTCGATTTCATCTAGGGTGGTGAGGGGAATCCCGTACTGCTTGGCCAATACCGAGGCCTGGAAGGAGGTGGGCACCCCTTTAATGTTGCTAATTTCGCCCTTGGCCAGCCGATCCCCAATGAACTGAATGGCAAAGGCGGTGGTCGATCCGGTGCCTAGCCCCACCACGGTGTTGGACTGTACCCGTGCGGCGGCTTGCCGTCCCACTTCCTGCTTCATCAACTTCACAGGATCCATCTCTGCTGCCATGGTGTTTTCTCCTTCGGTCATGAACCATCTTTCCGGATCTAGCATGACCTAAACCGGGCTCTCTGCATAGCCTGCTGGCGGTGGCACCGGGGTCTTCCCTGGAACCGCCAAACCCCGGGACGTAGCCCTCGGTAGATGTTCAATCCTCGGATTGACCTCGGCTCTCCAGCCACAGCAGGAACCCCGCCGTCCCCAATACGCTGAACTGAATCAACAAGTTTAGTCCTAAATCTGCCGTGGCCCGACCGGCTAATCCTTGGGCGATCATCATGAAGGCCCCAATCGCCGCTGAAGCGCCCGCCGTGAGATAGACCACCCGCCGCAATCCCCGATAGGGGGCTTTGGCCTCGGCCCGCAGTCGGGCATACTTCTCTGCACTCATCCCCGGGGGCAGAGGATCCGGCGGACGAGAATCAGGCATGGTCATGGTGGGGGCTCCTAGAAAATCTTTTCCCAAATCCCTACGGGAAAGGGCCATCCGCAGACAACCCTCCCTGTTATACTAATTCACTGTGGGTTGCCAAGCCGATGTGGCTCAGTGGTAGAGCACTCGATTCGTAATCGAGCGGTCGCGGGTTCAAATCCCGCCATCGGCTTTTTTAATATACGTTCGCACGCTAAATGTCGTTCTTCGCAGATTAGCGTCGTTTCAGCCATGATGGCGACTGACGGTGCAGATGGATGAACCGTGGTCGTTCGTCCTTGCTGCCCAAACTTTTTGAGATCATCATCGTTCCCCAAGCCGTGTACAACGAAATTACCACCGCTAAGCTTGTATGAATTTAAGCAATATTCTAGATAGCTACATCTACTTAGATCTAGAAGTAGACTTGCAACCCCAGATCTTCCGATATGGGCTACTATCTCCCACCCAGGCTATTCACACTTCGCAGGATCAATCGCAGGAGATTTATAGCCTGCTTATCCATATCCTTCAGACCCAAGGCACGGTCTGCGGCCACAATTTCCGCCGCTTTGACCAAGTCCACCTTAGTCGCCAATGGCCTGATCTAAGCCCATTACCCATCATTGATACCCTAGAACTCTCGCTGTTGGCCTTTGCCCTAGAGCCCTCCCATCGCCTGCAAAAAGACTACAAACTCAGCGACTACGCCAGCAACGATCCCCTCGAAGACGCCCGCGCCACCCGCCTACTGCTCGAACAATGCCTGAATAGCCTGGGCCAACATCCAGCCCCCCTGCGACAGCTTTACACCTGGCTACTCACCCACGGGTCAACCCCTGCCGATGCCGCCTACCGTAGTCTGTTTACTGCCCTAGGCTGGCAGCCAGAAGCCCCTCCAGCCCTCAGCGACCTTCCCCCTGCTGTCCTTGCCGACCTTTCTGCCGATGCCCTCAACCACATCTGGGGTATTCTGCTGCACGAGACTGACTTCGACCGACGGTTGATTATCGCGGCTCTGCTGGTTTGGAACCTTGAGCGCAAGCAGCACCCGTCCAATCAAGCGCCCTCAGCTTGGCTCAACCATCTTCCTCAGTTTCAAGACACCCTAGATCAGATCTTCCCGGTTACACCAGCCGGGTTTACCTATCAACCCTTCCTAGAAACCTTTGACATTCCCGGCTTTCGAGGGGTTCAAGAAGACGCAGTTCAGGCTATTCTGGCCCGCAACAACCCGCTCGTTTTAATGCCCACCGGAGGCGGTAAATCCCTCTGCTACCAGCTACCTGCCCTGATGTACTACCGTCGCCAATGGGGGCTAACGGTCTGCATCTCCCCCCTCCAGGCCTTGATGGAAGACCAGGTGGTAGACCTAGAAGCCCAAGGGCTCGATTTCGCTACCTTCATCAACGGTAACCTACCCGCAGCGGTACGGGCTGAACGGCTAGAAGCGCTACGCAATGGCCAAAAGGGGCTACTCTACATCAGTCCCGAACAACTCCGATCCATCAGCATTCGCAATCTGCTACGCGAGCGCCCGCCTGCCCTTTGGGTTATCGACGAAGCCCATTGCATCAGCCAGTGGGGGCAAGATTTCCGTCCCGACTACCGCTACATTCCCAAATTTATCCACGATCTCTACACCGCCCTAGGCCGTCCCCTACCCGCCTTGGCCCTGCTAACGGCCACCGCCACCGCCCAAGTACGCGACGACATCTGTCAGCTTTTTCAGCAGCACGATCTGCCCATTCATCGCCACATCGTTGCTGGCGTCCATCGGCATAACCTTAACCATCAGGTGCTTCCGGTCAATGGCCATAAAGATCCGCTCATTGTAGAAACCGTGAAGCGAGCCCTCGAACAGGGGGGCTGCGCCCTAGTCTATACGACTCTGCGCCGCGATGCCGAACGGCTAGCCACCCTGCTTCAGCAGCACGATATTCAGGCCCGGTACTACCACGGCAAAGTGCCCAAAGAGGACAAGAGCAAGCTACTCAAGGCCTTTAAGGCGGGAGATCTCAACGTCGTGACGGCCACCTGTGCCTTTGGCATGGGCATTAACCGCAAAGATGTGCGGGTTGTCGTTCACAACGCCCCTAGCGGCAGTCTAGAAGGCTACATCCAAGAAGCGGGACGGGCGGGACGAGATGGTGCCCCCGCCGACTGCGTACTGCTGTTTGATCCGCAAGATTTGGAAATGCTCTTTTTCATGAAGAGTCTGAATCACCTGTCTACCACAGACTTGAGAAATATTTTTGAGGCGTTGCGGGGGGTGCGCGACCGCATTCGTTCTCGGTCTGGCCCCATTACCGAAGACTGGTTCTGGGCGACCACCGACGAAATTTACCAAACCAGTGACCTCGATGATCGTTTTGCCACCGACCATGATCAACGCGAAACTAAAATGCGGGTCGCTCTACACCACCTAGAAGACTTTGGGCTGATTGAGCGTGCTGAAAACCTATCTACGGTGGTGCAGTTTCATCTCAATCAGTCTACTCCGGCCCAGTCTTGGCAACAGTTTTTAACCCATAGTCACCAAAACGCTTTGAAGCAGGGCGAACAAAAGTCCTTCGAGCGCTTGATCTACGGGATGCATTTGGTACAACAGCAGCACCAACGCGAAGGCGAGCGAATCTCCTTAGAACGACTCAGCGATGAATCTGGCATTCCGGTGCTAGAGTTGCCCGACCGCATTCGAGAACTGCAACGAGCCGGGGTTTGTACCTCTCAACTGCCCCTAACATTGCTAGTGACCAAAGCCGTAAAAGGAGATGCCAAACTTACCTATGGGCGCTACTGCACCCTCGAAGATCAGATCTTGGGCTACCTGATTGAGAAGGTTGCTGATAAATCCAGCTCTGTCGTTAACCCTCGTAAACTGGCTACCTTTCTAGATACTGACCGTAGCCAACAGCTCAGAGCGCCTAAACTGATCACTGTCCTAGACGGTTGGCAATCATTAGGATGGATCAAGCTCAAACGACTGAGCGGTGGCTTGATACAGATCACTGCTTCAGAGGCCGATGCTGGCCCCTTATCTCAGGTGATTGATTGGCTGCCTCGCCATCAACAATTCTGCGCCAAACTTCTAGACGCCCTCTATGCCGAAATTGATCAAAATCTAGACACCAAGATCGGTGCCCGATTAGTGGTGCAGTGCGATTTTGAGACGCTGTTAACAACGGTGTGTAATGCTCATCCTGAAGCAGGTTTTGAACGCCCTATGCCCACCGAAGTAGAGGCACGACAGCTTCGGAAAACGCTAATCTGGCTCCATGATCGGGAATTTTTACGGTTAACGGATGGCCTGACTTTATTCCACCAAGCCTTAAAGGTCAGGATCTTCAAAGGGGCCAACCTCAAAACGATCTATAGCCGTTACCCAACCCTAGAAAAGCACTACCAAGAGCAAGCTCGCAAAGTCCACCTAATGGCCAAATACGGCTATCTGGCAGAAGACGACCGTGCTCGCCAGCAGCTTGTAGACGACTACTTCCTGCTACCTCGCCATGAGTTTGACCAAGCCTATCCAGACCTAACTGGCGAGGATATGACGCGCCCGCTCACCCAGGCCGATTACGACAGTATTATGGGGCCTCTCAATGAGTCTCAGAAAGCTATCGTCGAAGCGGAAGACCCAGCGATATCGGTCATTGCTGGCCCTGGATCTGGCAAGACCCGCACCATTGTTCACCGCATTGCCTACCTGATTAAAGTAAAGCGGGTGGCTCCCGATCGCATCGTCGTGATGGCCTACAACCGCAATGCTGTGCGAGAACTACGCCTACGCTTACAAGCCTTAATCGGTAATCTGGCCACTCAACTGCGGGTCTATACGTTCCATGGCTTAGCCCTGGCCCTCTTGGGTCGCACCCTAGAAGAAACCAAAAACTCGGCCTATAAGCCCCAGGACGCCGAGAAACAGTTCGATCACCTTCTGAAGGATGCCTGTGACCTTTTGGAGAGCCCATCGGACGATGACGATGATATCCAACTCCGTCGAATTCGACTCCTGGGCAACACCGAGCACATCTTTGTAGACGAGTACCAGGATGTCACTGAGCAGGAGTATCGCCTGATCCGGTTAATTTCAGGGTTAGACGCCCAAGCCGACCAGAACCAGTCGGTACAAATTAACCTCTGTGTGATTGGCGATGACGACCAAAATATTTACGGCTTTCGGGGGGCAGATGCTAAATTCATTCGCCAATTCCAGGCAGAATATCGGGCTCGGCAATTTTTGCTAACGGAGAACTACCGTTCTACGGAATCTATCATTACCGTAGGCAATCGCGTCATTCAAAATAACCGCTACCGCTGTAAGCAAAGGCCAGAAGAACAGGTCTGTATCGATCAGGCTAGAGTTGGCCAAGTAGGGGATCCCGTAAAAGCACGGCTATTTGCCACACCCACAGCTCAGGCTATTTGGGTCACCAAGCAGGTACGTCAATGGTTAGAGGCTGGTATAGATCCCAATGAAATTGCCATCTTGGCTAAAGAATGGGATCAACTCAGCGAAATCAGAGCCCTGCTAGAGCGGTTAGCAAGCATTCCCACCTATGCCTTAAAAGGGCGTGAAGTTAAGCTGATTCGCCATTCGATTACCCATCAGCTATTAAGTCAGCTACAAGCTAGCCCAACCCTCACCCTGTCTGAAGATGAGTCCGTGCGACAACGATTTCAACGTTTCTTTGAGCGCAAGGGACGCAGTTTAGTAGAGCCAACCATTAAGACCCTATTGAAAATAGCCGATGACTTAGATAGAGAACGAGGGTTCGGTTCCGCCGATCTGGCTATGCCCATAACAACCGAAGAAATTGCCACATCCATCTATGAATTCAGCGAAAGCCCCAATAACTCCCTTACCGATGAAGATGCTGTTTTAGTTACCAGTTGCCATGGATCTAAGGGGCTAGAATTTTCAAAGGTCATCCTGCTGACCGATAATTTTTCTGAAGTTGAACATCAGCTTGAGGATGAAAGACGGCTATTTTATGTCGCGATCACCCGTGCCAAGGAAGAATTGATTCTATGCAGTATCAAGTCTAATCAGTGCCTACGGGAAACTCAGGTTCAGCCCATAGTTGAGAGCTTGAATCTGATTGAATTGCCTAAGCGAGTTCATTACTTCGATTTCAGCCCAAGCGATGTCAACTTAGGGGCTCGATCAACACAACGTAATCAAGACTGCATAAAAACTATGCGGGAAGGAGATTTAATTTACTTGCGGCCCAACTCTGGGGGAAATGGGTGGTCAATTTTTAATGATCAGAACATTGAGATTGGGGCATTATCTAAAAAATGTAACCAATCCCTAGGTTGGAAAGGTCTAAAGCCTCACGAATTCCAATTTCAGTCTGGAGAAGTAACTATTCGCTATGTCTATCGTCACGTCAAGACTGCCGAAGACTCTGATGAAATCTTGGAGAATTGGTATGTAGTTATCCCACAGATCCGAATTTACCGATAATTCCCTATGAGCAATCCATTGGGTAGTCCTATTTCGTACCTGGTTGACTGACAAAACTGGCGAGAACCCCTCTCCGTCGAAGGGTCAGGAGACCTGGCCCCTACGTGACCTAAATGCCGTAGGGGCGCGGTTTTCGCGCCCGATGCAGAATCTTTTGTCAGTCAACCAGAGATCGCTGTTTCTGGCTGATGTTTCTTTAGTCCGTAGGTTAATGCACTGCTAGATTAACGCGGGGAAGGGATAGCCTAGTCTGTGGTGATGATGCCCTCTTCGGGGTTCACTAAACGCCAAAGTTTTTGTTTGATTTGCATATCAAACACATCCCACTTCAGGCGGTTGTATTCTGCGTTTTCGTAGAAGCCTGAGAGGAATCCGACGGGAATTTCAAAGCCACCAGCCATGGAACGGCCCCCGCCAAAAAAGCGGCCTGCGCCATCCTGACCAAAGGCTTCTTTAATAAACTCATCGGGGTCTAGGGTGATTTTACTGGTGCGGAGGGAACCGATCACCACTTCGCGTTCTTCGTCTTCATCGTGGACGATGCCGTAGACCACGGCGGTGTGGATATTTTCTTCGGTGACTAGGAAATCGGCGGCTTGGGGAATGGCATCCCGGTCTTCGTAGCGCAGGTAGCCTACCCCGGCAATGGAAACGTTGTTTTGCACCTTGCGGTTGCGGAGGGATCGCTCAATCACATCCATCACCCGTTTGGATCGGGAGGCTTGGAGGATGGCGTTGAGGAGTTGACCATCGTAGAACTGGCTGAGGTAGGCGGCGGCCAAAAAGTCATCGGCGGCGGCGTTCATCAGTTGGTTGGTATCGGCTCGCAGGCCGTGCATTAGGGCGGTGGCGCATTTACTGTGCTTGGTATTGCTGCGGTCTAGGCGTAGTAGGCCCTGCTGGAGGTATTGCGTCAGAATGGTGGCTGTAGCGCGAATGTGGGGGCGCAGGTCGATGTATTCGGCGTCTAGGTGGTCCTGGGGAGCATGGTGATCAATCACGAGAATCAGCGGGACTCCGGCCTTGCGCACCGTGGGGTAAAGCTGGCTGGTGGTGCCCTGGTTATCCACCAGCACCATGCCTTGGTATTGGCTGAGGTTAGGGCCGTCGTTGTTGGCCAGCGTCCAGCGGCGGGCGGGCAACCCAGTCAGCTTAACGAGGGCAATGTTTTCCTGGTGGCTGAGGGTGCCGCCGTAGAAAATATCGCACTCGATGCCATGGGTAGCGGCAATGAGCTTGTAGGCCCAGGCCGAAGATAGGGCATCGGGGTCGGGAAAATCTTGCAGCAAAATTATCTGCCGTTCCCCTCGGTGGGCTTCTAGCAAGGTTCGTACCGCCGGAACCGGACAGTCGGATTCCGAGTCAATGGTTGTCCGCACCATGGCCCCCGCCCCACTGGCAAACGCCACCGAAGCAGAGACGTCAGCACTGGAGTCTAGGGTGGTGGTTGCCATAGGAATTGACGGAACGAAGGGTTGACAGCGTGAAGTATTGATTTAATAAAACGCACTGAAGCAAAAATTTCCCGCCGCTGGTGGGAAAGGGCTCCAGGCTGGGGGCCGTAGCCCCAGATCTATTATGACAAATCCCTGAATCGAGCCAAAGACCGCTGATGGGATTGCCCTGACGTTGGGTCTCCCCAGCCTTCCAATGATGGGATTGCCCTGACGTTGGGCCTCCCGAGCCTTTCAAGGGGTGTGGCAATGGCGGAGCCAATCGCGGAACCAATGGCTACAATGGGCACTGTCCCTCACGATTTCGCGGTTATGAAAAGCTTGCTTGTGGCTCTGGTGGCCTGTTTAGCCTTGGTGGGCCTACCCGGTGCGGCCTGGGCGCACCAAGTGGAAACCTTCTATACCCTGGGTGATCGGCTAGAGTTTCAGTCGGTCTTGGGCGAGGGCGAACCCTTCGCGGGGGCCACCGTGACCATCTATGCCCCCAACCAGCCTAATCGTCCTTGGCAAACCCTCACAACCGACGACGAAGGCCGCTTTTCCTTTCTTCCCGATGAGTCTATCCCCGGTGATTGGGAAGTGTCCATCGAATCCGAAGATGTCAGCCACGCCGATTACTGGACTGTTCCCGTGGGCGAACAGGGCATCATCTACGATGACATCAGCCTAGAGAACCGCCTAGATCGTCACTACATCATCGCGGCTGCCACGCTGATGCCCTGGCTGATGGCCGTTGTCAGTGGCCTCGGCTGGACATGGTGGAAAAAACGCCGTTAGTCGAAGCCCAGGTCTGAAGCTGGATGACGGACAAGAGATGCTGGGTCGGGGGCGAAAACCGCGCCCCTACAGCCTTGGTTTGATGTCGGGGTCAGGTTTCCTGACCCTTCGACGGATATAGGTTCTAGCCAGTTTCGTCAGTCAACCAGGGCCTGCGGAGACCAGGGCGCAGGCTAAGGATGGGAATGATCGGGCTTGAGCAGGGTGGCGGCAACGATGATGCCGATAATGGCCAGGACGGCCATGGGATAGAACGCGTAGGTGTAGCTGCCAAACCAGTCGCGAATTTGGCCCGCGCTGAGGGTGCCCACCAGCGCCCCCACTCCGTAGGCGGTGAAGACAATGCCGTAGTTTTGGGCGTAGTGGTCGGGGTTGAACAGGCGCAGGGTGGTGGTGGGGGCAATGGCGAGCCATCCGCCCAGGCAAAACCAGAACAGACAAAAGGCCACGAGATACAGCGCGACCTGTCCCGACTCGGCGTTCACCATCAGCACACAGGCGATCAAAATCAAGCTATAGGAGGCGATGGCGACTTGGTGGGGCCGGAAGCGATCGCTCAGCCAACCAAAGAGGGGCCGACTGATGCCGTTGAACAGCGCAAACAGGGCTACACTACTGGCGGCCAAACTGGGGTTAATGTTGATGATTTCCTGGCCCACCGGGCTAGAAATGCCGATGGCGGTGAGGCCGACCAGGGTGCCGATGGTATAGCAAATCCACAGGCCGTAGAAGGAACGGCTTTTCATCATCTGGGGCGGGTAGCCGTGGTAGGCGGTTTCGTTGGCATGGGGAATGGTGCCGTCGTAGGGGTGCCAGTCTTGGGGGGGCAGCTTGAGGGTGAGGGAAATGGCCAGGATGATAAGGCCAAAGGTGATGCCCATCATCCGTAGGGTGGGCCGCACACCGAAGTCGGCAATCAGCAGATTGGCTAGGGGGGCCGTGACTAGGGGCGACAGGCCAAAGCCAATAATGGTTAGGCCCACGGCTAAACCCTTGTGGTCTGGGAACCAGCGCGCTACCACCGCCATGGGCACTCCGTAGGTGATACCGACCCCTATGCCGACCACCACGCCATAGGCCAGGGTGAGGGTGTTGATGTGAGTGGCCAAGCTTGCTAGCAGATAGCCCAGACCCACAATGGCTCCGCCGATGGCGGCGACTCGGCGCGTTCCCAACCGGGCCATATAAAACCCGGTAATTGGCATCATCACCGCATTGCACACCAGCACCAGGGTGAAGGGCAGCAGGCTGGCGGTGGCGCTAATGCCCATGGTTGTTTCGAGGGGACGACGAAACACGCTCCAGGAATAGACGGATCCCAAACACAGGAGTACTAAGATCCCCAGAGGAATCAGCAGCCAGCGGCCTTGGCGGGCCGATAGGCCAAAGACCGTGGGTTCCGTCGGGGGATAGGGCCTGTCCATCGTGAAAACTCCTCGGCAAAGGGGAACGGCAGTTTCCGGCTGGATAGGGCCGGGGTGCCAGCCCCAGGGCTGTAAGGTCACATCCATTGTGGCCTGGGGAACCAAAACCAATGCTTACGGCGGCCTTAAGCTTCCGTTCTTGTGTAAGGGAATGGTGATATTCCTGCCGCCAGGGCGGATGGGGTCGTCGTCACCTTAACCGACTAGAACAGCAGACGGGCGAAGGGGCCAGGGAGGGGGAGCACAATCAGCACCAGCAGGGTGAGGGCGATCAGCCCCAGCAGGTCGCGGCGGTTGTCGAGCTCGCTGATGTCGTTGAGGGCGGGCTGATCGACAGCGGGAATGAAAAACAGCAGGATCGCCCAGATCAACAATTCAGGGTGAACAAAGGCCAGGGCCAACACCAAGAGCCGCGCCACTTGGCCAATCATCGCGCCCACCCGCTGGCCATACATGGCATGGACGATGTGCCCACCATCGAGCTGACCCACGGGCATGAGGTTGAGGGCGGTAACCACCAGCCCCAAACAGCCCGCAATGGCCACGGGATGGAGGTGCACCGCCTGATCCAAGCCCATTTCGGAACCGAGGGTGAGCTTGATCATCAGGGCCAGGAGTACCGAGGCCGTGGGGTTAAGGGCCTCAAAGCTGAGCAGGCTCGATCCGGCCTCGGGCATGGGGACGAGGGTGGATTGGGCTAAGCCCCACAGCAAGAGCGGTACGGTAATCGCCAACCCTGCCAGGGGGCCAGCGATCCCCACATCAAAGAGGGCGCGACGATGGGGGACTGGCGACCGAAGCTGGATAAACGCGCCCAAGGTGCCGAGGAAAAAGGGGATGGGAATAAAGTAGGGCAGCGTCGCGGCCATGCGGTAGCGACGGGCGGTGAGATAGTGGCCCATCTCGTGGCAACCGAGGATGAGCATCAGGGCCAGGGCGTAGGGTAAGCCTTGCCAGATCAATCCGGGATCCGTCTGCCATTGGGCTTCGGTGAGGCCCATCAGCCCAGCCCCGGCGGCGGTGGTGGTCAGCAGCGTGAGCAGCACCAGACCCACCGCAAGCCCCGGACGAGTTAGGGATTTTGCCGATCTCTGGGGGGTGGTCTGGGGATTTGGCACTAGGGCAAAAACGGGCTTGCCCTGCATCCCCTCCTGAAAAATGACCAAAAAGCGATCGCCAAACTGCTGCCGCACATTGTCCCGCACGGTATCGTAGGCTTCGGTGGGGGAGGTGCGCAGTTGCCCCCGACAGATCATGGCCTGGGGCAGGTATTCAATGGTTTGCAAATAGTAAACCGACCAAGGAAAACACCCCTGTAAGGCGGTTTCTTCATCCTTGTCGATGGGCCGAAGGGTTGGCTTGGCAGGCCCTGATTCCACCTTGGACTGGGGGGTCTCCGGGGTAGAGGTTGGGTTAATTCCAGGCTTTCGGCCCCACTGCACCAGCCCCCAATACAGCAAGGGGCAGAGGATAAACAGCCCTAGCAGAAGACCCATGGGGAACGGCTTCTGTGGCCCCTGAACCATGGCCCACCCGACCAGCACTAAGGCCGGCATCATCATCACCAGCCACAGTAACCACACGGGGGTACGGGTGATGGATCCTACACTTTGCTTCACCGTAGCAAAGGTGAACAGACCCAGCAGCAATAGCAAAATCCAAAACACAAGCATGGACAACCAACCATGAACAGCAGGGGGCACAACTCAGGCCAGGGAACCTTGACCCCAGGGGGGCTTCAGCGGCCAACGATTCGGGCACAGGGGGACAGGGGACAGGGGGACAGGGGAACGCTGGAACAAAGCCCGATGGGATTTGGGATCAGGCCAAGCTAAGATCAGACTCTTGCCCACTGTCCGCCGAATTCGGGGTCTGGGCGATCCCCTCGGGTTCGCCGTCGAGTCAAATCCTATCCTGTCCTATGGCCTTCTCTTCCTCCTCTCCAGCCTCCAAGCCGCCCCGTTCCGTCTTTGAGACGATCTACGCCTTTGCACCCAATCGGGACACCCTAGGGGGCACCGCCTACCTCATTGTAGATAAGGATGCTGAGGGGAACTCGCAAAATCTCCTGGTGGATGCCCCCCCCTGGGATGAGACCACCCTGCAATTTTTGGCGGCACAGGGCGGCGTCCGATGGCTGATGATTACCCACCGTACCGCCATTGGCAAGGCAGCGGCCCTGCAAAAACACCTAGGTTGTGAGGTAGTGATCCAAGAGCAGGAAGCCTATTTGCTGCCCGATATTCCCACCACCACATTTCAACAAACCCTGAGCTTTATCCCTCACCTAGAAGCCCTGTGGACCCCTGGCTACTCCCCCGGTTCTGCCTGTCTATACTGCGATCGCTACGGCGGTGTGCTGTTTACCGGACGCCATCTGCTGCCCAACCGCCAGGGCCAACCCGAACCCCTGCGCTTTTCTAAAACCTTCCACTGGCCGCGCCATCTGCGTCAGGTCGAGGCGCTGAAAACCCGCTTTAGCCCAGAGACCCTAGCCCACCTCTGCCCCGCCGCCAACACCGGATTTTTGCGCGGCCAGCGCACCATCGCCAATGCCTACGCCCAACTCCAGGCCATTGATTTGGAGACCCTCCGCACCGCCCCCGCCTTAATCTGACCTGCCTGGGCCAGCCGTCAGAGGGTTAAAACTGGGCCATCAGGTATTCGCGGCGCAGGCGGGCAATGGCATCGATGGAAATGCCCTTGGGGCACACCGCCTGACATTCGCCATGGTTGGAGCAATCGCCAAAGCCCTCCGTGGTCATTTGGTCGGTCATGGCGAGGACGCGGGATTTGCGTTCGGGGTGGCCCTGGGGCAACAGGGAGAGGTGGGCCACCTTTGCCGCCGTAAACAGCGACGCCGAGGCATTGGGGCAAGCGGCGACACAGGCCCCACAGCCAATGCAGGCCGCGTAGTCAAAGGCTTGGTCGGCGTTGGCCTTGGGGATGGGGATGGCGTTGGCCTCTGGGGCAGATCCGGTTTTGACGCTGATGTACCCCCCGGCCACCATGATCCGATCCAGGGCGGTGCGGTCTACCACCAGATCCTTGACCACCGGAAACGCCTTGGCCCGCCAGGGTTCTACGGTAATCGTGTCACCGTCTTGAAAATGGCGCAAATAAAGCTGACAGGTGGCCGTTTCCCGCTGTCCGCCGTGGGCTTTGCCGTTGATCACCAGGCCGCAGGATCCACAAATACCCTCGCGGCAGTCGTGGTCAAATTCAATCGGGTCTTCCCCTTGGTGGATCAACTGCTCGTTCAGCACATCCAGCAGTTCCAGGAAGGACATGTCGGGATGGGCGGTAGCGAGGGTATAGGCCTTGAACTGGCCTGTCCCCTGGGCTGTGGGTTGTCGCCAAACCTTGAGGTGAAGTTGCATCGCGCCAGAGACACTCCAGATGAAATAACGGCAGAGGGCTGATCCCGCCTTGGGTATCAGCCCCCGGTCGCCCCAAATCCATCCTCCTCGCCGGGAGGCTTGGTCGAGGACAGTGCTTTATTAGGGTATACCCGATCCCCCAGGAAAAAACGAGGCCGAGCCCCAGGGCCTACAGGCGCGTATTCGCGAGGGCTTGGCGGGGGTTGTCTGAGCGCAGGTCGCGGATTTTCTCGTAGAGCTGGCGCAGGTCGTCGCTGATCTGGGTGGGGGGCGTGATCACCACCGTCACCAGGAGATCACTGCGGCTTCCCTTGGGGCTGGGCCAGCCTTTGCCGCGCAGCCGTAGGGTTTGGCCAGACTTCACCCCGGCGGGCAGATTCATGGTAACGGGGCCATCGGGGGTGGGTACGTCAATCTTGCCGCCTAGGACGGCCTCGTCGGGGGCGATGGGCAGGTCGCAGACGAGGTTTTCACCCTCTAGTTTGAACAGGGCATGGGGCGCAAGCTGCACCACCAAATACACATCCCCCCGCTGTTTGCTGTAGGGGTTCATCTGGCCCTTGCCCTTGAGGCGCACCTTGCTGCCCTGCTTGGCTCCGGGGGGAATGCGAACCTCCACCTCATCGTTGCCGATGCGAAGGCGCTTTTGGGTGCCGTGGAAGGCTTCGCTGAAGGAGAGGTTAATATTGGCCTCTTGGTCGAAGGATTGGGAGGCCATGGGGTCGAACCCCGCCCCTGGGCCACCAAATCCACTCGGGGCACCGTAGGCATAGCCTCGGGGGCGGGGGCCACCCGCCGCCGAGTTGCCAAAACGACCCAGCAGTTCATTAATAAATTCGTCGAAGCTGCCGTAGTTGCTGAAGTCGAAGCCGCCAAAGTCTCCGGGGGTGCCATAGCCCGCTCCGGCTCCGGTGCGTTCTGCCTGTTGCCAATACTGGCCAAACTGGTCGTACTTCTTGCGCTTGTCGGGGTCAGAGAGCACCTCGTAGGCTTCGCTCACTTCCTTAAAGCGGGCCTCGGCATTTTTGTCACCCGGGTTCACGTCGGGGTGATATTTGCGGGCCAGTTTGCGAAAGGATTGCTTAATTTCATCCACCCCAGCGGTTCTACCGACCCCCAACAGGGCGTAGTAATCTTTAAAGCCAGTAGCCGCCATAGTCGTCCTCCTAACTACCGAAATCGAACTCAGGGTAGCCCATTATGCTAGCTCAAGGGTAACAAACCTAGCGCCTGGGGCAGGTTCGGTTTCCCAGACGATGATGGTAGGGATCCGTGATGTCCTAGGTTGCAAGATCCCTAGCCGTTTGTCCTTGGCTTTCCTAGAGTCTAAGCGTAGGATAGGTCTGCAATCCTTTGATCGCCCGCTGCGTTCTCCCCATGATTCAGACGGATTCTCCCGCTGCCCCGTTGCCTGAAACCCGGAGTTGGTTAACCCGCTGGTGGAGTCAGCTTAATCCCGTTGCCCAGTCGGCGGCGGTGATGCTGGCCACGCCGTTGCTGGTGCTCAATATCTGGGCGATCGCGATTATTTTTGGCTATTTTCGCTCCATCGTGGTGACGGTGCTGATTGCGTCGCTGCTCGCCTTCTTGCTCAGCTACCCCATGGCTAGCCTAGAGCGGGCGGGGCTAAAGCGGGGCTTAGCGGCCATTGTGGTGCTGGTCTTTGCCTTGGTGGGGTTTGCGGCCCTGGCGCTGACGGTGGTGCCCTTTGTGGTGGATCAGGGCCAACAACTGATCGGTCGCTTGCCGGAATGGTTTGATTCGGGCAAGGTGCAGCTCATGGTCCTCGATAGCAAGTTTGCGGAATGGGGCTGGCCGGTGAACCTAGACGGCCTGATTACCCAAACCACCGATCGCCTGCGGCGCGAAATTCAGTCCATTGCCGGGGAAGCGCTGAACTTGACCCTAAACGTGGCCTTTTTCACCGCCAACAAGCTCCTAGATGTGGTGCTGACGGTGGTGCTCACCTTTTACCTGTTGCAGCATGGCGCAGAGGTGTGGGGTAGCCTAGTGGGGCTGCTGCCCACCCCCATCCAGCGCCCCTTTTCCACCACCCTGCGATCCAGCTTTCGCAACTATTTCCTCGGCCAGTTGATCGTCGCCAGTTGCCTGGGTGCGGCTCTGACGATCATCTATAGCCTGCTGAATGTGCCCTTTGGATCCCTGTTTGGGCTGACCGTGGGGCTGCTGGCGCTGATTCCCTTTGGCGGCACCGTGGGCGTGGTGCTGACGACGCTGCTGGTGGCCCTCCGCGATATCAAAATTGCCATTCCCATGTTGATCGGATCGGTGATTGTGCAGCAGGTCGTCGAAAATGGCCTCGCTCCTCGGGTGCTGGGCAGTGTCACGGGGCTGAATCCCTTTTGGGTGTTCATCGCCATTTTATCGGGGGCCAGGGTGGGCGGCCTGCTGGGGGTGATTGTGGCTGTCCCCGCCGCCGTGGTGTTTAAGGAAGCCCTGGATGCCCTCCGCAGCAGCCGTCGTCAGGCTGAATCAGAGCGGGTGCTGGTGGCCGCAGAGCTAGCCCCGGTGTCTGCCAACGAGCGGGACGAGTGACCTTCTCCCGAGGCTAACCTTCAGTACAGCGTGGGCTTCACTGGATCGCTCCACTCAGTCCGCCCTAGGACCTCTGCCCTAGGACGTTTGCCTTAGGATCCAGCGTTTCCCTCCTCCCCCCCTTCGCAGGCCCCAATGCTGACCCAGGTACTCGACAGGGTGCCGTCTGGGCCTTGGTACCATTCTTTCTTCCAAATCGGGGCGTTGTGCTTGAGGGTATCGATGGCGAACTGGCAAGCGGCAAAGGCTTCGGACCGATGGGGACAGCCCACCGCCACGAGGACACTGATTTCCCCCACCGTCAACTTCCCGGTGCGATGGTGGATCACCACGCGGGTGGCATCGGGCCAGGTGTGGCGAATGTGGTCAGCAATTTGGCGGAACACCTCCAGGGCCATGGGTTCGTAGGCTTGGTATTCCAGGGCGATCACCGGAAATCCGTCGGTGTTGTTGCGCACCATGCCGCTCATCACCACCACCGCCCCATTCGCTGGATCATCGGCCAGGGCATAGACCTCCTCCAAACTGAGGGGGGCGAAGGTAATGCGAAAGGCGTTCGATGCCGAAGTCAGGGAGGCCGTCCCGGAAGCCGCAACCATAGAGATCCACCATGTTCCGATGTGTTGTCAGATGTGTTTAGGATATCCTGCCTCCCCGGCCTAGGAGCCAAGGACGGTCTGCGCGGCTAGGACTGATCGCGGTAGACTGAAAACCGAACTGCGATGTACTGAAGGACAGCACCACACCACACCATGGCGACTACTGGGTTAATTTTGCTAGCGGCGATTGCAATTTTGGTTTGGGGCTACCGTCGTGCCCTGCCCTACGGCACCATCGGGATTTTGGCCTGGTTGCAGTCGGTGGTGTTGATGGCTCCGTGGCTGCTATTCTTTGGCCTGTTTGCCCTGGGGGTGTACATCAACTTGGCTGGGGTGCTGGTGCTGCTCCTGGTCTCCACGGGCATTTATATCTACCTCGGTCGGCGGCTCCGTACCCTCGGTCAAGCCGCCTTTATGGCTGAACAAGCCGCGAATGCCCTCAAGGCGGAGGCCTCCTCTGGCCCAGAACCCGATGAAACCGCCGAGCCGACGGTGGCTAAGGCCGAGGCCACACCCGAAGCCTCCGCCAAGATGGTGATCCCCGCCGAAGACCTCGCCCAAATTGAGGGGATTTTCGGCATCGACACCTACTTCCGCACCGAAACCATTCCCTACGACCAAGGGGCGATCTTTCGCGGTAACCTGCGCGGCAATCCCGCTGAAACCCAAGCCCGACTGGCGGCGCTGTTGACGGAACGCCTAGGGGATCGCTACCGACTGTTCCTGGTGGAAAGCCTGGAGAAAAAGCCCACGGTGGTCGTCCTACCCGCCTCGATGGATCCGGCCAAAACTACCCCCACCCAGTGGGCCATTGCCGGAGTGCTGGCCATCGCTACGGTGTTTACCAGTCTAGAGGCCGGGGCCATCCTCCAGGGCTTTGACCTGGTGCAAGAATTTTCCCGCTGGGCGGCGGCCATGCCCTTTGTGCTGGGGCTGCTGGTGGTGCTGGTCAGCCACGAGATTGGCCACTGGGTGCTGGCCCGCCGCCATGGGGTGCGCCTCAGCCCGCCCTACCTGTTGCCGACTTGGCAAATTGGATCCTTCGGTAGCCTCACCCGTTTTGAGTCCCTATTGGCGAACCGCAGTGTGCTGTTTGACATTGCCCTGGCGGGGCCAGCGGCGGGGGGCTTGGTGTCCCTCGGGATGCTGATGGCTGGGCTGGTGCTGTCTCACCCCGGCAGTGTGTTTCAGTTGCCCTCCAGCTTTTTCCAAGGGTCTGTCCTGGTGGGGGCGCTGGCCAAGGTCGTGCTGGGATCGGCCCTGCAAGAACCCCTGGTGGATGTGCATCCCCTCACCGTGTTTGGCTGGCTGGGACTGGTGATTACCGCCCTGAACCTGATGCCCGCCGGTCAACTGGATGGGGGCCGCATTGTGCAGGCGGTCTACGGTCGCAAAACCGCTGGCCGCACCACGGTGATCACCCTGATTCTGCTGGCCCTCGTCACCCTCGCCAACCCCCTGGCCCTGTACTGGGCGGCGATTATCCTCATCCTCCAGCGCAACCTAGAGCGCCCCTGCCTCGATGACATCACCGAACCCGACGACGCCCGCGCCGCCCTGGGGCTCCTGGCGCTCTTTTTGGCCCTAGCGGTGCTTATGCCCCTCACCCCCAGTTTGGCTGGGCGCTTGGGGATTGGCGTTTAGGGATCCTCGATCCTCGGTTTAGCGATATTTGGCCAGCAACAGGCTGAGCTTCTCTAGGGTGGCCTGGGGGGCCTTGTCGAGGGGGGTAATGATGGCGTACTTCAGGGCCGAGTGGGCCTCGGAGACCGGGGGGGCAGCGGCAATGCGGTTCACCACTTCGCGAATCACCCGCTGGGCATTGGTGGCGTTCCTATGGAGATTGCCAATCACCATCTCCACGGTGACGCTGTCGTGATCGGGGTGCCAGCAGTCGTAGTCGGTCACGAGGGCGAGGGTGGCGTAGGCCATTTCGGCTTCGCGGGCCAGCTTGGCTTCGGGCAGGTTGGTCATGCCGATCACCGTCGCGCCCCAACTCCGGTAGAGGTTCGATTCGGCCTTGGTGGAAAAGGCGGGGCCTTCCATACAGACATAGGTGCCGCCCCGGTGCAGGGTGACATCGGGCAAGTCCAGACGATCCACCGCATCGGCCACCAGCTTCGCCAACTGGGGACAGACCGGGTCGCCAAAGGCAATGTGGGCCACCAGTCCCTCGCCAAAAAAGGTGGAGATACGGTTGCGGGTGCGGTCAATGAACTGATCGGGCACCACCATATCCAGGGGCTTGGCCGCTTCCTTCAGGGAACCCACCGCCGAAGCCGAAAGCAGGTATTCCACCCCCAGGGATTTCATGGCGTAGATATTGGCCCGAAAGGGCAGTTCTGAGGGCATCAGGGTGTGGCCGCGTCCGTGGCGAGCCAGAAAGGCGACCCGCGTGCCATCGAGGGTGCCGAGAAGAATGGCGTCCGAGGGATCCCCAAAGGGGGTTTCAACCCGTACCTCTTCGATGCCGGTGAGGCCCTCCATTTGGTAGAGCCCGCTGCCGCCAATAATGCCGATGTGCGCCTGGGTTGCCATGGGGGGTTGCCATCCTGCTGATACGCTGCCCCCTATGATATAGCGGTTACTGACCCTAGGCTTTGTTATTTTCGATGGCCCAGCGGGCGAGCTCGGTGCGGTTGTGCAGCCCGGTTTTGCCCAGCATATTACTGACGTGGCTTTCGATGGTGCGCTGGCTCACTTGCATCTCATCGGCAATTTCACGGTTGGACATGCCCCGAGCCACAAACTGAACGACCCGCAATTCGGTGGGGGTCAGATCGACATCAAAGGGAACCTGGATGGCGGGGCCACCCCCAGCCTTGGCCTGTTGCTTAATCAGCCGGGAGGCTTGCTTCAGGGACGACTCTACCTGGGCCACCAGTTCTTCGGGCTCGAAGGGCTTGACCATGTAGACATCGGCCCCGGTGTTCAACCCCTTCACCCGATCCTGGCTTTGCCCCTTAGCGGAAAGGAACAGAATGGGAATCCACTCGGTTTCTGGATTGTCTCGCACATGCTTGACAAAGGTATGCCCATCCATTTCAGGCATCATCACGTCACAAATGATCATGTCTGGCAGGCTTTCTGCCAGCAAGTTCAGCGCTTCACGACCATTTTCAGCGGTTTTAACGTCGTAGCCACGAAACTCAAGGTAATCTTTGACGAGCAAGATGAGGTTAGGATCGTCGTCAATTAACAACAGTTGCTTTTGGTCGCCTGCGGTAGAATCCTTCATGCTCTGACAGTGAATGTAATAGCGCGGCTTAATTCATGATGCTCGACTGGATCTGCTAGCTCACAGCCAACGGCCATGCATTCCTGAGTCTAACCGTGCTAACCCATTAATGCCGATTGAATTAACCGTCACTGCTGATGATACTCCAAGTCGTGGATTTCAGGGGCATACCGCATCAGCGATTTCCGCAAGACGCCTGGAAAGAACACCGTTGGGGTTTAAAGCTATAGATCCGTTTAATTTCGGTCAGAAAAGGGATGGGCTTCGCTAAGTTAGAACTAGCCTCCATGCCCACCGGGCCTTGCCGCTGTGACCTTCCCCTCCGATCTCTTTAATCGAGCCAATGCCCGCTGCCACCATCGAGCCTATGAGCAGTGGCATCGAGGCCAGAGCCAACAGCACATTTTGCGGGCGCAGGTCGGCTTTGCCAGTTCTCCCCCGGATCGCCCCAAGGCCTGTCGTCATTGTGCCCATTACCACGGGGTGGCCTATGGCACCTGCCGTGCCCGTCGCCAGATCTTAATTTGTGCGGTGCATCCCTATGGCTGGCAACGGGAGACCCCATGCCCCGATTGGCAGGCAGACTCAAGGGCGAGTAGGCCGAAGGTGTCTAGGGATTGCCGTCCGGGCTGCTTCTGAACCCAGGGTGAGTACATTTGCTCATCAGCGTAGGTTATTGAATTAGACCCCATCGACTAGAGATTGTGTAAAGAAAAATCTGTACTTGTTGTTACAATAGACCTTGGAGGAGATGAGAGCCCTCCCACAGAAGCCCCCACTGGCACTTCAGTCTTTGAGGCGGTTTCTTCCCAATAGAGAGAACAACATTAGGTATTCAAAATTACCTAAATCGGCTTCGCAAGAGGCCGTTTTTTTTGCTTGGGGTCTGTTCCGTTAGGGCGGCCTCGGGAGGGACGATGGCCCTAGATCCCGTTGCCGCCGGGGGCATCTGGGGGTGAAGTTTGCGTAATACAGGGCGCTAGGATCCGATGCGGCTTGCTATCCTAGCCCCTAGTCAAGGTCAGGCAAGCGACAACGGCGATGGGTAAAAAAGGGAAGCGCAAACATCAGGCTACGGCGGTAGACGATCCTGCGGGCAAGGGTCTCAGGACGGAGTCTGCCGGGGTGGGGCTGGCGACCTTGGCCTACGATACCCCAGCGAAGCAGACCTCGGCGGGGAAGAAACGATCCAAGGGGTCGGCCAAGCGTGGTGCGGCTAAAGCCCCAACCGATGGCACCCGTTTTCGCTACACCTCGGAATCAGAGGGCAGTTCTAAGCTCTCGAAGTCCTTCTATGAAAAGGAACTCGCCAAGCTGCAAGTGGAACTGGTGAAAATGCAGTATTGGGTGAAGCACACCGGCACCCGCATTGTGATTTTGTTCGAGGGGCGCGATGCGGCGGGCAAGGGCGGCACCATTAAGCGCATCACCGATCCCCTCAATCCTCGGGGGTGTCGGGTGGTGGCCCTCGGCACCCCCAGCGATCATGAGAAAACCCAGTGGTATTTCCAGCGCTATGTGGCCCACCTGCCCGCCGCTGGCGAAATTGTTTGCTTTGACCGCAGTTGGTACAACCGGGCCGGAGTGGAGCGGGTCATGGGCTTTTGTACCGAGGCCGACTATCAGGAATTTATGCAGACCTGCCCTGAGTTTGAGCGCATGTTAGTGCGGTCGGGCATCATTTTATTAAAGTACTGGTTTTCGGTGAGCGACGAAGAACAGGAACGGCGGTTCCAGTCTCGCACCACAGACCCCGCCCGTCGCTGGAAGCTCAGCCCCATGGATCTCGAATCCCGAGATCGCTGGGTGGAATATTCCCAGGCCAAGGATGCCATGTTTTCCCATACGAATATCCCGGAGGCCCCGTGGTTTACCGTGGAAGCCGACGACAAAAAACGGGCTCGGCTCAACTGCATCAGCCATATTCTCAGCAAAATTCCCTACGTGGATATGACCCCACCGCCCCTCAAACTCTCGCCCCGCAAAAATGCCCCCCAGGATTATGGGCGGCCCCCCCACAACGAACAATTCTTTGTGCCCCAGATCTACTAGGCCATTGACTAGGCAACGGTCTGGGCAACGGTCTGGGCAATGGTCTGGGCAACGGTCTGGGGGCAACCGTGGGGTTCATTCAAATCCAGGTGGGCAACCACCAGCGGCGGGCGAGGGCGCTGGGGGACAGGGGCCACCCGATAAACAGCGGTAGCCAAAAGAGGAAGCCCACCGCCACGAGGCCCAAGATTGTCCAGCCCCACCAGCGGCGGGATCGATGGCGATGGCCCAACCAGCCCGAGACCAACCAGGCCAGCGCCAAGCTGCTAAAGGCTACCATGCCTAAGGCGTGGTACAAAAAGGTGCAGCGGCTGACCAACAGCCACGGTAGCCACTGGGATAGGTAGTTGATCACCGGAAACGACGGGACAGCGCAGGGCAGGGCTAAGGGTGACTCGGTGACAGAAGACCCGGTGGCAGGGGCCACGGTGAGGGGGGCAGGGCCATCGGGGGCTCCGGTGGCGCGAGGGATCGGCCCTTTGCCCCCACCGTGGTGGTACCAAGCGAGGCCAAGGGCCAGCACGGCAGCGGTGGACAGCCACCACAGGATCGGGTTGCCCATGGCCTGAATGGCGATGGTGACCGGGGAGGCTGGTGCGGAGTCGGCGACGGGAGCCTGGTAAAAGTAGGCGATGGGGCGCAGCATCAGGGGCCATGTGAACCAAGCCGAGCAGTAGGGATGGGCCGAACCATGGGTGCTCGGGTTTTGGTGAAAGGCCCACAGATGTCGATGAACCGCCCCAAAGGATTCCCCCGTCATGGCCAGGTGGGGCAGCCACAGCAGGGTATAGGTGAGCCCGGGAATGATCCCCAGGTAGAGCCCCCACCGCCGCCAGGGCCATCGGCCTGAACGGGAGGCCTGGACAATTTCCCACAGCAGCAGGCCCAGGGGAAACGCGGCCCCATTCCACTTGCCGCTGATGGCAGCGCCCAGGGCTATCCCAGCGGCCATGCGCCCCGGTGTCCCTTTGGCCCAGATCCAGAAAACCTGTCCTAGGAGGCCAAACCACAGCCAATAGAGATTGATTAGGGCCAGCCGGGATTCCACCAGGGTGAGCCCTTCTAGGGTCATGAAGACCATGGCCACTAATGTAAAGCGCAGGCGACGGGAGGCGGGATACCCTGCACTGAGGCCATAGGCTAGGGCAGCGACGAGGGCCGGTAGGGTCGCGCCTAGGAGGGCATTCATCCATCGCCCACTCAGCAGGCTCACAGGCTGTCCCTCGACGATCACCGTGGGCCAGTGTAACTGGGCGGCGGGCCATTGTCCCAGCCAAAGCCCGAGGGCAATCAGGTACTTCCCGAGGGGAGGATGGGCATCAAAGGCGGGGGCGTGATTCAGATAGCCGAGGGCAAAGGGGATGTAGTAGATCTCGTCGAAAATGAGCTGGTTAAAGCGCCCTAGCCCCCACAGCCGCAACCCTAGGGACAGGCTGCTCAGACCGACTAGGGCCAGCCATAGGAGGGGATATCTCGGGGACATCATCTGGGGATGGGGGATGGAGCGGTTATTATGAAGAACGGTGACACAACAGATTGATCCCTGAGATCAAGGAGAAGGGCCGGTGAAACAGAGTCACGCGTTGGCTGGAGTCATAGTGGGTTTGGTGGGCAGTTTGAGCGCATCAGCGGCCCTAGCAACCGTCCCAGGGGCCACGGTTAGCCTCCCCCAGCCAGAGATGGGGGCCATGCAGGCTCCCCTGATCGCCCAAGCCTCCTCCTCTAACCTTACCTCAGCCCAGCAGGCCCAACTGGATGAACTGCTGCGCCAGGGGCAGGCTCGGGTGGCCGCAGGGGATGCCGCTGGAGCCATTACCGCCTACCAGCAGGCGGCTCAGCTTGATCCCCAAAATGCCCGCCTCTTTTCCGGTATCGGTTACCTCTCGCTTCAGCAGGGCAACTATGACGAGGCCATCACCGCCTACCGCCGCGCCCTGGAACTCGACCGCAACAACCTGGCTTTCCGCTATGGACTGGCCCACAGCCTATACCAGAACAACCAACTGGCGGAAGCCATGACCCTCTACCGTGAGATTCTGGCGAGCCACCCCCGGGAGGCCAACGCCTATCTGGGGATCGGTAGCATTCAGTTGCAGCAGGGCGACGAGGCCGCCGCCCTAGAGACCTATCGCGCCCTGGTGCGCCTTGCCCCCGGCAATGCCCAAGCCTACGAAGCCCTAGGCAACCTCTCGATTCGGCAGGGCGATTACGACCAAGCGCTCACCTATCTGAACCAGGGGGTGCAGGCGAGCAGCAGCAATAAGGATGCCTTGTACGCTAGTATGGCTAGCCTTTACCTGCTCCAAGATAATGTGGCGGCGGCGCGTTCGGCCCTGCAACAGGCCCTCGCCCTCAATAGTACCAACGCCAGCGCCCAGCACCAGATGGGCTACATTCTCTACCAAGAGGGCAACGAGACCGCTGCCTTTGAACATCTGATGCGGGCGGTGCGGATTGACCCCGAACTCGTGTCTGCCCATGCCCTGCTGGGTTCCCTGCTGCTAGAGCGTCAGCAATACCTGCAAGCGGTGCTGTCCTATCGCCGTGTGGTGCAGGCCCATCCAGACGATCCGGCGGCTTTCTATAATCTGGGGCTTGCCCTCTGGGGCCAAGGGTTTGAGGCTCAGGCAGTCTCCAATATTGAGACGGCTCGCGTTCTGTATGAGCGGCGGGAGGATCTCGAAGGTGCGGATCGCGCCGCTGCTCTGCTCGATTTCTGGGGCGTAGAGCGTTAGCGCTAAGGGGGCGGGCTGCGCCCTAGGCTTAGGCGGTAACGGCGGTGCGGGCGTTCAGCAGCCCTTGGAACATGGCGAGGCCATCGGTGCCGCCCAGGAGGGCATCGGCGGCCCGTTCGGGGTGGGGCATGAGGCCCAGGACGTTGCCCTGACGGTTACAAATCCCGGCAATGTTATGGAGGGAACCGTTGGGGTTGGCCTGGTCGGTGGTGTGGCCTTGGGCATCACAGTAGCGCAGCACCACCTGCTGGTTCGCCTCCAGATCGGCCAGGGTGTCCGCATCGGCGTAGTAGCTGCCTTCGCCATGGGCAATGGGCAGCGTAATCACTTGGCCCTGGGCGTAGCCCTCGGTAAAGGGGATCGTGGTGCGCTCAATGCGGAGGGCGACCCGGTCGCAGATAAACCGCATCTCGCGATTGCGCACCAGAGCCCCGGGCAGCAGCCCCACCTCCGTCAGGATTTGGAAGCCATTGCAAATGCCCAGCACCCCCTTGCCCTGGTTGGCATGGGCCACCGTGGCCTGCATGGCCGGAGAAAACCGGGCAATGGCTCCGCAGCGCAGGTAGTCGCCGTAGCTAAAGCCCCCCGGCACCACCACCACATCTAGGTCGCTGAGATCGCTGTCTTCATGCCACACCATGCGGGTGGGCTGGCCCAGCACATCGCGAGTCACGTAGGCCACATCGCGATCACAGTTGGCTCCGGGGAAGACAATGACGCCAAATTTCATCGGGGTGAAGGGGTGAGGGGGTAGACAGGCAAGTAAGGCAGGGGAAGAAGCCTGGAGACAGCGCGTTCCGGGTGGAATCTAAACCGGGACGGCGAGGGTTTCAAGTTCAAATCGATAGTTTTCGATGACGGGGTTGGCCAAGAGTTGATCGCACATGCGGTCAATCTGTTGGCGGGCGGCGGCTTCGTCACTGGCCTCTAGGCTGAGTTCGATGTATTTGCCAATGCGAATGGCATCGACATTGGTGTAGCCCATGTGGGCCAAACCAGACTGCACCGCCGTTCCTGCCGGGTCAAGCACCGACGGGCGCAGGGTGACATAAATGCGAGCACTGTATTGGGGCATGGCCGACTCCGCCACGGGCTGAACAAGACAACGGCTGCAATCGCAACTTCACAAATCGCGAGCCAGCCCCATCCTACCCCATACCCGGGTTGTTGACGCTCATCCCGCTAACGCTGCGCGTATAGCGGGAGATTCCCCGTTCACCGAGTCTTGGCTAGATGCCCCGAAGGACACCTCCGCCAGAACCTCTCCGGGGGCATTTTCAGCACGGTGCGCCCCACCGCGCTTCTCGAATCGATTTCGCAGCACCAGGCCACTGGCAATATCTCTGGGCATTGAGCAGCCACAGGGGCACTGATGCCAGCGAGTGGCAAGCGTTTTACGCACGGCCTCACCGCAGCTTGGACACTCTTGAGAGGAACCCGCCGCCTTCTCCCTCACCACGGCCTTCCCCCGCTTGAAGCCCACCCAGGGCAGCACCCGGTTAAGGAATTGCCCGTGACCAGCATCTAGCATGTGCTTGCCTAACATTCCGCGACTGAGGCCGATTAAATTCAAGTCCTCAACCACAATCACATCGGCAGCATCACAAAGCTGGTGAGCCGCCTTGAAGTGAAAGTCCTTGCGGGTATTGGCAATCTGTTCGTGCAGTCTCGCCACCTTGGTTTGAGCCTTCTTCCAATTCGCTGACCCCATCTGTTTTCGCTTCAGCCTGCGTTGCAGCGATTTCAGCTTGCGTTGCAGCCCCACAAAAAACTTGGGTCGCTCTAGTTGAATCCCGTCCGAGGTGGAGAAGAAGTATTCCAGACCCACATCTACGCCCACCACATGCCCCACCAATGGCGGTTCTGGAACGGCGATGTCGGCCTGAAACGTGAGCATCAGGTAATAGCCCGATGCTCGTTTGACAACCCTGGCTTGTTTGACCACAAACCCCTCTGGGTATGGTCGAGACTGCCGAATGGCAACCCGCCCTAGGCTAGGCAGCTTGACAAAGCCTTCCCCAATTGGATTCTTGCCCAGTTGGGGGAAGCTGTATGAGCGCATCCGGCCCGCTTTTTTGAATCGGGGGAACCCGGCACCTAGCTTCTGTCGCCGCTCAAACGCATCGTCTAGCCGCCGCAAAACCTGCTGCAACGCCTGGGCATTGACGGAAGCTAATTCAGGATTAACCTTCTTGGCTTGGGTGAGTCGCTGACACTGCACCTTGAAACTAGGGTAGGGCTCATCAGCCGGGATAATGTACTCGCCACGCAGAGAGCAAGCATTGACTGGGCACTTCCGAGAAGCCATCCAGTCTTTGCGTTCCCTCAGCGCATAATTCCAAACTCGGCGGCAGACCTCTAAATCGTGGTCGATCTGTTCGGCTTGCTGTCGGGTCGGCTTTAGCTTGTACTCATACGTCAGGGTGATCATACGGGTTATCATAGGGCCGAAATTGAGTAACGGATCCCTCCGGTCGCCCGCCGCTGCTTCGCACGTCCTGCGGCCTACACCACCCCCCAAGCCTGCGGCTATGGGCGGGGCACTGCGGCGGATCTTGGTAGAATAAAGCCAGCACGAATGAGCAAGCATGGCGCGACGAACCCGCAGTCAAGAGAAGATTCTATCGGCCCTCAAGGGCATGGGCCAGCCCATTTCCGCCCAGGCGCTCTACATCGAAATGCGGCAGGAGGGTTCGACCTTGGGGCTGGCCACGATCTATCGCGCCCTAGATGCACTCAAGCTGGAAGGGGCGGTGCAAATGCGCACTCTACCCTCTGGGGAAGCCCTCTACAGCTTGCCCCAGGAAGATCGGCATCACCTCACCTGCTTGCAGTGTGGCAGCTCCATCGCCATCGACGAATGTCCTGTGCATGAGCTAGAGCAACAGCTCCACAAGGCTCACCAGTTCAGAATTTTCTATCACACCCTAGAATTCTTTGGCCTGTGTCCCCAGTGCCAGGATGTTCTCCCCGCCCCATCCTGCCCCTGAACCCATGCCCCGCCGGTAGATCTATTCCCTCGTTTCCCTGCTGGCTGACGGACAAGAGATTCTGGGTTGGGCGCGAAAATCGCGCCCCTAGGGCATGGATTCCATGTAGGGGTCAGGTCTCCTGCCCCTTGGTCAGATATGGGTGCTAGCCAGTTTTGTCAGTCAACCAGTATTGGGCGCGAAAACCGCGCTCCTACATGAAATCCCTGTAGGGGTCAGGTCTCCTGACCTTTTCACCGTTCAAGGGGATTTAGCCGCTGACCTTAACCCGCACCGGGGTGATGCCGGGGCAAAAAAAAGACGGGCCAAGACCCGTCCACAGATACAGGAGATTACAAGGAGATTACGACTACAGCCAAAAGCTCTGTACATGACCGCTAATGCCCTCCATGAACACCCTAAGGGCCTGAACGGTTCCTAGGGCTTTCTGGCGAAACATTGCTGCGAATCAATGCTTAAAGCCTTTTTTATATAGCCTTTTCAATGTCATATTTGAGCACAGAGTATTACAAAAGTCAACCCTTGTTTATGATTTCTAGGTTGCTGTGGCCCAGGATGAAATATTTCCCCGGGGACTTCCGTTCACCTTGAACATGGGTCATCTTGAGCCTGGGGTGAGTCTGTGCTTGGGGATCCGGCGCTGGGCCAGGGGATCGGCTATGGTGAGGTATCGCCCCGTGCTATGGGCGATGGATATTGGTGATGCATATTACAGCGATCTTTTGGCCATGACGCCCTATCTTGCTCGGATTGATGTGTTTCCGATCAAATCCCTGGATGGGATATCGGTGGTGGCGTCGTCGGTGCTAGAGAGTGGGGCTTTGCAGGGCGATCGCACCTATGCCCTGTTCGATGTCCAGGGGCGGTTCATCCATGCCAAGCGGACGGCGGCTATCCATCGCGTCCGCGCCTGCTATCACCCGGATTTGACCGCTGTGACCTGTCGCGTGGGGGCGGCAGAGATCACCGCCCGCCTACCGGAGGATCTGGATCCCTTGGCCGATTGGTTGGGGCGACATCTCCAGCAACCGGTCGCCCTGCGGGCTAACCCCACGGCAGGGTTCCCCGACGACACCGAGGCCTCTGGGCCAACGGTAATCAGCACCGCCACCCTCGAAACGGTGGCCCGTTGGTATCCAGGGCTCACGCCGGAGGCGGTGCGCCGTCGCTTCCGCAGTAATTTGGAAATTGGTGGCGTTCCGCCCTTTTGGGAAGATGGCCTGTTTAGTGCCAGTGGTGCCCCGGTGCGGTTCACCGTAGGCGATGTGGTTTTTAAGGGCATCAACCCCTGCCAGCGCTGCCCCGTCCCTACCCGTGATGATCAAACGGGGGTGGTCAGGCCCGATTTCCAGCGAGTTTTCATCACCCAGCGCCAAGCGACCCTGCCCCCCTGGGCGGCGGCCAACCGGTTTGACCATTTCTATCGCCTTGCCGTTAACACGATGGTTTGCCCCTCGGGGGGCCAACGGCTGGCCGTGGGGGATCCGGTGCGCCTAGGGTAGCGGTCTAGGCCGGGGGCTGTGGGCTATGCCAGGGTTCGCAGGCGGTCGGCCAGGGCGTCTACCTCCGATTCCAGGGTCAGGTAATGGACGCAGGCTCGGACACAGTTGGGAGACAGCAAGGTTCGCAAAAAAGTCCCTTCGCGCTCTAGGCTTTCGACCAGTTGGCGATGGTGGGTCGGGGAAGGCTGACCGTCTTGTAGCACCCAAAAGGAGATTAGGCCCGAATCGGGTGGCGTTTGCCGTACCGGTCGCAGATGGGGCATCTGGTGGATGTGGTGCCAAAGCCGCTGGCTGAGGTGGATAATCCGCTGATAGCGTTCCTCACGGGTGCCCCAGGTCGCCTGGTGGGTCAGAGCGGCCCTTAATCCAGCCTGGAGGGCATAGTCGGAGGTCGCCACCTCGAATCGTTGCCCGTTGGGTTGCCATCCGGTGGGGTTGGCAGCGGCATCGGTGGTGATGCTGCGCCAACCGATAAAGGTGGGGTGGATCACCTCTAGGGCGGCGGGGCTGACATAGAGCCCGCCCAAACCCGCTGGCCCACACCACCACTTATGGCCGGTGAAGGCATAGAAATCTACCCCCAGGGTCGGCAGGTCAAGGGGCAAGACCCCCACCGACTGGGCCGCATCCACCAAAACCCGCACGGGATGAGCCCGCTGGTGGCAAAGGTCAACGATGGCCTTGAGGGGGATCACTTGGCCGGTGTTCCAAAAAATGTGGCTGATCACCAACAGGCGAGTATTGGGCTGGATCGCTTGATCGATCACCGCCACGGGGTCGCCGCCGTTGACGGTGTCCATCAGGGGGCAGGTGCTATGGGTGACGCCGTAGCGACGGCCAATTTCCTGCACCGCCGCGATCACCCCGGGATGTTCCCCATCGGACAGCAGGATATGATCCCCCGCCTGCCAGGGCATCCCCCAGAGGGGAATATTGCAGCCCACCGTCACATCCTCGGTAAGGGTGAGGGTATCGGCGGTGGTACCGAGTTCCTGGGCCATGGCCTCACGGGTGCGGGCCGACTCCGCTTGAATCCACTGGTTGACCGCGTTGGAAAATGGCCCCACGGTTTGAATGTGGCGATGGGCGACGGTCATCGCTTCTAGGGCCACCTCTGCCATCGGGCCTTGGCCACCATAGTTGAAATATTGGCCCTGCTGAAGCGCCGGAAAATCCTGACGATGGCGCATCAGCAGGCTTTGATCCGGGGGCTCAAACGTCGTAGCAGGGGCAGGGAAGGAAGTCACGGTGGTAGTTATCCAAAGGTCTCGGTACTAACCCTAGCCCACCCTTGTCCTCCCTGCCAAAACCCCTTGAGCAAAGGGCAGCGTTTGGGTGAAGGGGATTGTCCTCCAGCCGCCACCCTGAATTGTGATCCCTTCCTTTAAAGTGAGGAATTAAAGTCAGGAATGGGCGGTAGGGGATCACCGATTGCTAAGAATTCCGCGTATGATCAGTTTCGGTAGATCATGGGTGATCCCAGTCATCCCCCTCCCCTAGGGGTACCCTAGGAAACCTTGGGGCGGGCGTTGCCGTCTTATATCAAGACTTGAGGTGTTGTTTTCGGTATGTCCAGCTTCCCTTACACACCGGTTTCACTCCAGAGTCATGGGGGCGATCATGGCCAAGCTAGCCCCCGCTTTGGTTCCGCTGTCGCCCTATGTTCGGAGCTCGATGTGATGAAACGAGATCGCTTTGAACTATTGAGTGCCTATCTAGATGGCGAAGTGACCCCGGAGGAGCGTCGTTTGGTGCAAACTTGGCTGAGCCAAGACCCCACGGCTAAATGTCTATACGACCGCTTGACGGTTCTGCGCCACGGCCTGAGGGAAACCACCCACCCGGATTCCTGCGAAGCGGAGGAAACCCTGGCTGGGGTGTTTCGGTGCCTCAGCCGCCGCTTTCGCATGGTGATCATGGCCGGAACGGGGGTAGCGGTGCTAGGCGTCCTCAATCTGCTGTCGGGCACCGTGGGCGGTACATCCCAAGGCTCGTTAGCCCATCGCCCTACGAACGACTGGGTTCTCTCCAATACGCTTCAAATTACCCTAGACCAACCGGCCTTCCCGATTCCATCCCCCGTGGCTACCCCGGTCGAAGGCATGAATCGGCAA
>JAYKHF010000113.1:0-3473 GCA_035285305.1 Leptolyngbya sp.
CAGCCGCTCTTTTCCATTCGCCATAACAGCATTGTGGGGTTCGAGTCCCTGCTGCGCTGGCAGTCCCCCGGGCGGGGGATGGTGTCGCCCGGGCAGTTTATGTCCCTGGCGGAGGAAACATCGCTGATTGTGCCCATTGGCGACTGGATTCTTGAGCAAGCCTGCATCGATCTCAAAACCTTTCAGGCCCAATGGCAACCGGGGCTGGGATCGCCAAGCCACCTGTTTATGAGCGTGAATATCTCCGTTCGGCAGTTTCAGGAGCCCAACTTCTGCGAAAAACTGCTGGCCGTCACCGAACGCCATGGGGTGCCGCCCCAACACCTAAAACTCGAAGTTACCGAGCGCATTTTCCTCGGTGAAGACGATGCCGTTAAGGCCATTGCCAACTGTCGGGCGGCGGGGTTTCAGGTCTCCCTAGATGATTTTGGCACGGGCTATTCAAGCCTCAGCTACCTGGAGCGCTGCGAAATTGACAGCCTCAAAATCGATCAATCCTTTACCCAAAAAATTTGCACCAGCCCTCGAGCCAAAATTTTGGTAAACGCCATTATTGATGTGGCCCAAAAGCTGGGCCTCGTCACCATCGCCGAAGGGATTGAAACCGAGGATCACCGCCTTGTCCTAGAAGAAATTGGCTGCGACATCGGCCAGGGCTATCTCTTTAGTAGACCTCTGCCCTTCCAGGCCGTCCTAGAATTTCTGGCCAATCCTCCCCATCAGCGCCCCTAGGCGCAGACGGTCTTTCTGGGCCACGGACAACGGAAACCCGCCGGACGTAGGGGCGAGATGACCTCGCCGCCTACGCTGCGTGGGTTTTCGGGGGATGGGGATGGTTCCCTAGGCCAGCAGGGTTTTCCCGGCGGCGGCCACCCCGGCCCCAGGGGCAAAGTCGCCATAGCCTAGGTGGGCTAGGGTGGCTTCGAGGGCGGCGACAGCGGTGAGAATATCCCGATCACACACAAAGCCCAGGTGGCCCATGCGGAAGATCTGACCCTTGAGGTGGTCTTGGCCACCGGCCAGGGCAATGTCAAACTGCTTCTTCATCACCGAGCGAATTTGCTCCGCATCCACCCCCTGGGGCATGACGGCGGTGATGGCGGGGCTGGCGCAGTCGTCGCCACCATACAGCGGCAGATTGAGGGCTTTCATGGCCTCACGGGTGGCCCGCTTTTGGCGGTCGTGGCGGGCAAAGATGGCCTCTAACCCTTCCTTCTTCATCATTTGCAGGGCCGCTTGCAGGGCAAAGAACAGGTTGATGGGCGGCGTGAAGGGGGTGGTATTTTTGGCGGCGTTTTTGCGGTAGGGGCCAAGGTCGAGGTAGAACTTAGGCAGGGTGGCGGTTTCGTAGGCCGTCCAAGCCTTGGCGCTGACGCTGACGAAGGCCAATCCGGGCGGGATCATGTAGCCCTTTTGGGAACCGGAGGCCACCACATCCAGGCCCCACTCGTCTACGGGCACCGAGCAAGCGCCCAGACTGGTGACAGCATCCACAATAATCAGTGCCCCGTGGGCCTTGACATAGCGGTTGATGGTTTCGAGATCATTCAGCACCCCGGTGGAGGTCTCGCTGTGGGTAATGATGACCGCCTTAATTTGCTTGTCGGTGTCGGCCTCTAGGGCCGCCTTGAAGTCGTCGGGGTTCAAGGGCTTACCCCATTCCGCCGTGATTTCCTGGGTATCCAACCCAAAGGCGCGAGCCACCTTGCCCCAGCGCTCGCCAAATTTGCCGTTGTTGCCCACCAGCACTTTGTCGCCCTGGCTCAGGAAGTTGATGATGCCCGCTTCCATCGCCCCGGTGCCGCTGGAGGCCAGGATCAGCACATCGTTTTGGGTTTGGTGCAGCCACTTGAGGTTTTCCGTCACCTCAGCCATGATGGCGCTAAATTCGCCGCTGCGGTGCCCCATGGGATGCTTGGCCATGGCCAAGAGTACCTGTTCGGGGATGGGGGTTGGCCCCGGAATCATTAGCATTAGTTTGTTGTCCATGCCTGCCACCAGTTGCGTTTCTGCAATAACAAGGGTTTAGACCACTGGGGATTCACAAGTTCTGTGACCGTTCGAGACCTGGGATCATCCCGAACCCGCGTCACTCACCCTGCAACCCCAACCGCGTGATCACCAAAAACAAGAATTATCAGCTTACCAACATCCCAGGGCATTCATCGCATTTTTCCGACTGTTCTAAGGTTGTAGGGCCGGTGGTGCCATATCGGGCGCGAAAACCGCGCCCCTACCGTATTGGGTTTATGTAGGGGGCAGGTCTCCTGCCCCCTTGACAGATATGGGTTCTAGCGAGTTTCTGATCTACTCAACCTCCTGATCCACCGCTTCTGCATCATCCTGAGGTGAGATCGGTACGTCTTCGTAAATGCGCTCTAGGGGAATTTCCCAATCGATGCTGGGTAAATCGAGGGATTCCCCTGCCAGATAGGTTTGCAAATCCCAGTGGCGATCCGCAATGCGTCGATAGCGGTCAATGCTGATTTTTTCGGCATCAATGAGGACGTAGTCTTGCAGCGTGGGAATCTGGCGGTAGTGGGTAAATTTGTCGCTGCGGTCGTAGGCGGCAGTACTCGGAGATAACACTTCAACAATCAGGCAAGGATATTGAATCAGCTTGATTGCATTTTTGTCCCTAGCATCACAACTCACCATCACATCGGGATAGTGGTAGGGGCCATTGCGGGAAATTTGTACTTTCACATCGGCCATCACTACCAAACAGCTCTTTTTTCGTAGGTGGGATTTTAGGGCTGAAGCCAGATTCAGGGCAATCAGGTTATGGGGAATGGTGCCCCCGGTCATGGCGAAGACTTCACCGTCAACGTAGGCGTATTTTTCATCCTGTTGGGCTTCCCAGGCGAGGTAATCCTGGGGTGACATAGGCATAAATTTGGGTTCGGCAATCATCGGTTACACCTCCACAGGATTCGCCCTGCCCCTAGTTTACGCCGATTAATCTTCCCCATCGCCGCTACTGGGTTGATTGGCTTGGGTAAAGGCTTGTAGTCCGTCGGGATTGAGCCCTTCGATGGTGGGGCCGTTGATCACAATTCGTCCTTGCAGGCGGTCTACGCTGTCTTCCGCCAGCCCCCCCAACTCAGCACACCCCAGGCGGGTAATCCCGTCGTTGAAGGGCACTAGTTTGTGCCTCAGAACCCAGGGTTCTTGAAGAACCCTGGGTTCTCCCCTCCCCCGAAGGCCTAGGGCAAGAGGCGATGGAGGTTAAGTTCAAATCCGGGCAAGACGGCTTCTCCGGATAGGGTGGCCGTGAAGGGGAGAGTTTCTGGGGCGGCATCGGGGCGATACACCGCTACGGTGCGGGTTTTGGGGTTCACCAGCCAGCCCAGCCGACAACCGTTGTCCATGTATTCCTGCATCTTGGCCTGAAGCGTGGCCACGTCATCCGTTGCCGACAGGAGCTCAATGACAAAATCGGGACAGAGGGGGGCAAATCCCTGGCGTTGGTC
>JAYKHF010000114.1:0-3011 GCA_035285305.1 Leptolyngbya sp.
CCTTGATTACTCCTTATCTACCCGTGGAATGGATGACGATGGCGCTGCATATTCTATGCTGTGGCCAAGCTATGGCCCACTACGACGACGGCGGCTGGGGAAGTCATCGTCCGGCTTAGGTTTGGCAGGCCCAGCCATGAGGTCGGGTTCAATCAGGCGAGCTAGGCCTTCGGTGAGGGATTTGGGATCCATAAAGACAACCTTTGAGTTGTCACTTTCGCCCAGCCGTTGGTTGGCTTCCACGTAGTCTTGGGCAATCAGAAATTGTAGGATGCTGGGGGCATTCTCCCGTTGCTGTAGCGCGTCAGACAACATTTGAATGGATCGAACCGTGGCTTCCGCCCGTTTGATCGCAGCCTCTTGATCCCCTTGGGCTTTGAGGACGGTGGCGCGACGCTCCAGCTCGGCAGCTTGTTGTTTCTGCATGGAACGGCGGACTTCCTCCGGGGGCATAATTTCCTGCACCTCCACCCGTGTGACCTTGACGCCCCAAGGTTCCGTCGCTTCATCCAGTTGGGATAGCAGGGCTCGGTTCAATTCATCGCGGGAGGAAAAGGTATTCTCAAACTCCATTTTCCCAATTTCCGAGCGCAGGGTGGTAACCACCAGTTCCTGAATCGCCTGCTCCACATCCTCAATGGCATAGTAGGTCAGTTCTAGCTCTAGGATGCGCCAGTACACCACCGCATCCACTTCCAGGGAGACGTTGTCCCGGGTAATTGCCCCCTGTTTGGCCACATCTAGAATGCGCTCTCGCACACTGTCCTTGAGGCGAATGTAGTCTAGGGTGGGCACAATGAAATTCAACCCAGGCTTGAGCTTGCGATGATAGCGCCCTAGGCGTTCTACCAACGCTTCCTCACCCTGGTTGATGATCCGCACCGAGCTGATCAGATAGCCGATGAATAGAAATGAGAGAATACCAATAATCGATGGCACAGTCAGACCTTCCCTTGAGGCGATCACTGTTTACTGCGTTGGGGGCTGGATGGGGAAGGGCGATAGCGCGTAACCGCCAGGGCCGTCTAGAACTGAACCCCCACCCCACCCTGCACCGAGATGGCCGTATTGCCGCCGTTTCGGTAAGCATCAAAGGCAAAGATGGCATTGCCAAAGGCCACGAGATTGCTGTTGGGGAACATGTAGTCAACCCCAGGTTGCAACACGAAGGCGGTTTTGTCGCCCACTGCGCTGGGGGCGGATCCGCCACTGGGAATGGAGACCCCAGCCCCAATGTAGGCATCGGTGTTCCAATTTAGGGGAAAGTCGTAGGAAACCGTGGGCACCACGGCAAAGCTGTCGCCAAACACAAAGGCTTGAGCCCGGGCCGAGATCGGCATGGTGAGGAACCGATAGCGCCCTGCGATGACTCCTTGGATACCGCCCCCCTGTCCGGTAGCCGCCGCGTTAGTCAGGCCAACCCCAGCCCCTACCCCCACATAACTGCCGTAGGCGACCTGGGCCTGGGCTGACTCTGGACGCAGGACGGCCCCCGCCACCGTGGCCGCCAACAGCGATGCATATGCTGCCTTTCCCATCCAACGCCGTACGCTGCTCATGTGTTTTCTCCTGAACACTTGCCGTTAAGCTTACTCCATGGCAAAAATTTCGGCACACTTAATTCGCGGTGCAAAATTCAGGGGACACATGGCCTATGGCAGGGGGTTTCCTGAGCCCAGACAAGGCTCCCAGTCGCTCACCCTAGCGCTCACCCCTAGGTGATGAACAGCGCTCCAGCCCGGGTGTCGCGGTTTTCTCGTCCGTAGATACCGATGGTCAGCTTTTAGCGGCGCTGCGGCTGGTCTGGTTGACTGACAACACTGGCCAGAACCCAGATTTACCAAAGGGTCAGGAGACCTGCCCCCTCCATGGTCCGAAGGCGGTGGGGGCGCAGTGTCCGCGCCCGGTGCAGCATCTTTGGTCAGCCCATCAGACGGCTGACTATAATCAGCGGGCTCTTGATAGATGGCCGTACCGCCGTCGTAGGTTTGGAGCACCACATGGTGATCCGGGGATTGGCCCAGAATCGTGGAGGGAGCCACTACGACCTTACCGCCACCACCAGGAGCATCCACCACATACTTCGGGACGGCATAGCCGCTGGTATAGCCCTGCAACTTCGAGATGATCTCCACCCCCTTCGCAATGGAGGTTCGGAAATGGCCAGCCCCCTCAACCAAGTCACACTGATAGAGGTAGTAGGGACGAACGCGGTGTTTCACCAGGGCATGGACGAGCTGGCGCTGCACCTCAACCGTGTCGTTGATGCCCGCCAGGAGCACGCTCTGGTTCCCCAGGGGAATACCAGCGTCGGCCAATCGCGCTAGGGCCACCGCCACAGTATCCGTAATTTCCCGGGGATGGTTCGTGTGAATATTAATCCAAAGGGGATGAAACTGACGCAATAATTCGCAGAGTTCTGGGGTAATTCGCTGCGGCAGGAAGATCGGCACCCGACTGCCAATGCGAATAATTTCAATATGTTCAATGGCTCTGAGTTCCTTGAGCAAATGGCCTAGGGCCGCATCAGAAAGGGTCAGCGGATCGCCCCCGCTAATCAGCACATCCCGAATTTCGGGATGGGTTCTGAGGTAGTTCAGTTGGGCCTCTAGATGGTTGAGGCCAGAAACATGGTGAAAATCGCCCACAATACGGCTGCGGGTGCAATAGCGGCAGTAACTCGCACAGTGGGTCGTCACAATCATCAACACCCGATCTGGGTACCGATGCACCAGATCCGGCACAGGGCTTTGGGCCTCCTCCCCGAGACTGTCCACCATGGAACCGTCAAAGGACTGAAGTTCATGGCCGAGGGGAATCACCTGTCTGCGGATAGGGCAATTCAGATCGGTCGGATGAATGAGCTGGGCAAAATAAGGCGTAACATCGACTCGAAAATGACTGGGTGCACTGAGTCCCTCACGTTCCTCCGGGCTGAGATCGATAATGGCTTCAAGGTCGGCAACGGAGTTCAGACGATTCTTAAGTTGCCAACGCCAGTCCTGCCAATC
>JAYKHF010000115.1:0-21838 GCA_035285305.1 Leptolyngbya sp.
AGGGGTTCGTAGACCTGGCCCTGGGGCTGCTGGAAGTAGGTGGCGTCGGTGGTGGGGTGGATGATCTTCAGGGCTTGGTTGATGTTGTTGATGCCCGAAGCGGCGTTGCCGTCGGCGTTCGTGACCACAAAGGTGGGGTCTTGCTGACCGACGTAGCCCACTAGGGCACCCATCGCCGTCGTCGCGACCTGCTTGTCTCCGCCCACGGGGAACTCGTTCAGGGGTAGGGTGCCTAAATCCGCTAGGGGCAGTTCTTTCTCAGTCACGGCCACCTGGGCAGAGGGGCCACCAGCGGCGCGTTCGTAGTTGGTACGCACCAGGTTCCAGGCATCGGGGTGCAGGGCACGGGTGGTGAGGGCGCTAACGATGTAATCCCGCGTGAGGGAATCGCCGGGATAGAGGTTGTGGGACTGGGCACCGCGCTTGTGGACGCCCGCGCCCTTGAGTTGCTTCACGATCAGCACTGTCAAGGTGCCGCCGAGGGCCAGTTTGGCCGCTTTATCCGTGGCTTCGAGCACCGCCTGGGTAAAGGCCATCCGTTGACCAAAACTAAAGGCGGTGCTATCGACGTAGTCTCCGGGTTGGTTGGCATCGTCAAAGTCCTTGGCATCCACCAGGATCACCTCCTGGAAGCCGTTGCCGCGCCAGTAGTCGATCATGGCCGGGTTGCTCTTGGTGGAAACCATGCTGTGGTGCTCTTGGCTGTAGCCATTCCACACCAGGATGGGCAGGAAGTTGGTGGCGCTGGGGTAGGCGGTATTGAAGTGGGCAATGCTGCTCATGATGTAGGGTTCGCCCAGGCCGCCATCGCCAATGGTGACGGGGAACAGCACCCCAGGATGCAGCTTGGCTCCAGCCATGGCAAAGTGCTGCCCTTGCCCCAAGGGGCCAGCGGGGGCCAGCAGTCCCGGAATTTGGCCCGACAGGTGGCCCAGCAGCCCGTGGGTTTCCCGGAAACGATCGCACAGGTCTTGGACGGTATGAATGCCCATCGCCCCTAGGGAACCATCCAAAAACACATTGCTATAGAAGCCCGGGGCGTGGTGGCCGACTTCGGTGACGATATTCTTATGGCCCAGCATGACCAGGGAGGCGATGGCTTCGGCGATGCTGGCAAAGCCGCCGGGATGGCCCGACTCCTTACTGGCGGTCATTTGCAGGGTTAGATAGCGCAGGGCATCGGCAGCCAGCAGGGTTTGGTAAACGGCAGCGGGGTCGCTGGGGTTGGCAATGGCGGTTTGGCCAGGGGCAATGGCCGCGCCTTGACCATGGGTGGCAAAGTCTGGGGGCAGAGCACCAAAGTGCTGAATCCCCTCGCAAAATGCCGGAATGGATTGGGTGTTAACCGCCGTCATACTCAAACCCCTTAACAAGCGTCAAAATAGGTGAAAACATTCGTTTCTAGGCTGATATTGCCCATGGGAGCCTCGTTTTGGTGGCTTTCCCACGCAATAAAAGCAATCTAGAGTCTGCCTACCATCCTACACAGCGACGGGTAGCCCTTGATCGGCAGGCGTTATTTCCAAAGATAGAAATCCCGTTGCTTAGGAATAGAAAGGCTGACGCACCCCCTCCGGCAAAGTGGATACCCGGAAACGGTGAGACCCGCGATCCAGCGGACGAATTACTTGGTGCCAAACAGCCGATCTCCCGCATCCCCTAATCCGGGCAAAATGTAGCCTCGTTCGTCCAGTTTTTCGTCAATGGCGGCGGTGTAGAGGGGCACATCCGGGTGTTCGCGGTGGAAATGGGCGATGCCCTCCGGGGCCGCTAACAAACAGAGAAATCGCAGCGATCGAGGATTGGCCTGCTTGAGGGGATACAGCGCCGCCACTGCTGTATTGCCCGTGGCAATCATCGGGTCTACCACCAGCACATCCCGGTCGGAGAGATTTTCCGGCACCTTGTAGAAGTACTCAATCACCCGCAAACTTTGGGGGTCGCGATACAGCCCAATGTGGCCCACCCGCGCCGAGGGCATGAGTTCCAAAATGCCATCCAAAATGCCCTGGCCCGCCCGCATAATCGACACCACCACCAGCTTTTTCTCTGGGGCCAACACCGGAGCCTGCATCGTGGCCAGCGGCGTTTCAATGGTCTCCAACTTCAGCGGCAAATCCCGCGTCACCTCGTAGGCCATCAGCAGACTAATTTCCTTCAGCAGGGCACGAAACTTAGCCGTACTGGTCTCCGCCCGTCGCATGAGGGTGAGCTTGTGCTGAATCAGGGGATGGTCGATGAGGTGGAGGTTGGTCATGGGGAGTCGGGAGTCGGGAGTCGGGAGTTGGGAGTCGGGAGTCGGGAGTCGGGAGTTGGGAGTTGGGAGTCGGGGGTCAGGTAGAGGCGCGGTTTCTCTGTCCTGGGGAGTTAGAGCCAGAGCCAGGTGAGGTTTAGGGTAAAGCCGGGGAGGATGGTTTCGCCGGAGAGGGTGGCGGGGGCGGTCAAGATTTCGGGGGGTTGGTGGGGGCGGTAGATTTCGGCCTGTTGGGCTGGGGGGTTGATCAGCCAGCCGAGGCGGAGGCCGCTGTCGAGGTATTCCTGCATTTTGAGGCGGACGGTGGCGGGGTTGTCGCTGGGGGAGACGAGTTCTAGGGCGAAGTCGGGGCAGAGGGGCGGAAATTTGCGCTGTTGGTCGGGGGTGAGAGCGTCCCAGCGGGATTTTTCGACCCAGGAGACATCGGGGGATCGATCACCGCCGTCGGGGAGTTTGAAGCAGGTGGAGGAATCGAACACGACGCCGAGGTTGGTTTGCTCGTTCCAGATCACAAAGCGGGCGATGAGGGTGGCGTTGTTTTTCCCGGTTTCTCCGCCGGTGGGCGACATAATAATCAGTTCTCCGGTGGGGGTGCGTTCTAGCTTAATTTCGGGGTTGGCGGCGCAGAGTTGCTCGAATTGGGTGTGGTCGAGGGGGGTGAGGGGGGTGAGGTTGAGGGTGAGCATGGGGGAGTCGGGAGTTGGGAGTCGGGAGTCGGGCACAAGGCACTGCGTCCGTAGGGGAGATTACGGCATTTGAGAAGTCTGCATTTTAAAGGGCCTTCCGTCTGATCGGTAGGCTACAAGCCGTGTTTCCGCCGAAGGGCACCCCTTGGTCAAACTTGGCCCCAGCGAATGGGTGGTGTGGCCCATCTACCCGTGTCCGTTTCCAATCTGGATGAGCCCTCCTGGGGGACGCCCCTAGTCGGGCAGGACAACGCGGACGATGGTTTGGCGACCGGGGATGCTTTCAATGATGATTTCGCCCTGGTGCAGTTCCACCAGGCGTTTGGCAATGGCAAGGCCGAGGCCGGTGCCCTGGGTGGTTTCCGTGCTGGAGTCAAACTGGAGGTAGGCTCCGATATTGGCGATTTGGTCGGCGGTCATGCCTTGGCCATAGTCGATGATGGAGAAGCTGGTTTGGCCGTCGGCGTAGGCCCCAAAGATTTTAATGGGGGTGCCAGCGGTGGAAAACTTGAGGGCGTTGTCGATCAGTTCCTCGCACACCTTCCGCATTTGGCCCTCCGACATGGGCACCGGGAAGGGTTCGAGGGACAGATCGAGATCGTCGTCGCGCAGGTAGTCGGTGGCGAGGGCTTCGGCGATTTCCTGGAGAATTACGTCAGCCCGGTCGGTGTATTGCGGCTTCAGGTGGCGGGCCGCCTGGGGATCGAGATGCAGGCGCTCTAGCTTGGCATAGAGCAGCATGTTTTGGGTGAGGCGGGCGGTGCGTTGGGCACTGCGGTGAATGGCCTTTGCCAGGGTTTCCACCTGTTCTGGGGCCAGGGTGTCGGCCTGTTCGGCTAGGGTGGCCGAGAGGTTGAGCACCTCCCGCATCGGGCCGCCCAGTTCCCGGGGCAGGGCGGTGCTGATGCTGGTGCGCAGGGCATCGAGCTGTTGTTGGGTCTTCTGTTCAAGGGCCTGCTGAGCGCTCAGGCGGGTTTGGATCATGCGCAGCAGATCCTCGTGGGTGAAGGGCTTGGTGAGGTAGTCATCGGCCCCCAGATCCATGCCGCTCCGGAAGTCTTGGTGGTCGGCCTTGGCCGAAAGAAACACAAAGGGCAGGGTCGCGAGGGCGGGGTCTTGGCGCACCTGTTCGAGGACCCCATAGCCATCGAGGACGGGCATCATGATGTCGCAGATCACCAGGTCGGGGTGAAATTCGCGAATTTGGCGTAGCCCGTCTTCGCCGTTCACGGCACTTTCGACAATGTAGTCCTCGGCGTCGAGGATATCGACCAGGCTATCGCGCACCCCAGCTTCGTCTTCAATTACCAAAATTCTAGCCATGATCGTTACTCCAAGAACTTGAGGGGAACAGTGACGGTAAAGGTGGTGCCCACGCCCACCGAACTGGTGAAGGAAATCTGGCCTTGGTGCGCCTCTGCCGCCCGTTGGGCAATCACCATCCCCAACCCGGTGCCAGAAATATTACCGACATTGTTGCCTCGGTGAAAAGGCTCAAACATCTGGGCTTGGTCATCCGCCGGGATGCCAATGCCCTGATCCTTCACCTCAAACACCGCATCGGTGGCGGTGCAGGTGAGGATGACGGTAATGGGCTGGCGATCTGGGGAATATTTAATCGCATTGGACAGCAGGTTAATCAAAATGTGGCGCAGCAGCTTTTCATCGGCCATGGCCTGGAATCGATCACCCCGGCACACCAGTTCCAGGGGGCTGATGGAGTCGGTGTGGGCCAACTGAAGTTCTTCGATCACCTCCTGGCAGAACTGTTGCAAATCCATCGCCGTCGGGTTGTAGGTGAGTTTGCCCGCCTCGGTTTTGTTCATGGTTAGCACATCGTTCAGGAGGCCAATCACATGGTGAACGGAGGACTTAATGCGGTTCAGGATGGTTTGCTGTTTTTCGGGGCTGAACTTATGACGATAGCGATCCAGGCTTTCGGCGGAGGCCAGGATCGTCGTCAGTGGCGTCCGAAACTCGTGGGAGGCCATGGAAATAAACCGGGTTTTGAGGTCGCTGAGTTCCTTCTCACGGGTGAGGGCCTTGCGAATATTCAGCTCAATTTGCTTGCGTTCCGTGATGTCGCGGGTGATGCCCCGATAGCCCTGAAAGTCGCCCGCCGCGTCAAAAATAGGCGATCCGCTAATTTCCAACACCAGGATCTGTCCCTCCAGATGGAGGGCGCTGGCTTCAAGTTGGGTGAAGGGCTGACGCTGCTGGATCAGGTGGCCCAGGATGGTGCTAAACCGGATAGCTTCGTCCTCGGCCATGAAGTCACTGAAGCGGTGGCCGAGAATCTCTGAGGCCGGATAGCCCAAGATTTCTGTGGCCCTGGGGTTGATATAGGTAAAGCAAAACTGGTCGTCCAGTTCCCACACCCAGTCGTTGGTTTGCTCCACCAGGCTACGGAACTTGGTTTCGCTGATCTGGAGGGCGGCCTTGGCCTGTTCCCGTTCGGCTTCCCCACGCTTGCGATCGCTCACATCGAGGCCCACAAACACCGCTGCCGCCCCTTGATCATATTTTTGGGCCACCAGCAGCCAGTGATGCACAGTCCCGTTGATCGAAAATTCTGTTTCCTCACTGGCGGTTTCGGCCTCCCCCTGCAAAAAGCGCTCCGCAAAGCAGCTAAAGGGAGATGACTGCCCCCCCACGAACCCCACGGGCTGACCCACAAAGTCCGCTGGGGTGAGGTTCGTCAAGGTCGCTAGGCGATGGTTGCAGCCCAGGTAGTACCCCTCGGCACTCACCCACGACACCATGGCGGGTACCGCATTCAGCATGGCCTGAAGCTGTTGGTTGGTATGGGCTAGGGCCACTTCCGCCTCCCGGCGATGATCCACCTCCTGTTGCAGTTCGGCGGTGCGTTCGGCCACCTTGTGCTCTAGGGCATCGTTGATCTGCTGGAGATGTCGCTCAAAGCCCTTACGCGCTTCCAGGTCGGCCTGGAGTCGGTAGTAATACTCCGATTGGCGAATGGCAATGGCCACCGACCGCGCCAGTTGTTCCATTAAGCGCACTTCCCAATCGTGCCAGCGGCGGGGTTGGCCGCATTGGTTAATCACCAGCAGCCCCCACAACTGATCATCACAGACAATGGGCACGACTAAATTGGCGCGAATGGTTAACCCGGCCAACAGATCCCGATGACAGGGGGTCAGTCCGGCCCGCTGAATATCCTCCACCGCCTGGATGCGGCCATAGCGATAGGACTCCGCCCAATCTTGGGTAAAGCACTCGTCTAGAATCGTTTGCCCCAGCAGCGATGGCCAAGGCGGCACCACCGATTCCACCACCACTTCGCCCTGGGCTTTTCCGTCAAATTGGTAGACCACCACCCGATCCACCTGGAGCAGTTGCCGCACCTCATCGACCGTGGTAGACAGGATATCCTCCACGTCCAGAAATTCATGGATACGCTGGGTGAGGCTGGTCAGGAGGCGACCGATCTTCAGTTGTTCCTCAAGCTGGCGGGTTCGGGTTTGCACCAGCCGCTCTAGCTCAGCGTTGTGGGTTTTCCACAGTTCAGCCTGATCCCAGTCCGACTGCCGAAAGTTGCGCCACAGACTGCTCACGGAGGTTTGAAATTCTTGATGGTCAAAGCTATTCAGCAAATCTAAGGGCGTGATCACCCCGAGGGGATGGCGCTGGGGCGTTGTCACCACCAGGCAGGGTAGCCGTCGCTGGCTCATTTCCTGGTAGGCCAGCCACAGGGAGTCGCTGGGCTGAAGGCAAAGCTGAGCTTCCCGCATCACCGTCTGCACCGGCAACCTAGACAAATCAAGCTGACGCGCCTGAAACCGCAACACATCCTGGCGCAGCACCAGGCCCACGAGGGTGGTCTGCCCCTCGGCGCTGTCATCCACCACCACCACACAACGCCTCTGGGGTGCGGCCAATTGCTGGGCCACGCTGAGGGTCGAGTCTGTAGGCCGCGCTGTGGCCAGTTCGAGGGTCGTGCGCGATTCCACCGCCTGTAGTTTCAAGATGTTGGGGGGGGTGAGGGCAACTTGCAGGGATCCCATGGAAATCATCCGCAGGGGCCGCCCCTGATCATCCACCACGGGCAGGTGATGGATCTGCCGCTGCCGCATGATCTCCAGGGCATCCAGGGGACTCGTGATCTGATCCCAGGTGATCTGGATCAGGATCTGGGTCATGTGTTGGGAGATGGGATCCGCTAGGTCTACCCCGCTAGCCAAAAAACGGACAGCGTCGAGATCGGACACCAGCCCCACCAGCCGTTCATTCTCCACCAGCAGCACGGCATCATCGCCCTCTGCCGCAGGGTTGCCCAGTTGGGCGAGAACCGCCTTGACCGATGCCGTCGCTGGCATCACGACGGGAACTGTCCCCAAGGATTGCAGGACATCGGGGCGAGAATGCGGCGAGTCTGGCATGGAAGAGGGGACAGACATGGTGATCACCACCCAACAACATTAGAACAAAGCCAAAACCCTGGAACCGATGCCAGACCACCCTGACGGATAGGGTTCCAATGACCAGGCTTCTCTTCTCAGTTCTACCCTAAATGCTAGGGCTTGGCCTAGGATGCACGGAGTCGTGGGGCCAATGGTCGGCATCGGCCTAGGCTTCGGTGCGGGCGTCTGGCCTGGTCATGGGGGCAGAGGGGAGCCTCACTGAGCTTAATAGGAATTATCGCAAAGATTGTTACGCCTGTATTTTGCCCCCCTGAACCACCAGTACTGCGCAGGGGGCGTGATGGAGCACATAATTGCTCACACTGCCCAGGATCATTTCGCCCAGCCCGAGGATTCCCCGTCGCCCAACCACAAGTAAATCCGCTGACCAGTCTCGGGCCAGGGCACAAAGGGCTTTGCCCGGATCCCCGACCAGTTGCGTCGCCGTGGTGGCAATCCCCTGACGACGGGCAGCGGTCAGGTCGGCATTCAGGCGATCTTGGGTGCGCTGCTTAATCTCTTCCCAGGTGGCCAGGTGGGCTTCGTAGTTTTGGGGGTTGATGGTATTCAACGCCCCATCCAGGGTCATATAGCTGGGATCCAGATAGCCCAGGCTGACCGGAGACAGGACATGCACCAACTGAAGATCGGCTTGGTGCGCCAGGGCCATGTCCTGGGCTTCGGCTAACACCTGATGGGCCGTGGTGGATTCACAATCTACAGCGACTAAAATGCGTTTAAACATGGCACTTTCCCCTCTGGCAGATTAATTCCAGTATGGCAAGGCCCCTAGGGCTCGCCACGGCAGCGACATCTGTCTTAACCCTCGGTCTTCCCCTGCTTGGGGGCCTACCCCTGAAACCACCCGGTTAAGGCCAAGGCTAGGGCATCGGCGGCATCGTCAGGGCGAGGGATTTTGTCGAGGTTGAGCTCACGGGCCACCGCTTCCTGGACATCGGCCTTGTCGGCGTTGCCGTATCCGGTGAGGGCTTGCTTCACCTGGGCGGGGGTGAATTCTGTCAGCGGTAGCTGGTATTGGGCCAGCACCAGCATGACGACGCCCCGAGCCTGGGCCACCAAAATGGTATTGCCCATGCGATAGAAGAAAAACTTTTCAATGACCACCTGATCCGGGTGGAACTGGTCGATCAGGCTATGGAGATCGTCGTAAATGATGCACAGACGATCGCCCACCGGGGTTTTAGCCGGGGTGGAAATCACGCCAAAATCCACCACTGCCACCCCAGACTCAGCCCCCTGGGACGGGGTGTCGATGACCCCGAAACCCAAGGTGGCCAAGCCAGGATCGATGCCCAAAATACGGGTCACGGCGAACCGGGCGCTACAGCGGACTGGATCACTTCACCCCAACGGGTTGGCGACCGTTGGCCATGGCTTCATCGGGATCGGCGAGGCCAAACACCTTGCAGAACACCTTCTCCACCTTGAAGCCAGAGTCGATGCTTTCCAGGGGATCCTTCCGCAGACGGTGGCGCAAACAGAGGACAATCACCCGCCGGATGTCCTCAAGGGTGACTTCCGTGCGGCCCTCGTAGGCGGCGATCGCCTTGGCGGCGCGGTTGGTGACGATATCCCCCCGCAGGCCATCGACATCGAGCTCGGCGCATACCTCAGAAATGCGCACCCGGTCTTCGTACTCCAGGGTGACGGAGGGCAGGCGCTTTTGGGCCTCCACCAGGCGAGCCTGCAACTCGGCCTGTTTGGCTTCGTGCTGGGCCAGGTAGCCAGCGGGGTCTTGGTCAAAGGCGGAGCGCTGCTCCACGATTTCCACCCGCAGTTCGGGGTTACGCACGGTGCGGATTTCGGCGTGCATCCCAAAGCGGTCGAGCAGTTGGGGCCGCAGTTCCCCTTCCTCTGGGTTGCCAGAACCCACCAGCACAAACTGGGCCGGGTGGCGAATGGAGATGCCCTCCCGCTCCACGGTGTTCCAGCCGGAGGCAGCGGAGTCGAGCAGCACATCCACCAGGTGATCGTCGAGCAGGTTAACTTCATCCACGTAGAGGATGCCCCGGTTGGCCTTGGCCAGCAGCCCCGGTTCAAAGGCTTTGACCCCTTCGGAGAGGGCTTTTTCGATGTCGATCGTGCCGCAAACCCGGTCTTCGGTGGCCCCCAGGGGAAGGTCGATCATGGGTACTTTTTTGGCGGCAATGGGAAGCTCTGTGGTACCCCGCTCGGCCATGATGTCGGGATCCTGGGGAGACCGACTGAAGGGATCGTCGGCCACGACCTCAATTTCGGGTAGCAGGTCGGCCAGGGCGCGAATCGTGGTGGATTTGCCCGTGCCTCGGTCGCCCATGATCATCACCCCGCCAATCTTGGGGTCAATGACGTTGAGCAGCAGGGCCAGCTTCATATCATCTTGGCCAATCACGGCGGTGAACGGAAAGACCGCCCGACGAGGTGCAGGGGAGGAATGGGATGGGGCAGCAGTAGAACTCACGGGCGTTTCTAAGGATTACGGCACAACAAAATTAGACTATCGTCCATTGTGCCACAGTGCTGACGGTCGAAGGCTAGACTGCCAGCGCCCGACCCGATCCACCAAGCCCCATCCCAGTGGCACAGATCCTCCGCCCAACGACCGCCCAACGACCGCCCAACGACGATCATTAGCGGCGGGTGGTGGAGAAGGTATCAAACCAGCCGCGCTTCCAGAAGAAATAGATTTGTAGTCCGGCAATGAGGGTCATCATTCCTAGGCAGAGAAGATAACCCCAGTGCCATTCCAACTCCGGCATGTTGAAGGGGGAGGCGCGAGGATCAAAGTTCATGCCATAGACCCCAGCAATGAAGGTGAGGGGGATGAAAATCGAAGAAACAACCGTGAGTAATTTCATCACTTCATTCATGCGATTGTTGATGGAGGAAAGGTACACATCCATCAAGCTAGAGGCAATTTCTCGATAGTTTTCAATAATATCGACCACTTGTACAATGTGATCGTAGACATCCTGCAAGTAGAGTTTGACATCCTGACTCACCAAGTCTTCACTATCACGAATTAGACTGTTGATGACACTGCGCTGGGGCCAGATGTAGCGACGCAATTTCATCAGGGCACGGCGCATTCGGTGAATATTTTCGATGGTCTCACGACTCGGGTTATCGACCACTTCTTCTTCCAGGGCTTCCAGTTCATCGCCAATGGTTTCGAGGACGGGGAAGAAGCTATCTACGATGGTATCCAAGAGGGCGTAGGCCAAATAGTCGGGGCCTTGGTTGCGGATGGCCCCCATGCCCCGGCGAATGCGATCGCGCACGGGTTCAAAGGAGTCCCATTCCGGTTCTTCTTGGAAGGTGACGAGGAAATCTTGACCCAGCACAAAACTGACCTGCTCGCTGCCGACCCCCGTGCCCGTATCCTTGGGGCGCACCATCTGCATAATCACCAGAATTTGATTGTCGTAAAAGTCAATTTTGGGACGGTGGGGGACGTTGACCACATCCTCCAGCATCAGCGGATGCAGGTAAAACAACTGGCTCAACTCCTTCAGCAAATCTTCGCTGCCCAGACCTCGCGCATCCATCCAGCTCACGGTCTGTTGTTTCACCATGGCCCGACAGTCCTCCACCCGTTCGATGGCTTTGGTGAGGGCACCGTTGGGGCCATAGGCCATTAGCACCAGTTCCGTGGGGAGGGCATCTTCGGGAATATTCAGGGTGCCGGGAAGGGTGCCGGGGGCGCTGTAGTTAAATTCGACAATCTCATCGAGGTCGTCATCCTCGTGGGTTTCGTCGGTGTGACTCTCCCCGTCGGTTGCCGGGGGCAGGGGCGGTTCCAGCAAAAAGTGATCGGCTTCCAGAATGAGGGCAGATCGCCGAGCCACCCGGTTATTTCCATCGGCTTGAGAGGCTTTGGAAATCTTGCGTTTACGTGCCATCTCAACCTCTCTCCCATCGATGGATAAGCCAACCCTACAAAGCATAAGGGCACAGCCAAGACTGTGCCCTTAGACGTTAGGGGTTATTTAAGGAACGGCGACCGTAATGTCGGGCAGACTACATCATGCCCATGCCGCCCATGCCGCCCATGCCGCCCATGCCGCCCATGCCACCCATGCCGCCCATGCCGGGATCACCAGCGGGGGCCGCCGGTTCGGGGATCTCCGCGACCAGGGCTTCGGTGGTGAGCACCAGTCCGGCGATGGATGCCGCATCTTGCAGGGCAGAGCGCACCACCTTGGCGGGGTCTACGATTCCAGCCTGGATCAGGTCTTCGTAGGATCCGGTGAGGGCGTTGTAGCCCGTGGGGAAGCCCTGGGACTTCACCTTCTCCACGATGACGGAACCCTCTTGGCCCGCGTTGTCAGCGATCTGGCGCAGGGGCGCTTCAATGGCCCGCTTGACGATGTCGGCCCCGATCGCTTCCTCGGCGGTGAGGGAGGCTTTCACGGCGTCCAGTTTGGAGGCCAGGTGTAGCAGGGTGGCCCCACCACCGGGAACGATACCCTCTTCCACGGCAGCCTTGGTGGCGCTGAGGGCGTCTTCGATGCGGAGCTTGCGATCCTTCAGTTCGGTTTCGGTGGCGGCCCCAACTTTGATTACGGCGACTCCACCGGCCAGTTTAGCCAGCCGTTCCGAGAGCTTCTCTTTGTCGTACTCGGAATCAGTCGCGGCCAGTTCCTTGCGGATTTGGGCGATGCGCTTGTCGATATCGGCCTTGTTGCCCGCCTCGGAAACCAGGGTGGTGGTGTCCTTGGTGAGGGTCACTTTTTGGGCCACACCCAGCATAGACAGGTCGGCGGTATCCAGGCTCAGGCCCACTTCCTCGGAAATCACCTGCCCCCCGGTGAGCACGGCGATGTCTTGCAACATGGCCTTGCGGCGTTCGCCAAAGCTGGGAGCCTTGACGGCGGCGACGCTCAGCACCCCCCGGGCCTTGTTCACCACCAGGGTGGCCAGGGCTTCCCCTTCCAGGTCTTCAGCGATGATCAGCAGGGGGGCTCCCTCACGGGCGATGCGCTCTAGCACGGGCACCAGGTCTTGGATGGAACCGATCTTCTTGTCGGTGATCAGCACCCGAGCGTTGTCCAGTTCCACCACCATGCGCTCTTGGTCGGTGACGAAGTAGGGAGAAATATAGCCCCGGTCGAACTGCATCCCTTCCACCACGTCGAGCTCGGTGTAGAGGGACTTGGATTCTTCCACGGTGATGACGCCGTCCTTGGTCACCTTTTCCATGGCGTCGGCAATCATGCGGCCAATTTCTTCGTCGCTGCCAGCGGAAACCGTGGCCACCTGGGCGATGGTGTCGTTCCCTTCCACGGGCTTGGCCACGGCGGCAATTTCGCTCACCAGGGCCGCGACGGCCTTCTCAATGCCGCGACGCAGGCTAACGGGGTTGGTGCCAGCGGCCACGTTCTTCAAGCCTTCCTTCACCATGGCCTGGGCCAGCACGGTGGCGGTGGTGGTGCCATCCCCAGCCAAGTCCTTAGTTTTAGAGGCCACTTCCTGCATCAGGCGAGCGCCCAGGTTCTCGAAGGGGTCTTCTAGCTCAACTTCTTTGGCAATGGTGATGCCATCGTTGACGATCTGGGGGGCACCGTACTTCTTCTCTAGCACCACGTTGCGCCCCCGGGGGCCGAGGGTAATCTTGACGGCATCGGCCAGGGCATTCACACCCTTTTCTAGGGACTGCCGCGACGCCTCATCAAAGGAAACTTTTTTTGCCATGTCCTGCTCTTTCAGCTCTCCAGAGACCAACTTAGCACTCTCTATGAGTGAGTGCTAACCCGCCTAGCCTACCGCTGGAGAGGGGCGGGGGTAAGTCGCAATAACCGATCCTTAAGTCGATCACAACGCCCCCGGAAGACCACCCTGACGGGAAGCAAGCTACCCCCCCAGATCCTCTCCTGCGAGGAGAGGGGGGCGGAAGGGGAAACCGGAAGGGGGCAGGAGTTGGCTGTTTGGCGCAATGTTTCTAGGGATGTATCGAATTTGGTAACCACGATGGGGACGACTTTGGCCCATGGCACATTAAAACTCGAAGTTCCTACGTTTTTGTTTTGTTTTGTGAGGATTTGATATTGTGACCCCCTTAACCCGCTTCACCCCCAAACCATTCACCCCCCGGCGATTCACCTTTAAACGGCTGACCCTAGGACACCTGGTTGGCCAGCCGATCCCCGAGGAACCCGCCGCGACCAGATCCATCGCCATCGCCTCCGGAACGGCCTCCCATCGCGCCGTTCCGCCCCTGTTCCCGACCGCCGCCCTGGCAACCTCAGGACGCGTTGCCCAACGACTGACCGCCGCCCTGCTCACCTCAGCGGCCCTCGCCTCTGCGGTTGTCTTTACCCCACTACTCACTCCCACCGCCATGGCCCAAGAAACGCTGCTTCGCACCCTCACCGTGACCGGACAGGGACAAGTGTCTGTGCAAACCACCAAGGCCCAGGTTTCCCTGGGCGTCGATGTGGAGGGCACCGATGCCGCCACGGTGCAGCGGGAGGTGGCGCAACGGTCTACGGCGGTGGTGGAACTGCTGCGATCGCGCAACGTGGAAAAGCTGGAAACCACCGGGGTACAGCTCAACCCCCGCTATAGCTACGAGAACGGGCGATCCCAGAGGATTGGCTACACGGGCAGCAACACCGTCAGCTTCCAGGTGCCCACCGAGGCCATGGGGGCGATTTTGGACGAGGCGGTCAACGTGGGGGCCAACCAAATCCGGGGGATTAGCTTCATCGCCGATGATGCCGCCCTAGAAGCGGCCCGCCAAAGCGCCCTGCGGGAGGCCGTCAACGAGGCCCAAACCCAGGCCAACACCGTACTCCGTGCCCTCAACCTAGGGCCAGAGGAAATCGTGAGTATTCAAATCAATGGGGCCAATCCTCCCATGCCGATACCCATGCCGCGTCGGGCCGAATTGGCCAGCGCCTCGGCGGATTATTCCACCCCCGTCATCGGCGGCGAGCAAACGGTACAGGCCAGTGTCACCCTGCAAATTCGCTACTAACCCCCCGTCCGAGTTGGATCACCCCGATTCAGAAAACGGCGGGGACTAGGGCTCTCGGAAAATTTGTGGGAGGATGCCGACTTTGCGGCGTTCTCCCACCACCCACTGTTGCAGCAGATGGTGCTGCCAGGGCGGCATGGGCTGCGGGCTGCGGGCGATTTGGTGCAGTTGATGCACCTGGGCCAGGGCGGTGGCGGCATCCTCCGGGAGGGTGGTGAGCCACCGGGCCACCGGGTGCGCCCAGCCCTGGAGAAACTCATCGAGGAGGACGCGGTGGGTGTCGTGGAGGGGGGATCCGCCGATGGGCCATGCCTCGGCCCAGGTGTCGGCCTGGATGGTTTTCTGAGCCAGCTTGCGCGGCTTGCTAGGGGATTGCAAGGTCTTATCGGAGAGGGCTTTCCAGGACTCGGTCAACAGCCCCGGCAGCACCCCTAGACTGGCGTAGTGGCCGAGGGCTTGGGCCAGTTGAAGCACCTCAGCATCCTGACTATGCTGGCCATAGTCCGTCAGTCCGGCGATCAGCGGTGCCCAAATTTCCCGCTCTAGGGCCATCACCAGGGGCAACGCGGCGGTGGAATAGTCCGCTGCATCCGGTTGCAAGGCCAACTGTTCCCGCCGTTGAAAGGCCAGCAGGAGATCCTGCTGAGTGGGTTCCCCCAGGCAAAACCAAATCCCATCGCCCAGATCCGTGCGGACTTGCCGCTGCCAGCGGGCGTCGTCGGAGGGGGGGGAGGCCGGGGTGGGGCCAGCGGGCTCAGCGGTTGTCGGGGTTTGGGAGAGGGCCTCTAGGTCAAACAGCGACGGGGTTTCCACGGCCCCCCTGGTCTGACGTTGGGGTTTCGGGGGTGTCGTTGAAGCGGGCGTTGCAGCGGGCGCGGATCCCACGGACTGAAGCTGTGCGATCTGAGCTTGCAGGGCTTGGATTTGTTGAGCTTGATCGGCCAGTTGCACCGTTTGCGCTTCGATCTGGCGTTCTAGATCGGCAATTTGGGCTGCCTGGGCCTGGAGTTGCCAATCTCGTTCCGCCAGTTGCGCCGTTTGGGCTTGGATCTGCTGATCCTTGGCCACCAGCACCGCTGATTGGGCCTGGATTTCCTCGTGCAGCAGGCGAACCGACCCCTGGTCAAGCGCCTCGACCCCCGCCTGAATGAGGGCCGCATAGCCCGGTGCGGTAATGTTGATGACCTGATCCGCCTGACCGGGCAAGGTCAGGGAACCCTGCTGAGTCGTGAGGTTGATGTGTAGTTGGTGGCCGTCGGCGTTGGTAATCGTGAATTGCTGGGGGTTCTCCGTGGGATGAATCCAGTAGTCTCGCTGGCCACAGCGAAAGGCAATCCCAGGAGGGGAATCGGGGGCGATCGCCCTAGGCGACGCCGGGGCCGCTGGTGGTACCGCAGGGGGGGCAGGCCCAACCTCCGTTCGGGGCGGCGCAGGCCGAGCCTCTGCCCCTGGGCTGGGCGATGAGGGGGCCAGCGGGGTTGGTCGGACACCCACCAGTTCTAGTTCCACGGTGGTGACTCCCTGCCATTCATTTTGCTTTAGGCGATAGGCCAAATCGACCTGGTCAGGCAGCGGGAAATAGTCGCCCCAGCGCCAAGCGATGGCCTTGATCGTGGTGTCGCCCTGGCGCAGGCTGAGCTTCAGGTGTTCCCGGTTGCGGCCCACCACCTGCTGCTCTGCAATGTGGACTTGGGGCGTCCAAAAGACGGGTTCCGGGTTCTCAATACCGCAGGGATGGAGATGATCGATCTGTTCGTAGAGGGCGTAGGTGATGTCGCTCAGGTGGGCCTGGGCATCCACAGAAATCAGCGGCTTCAGCAGGTCGGGGGTGAGCACCTGGCAGGCATAGCGAGACAGGCGGGTGCGGATGGTGTCGAGGTTTTCTGCCCGGAAGGAGAAGCCCCCGGCGGCTCGGTGGCCGCCAAACTTGTCCATCAGGTCATGACAGCGCTGCAACGCCTCAAATACGTCAAACTCTGGAATGCCCCTTGCCGATCCGCGAATCACTGCCCCCGCCTCGTCCTCGTAGGTGCCAATAAACACGGGGACGCCGTAGCGCTCCACCAGCCGCGAGGCCACAATGCCAATCACGCCATGGTGCCACTGGGGCTGCACCACCACCAGCACCCGATCCCGCCGCAGATCCAGACTCCCCGCCGCCTGCTGCTGATCACACCAGGCCACCGCCGCCTGCTCAATCTGCTGGCAGAGGTCTTGGCGGGTGGTGTTGATCTGCTCGCACTGCATGGCCCGCTCTAGGGCAACGCCCAGGTCATCGGTGGTCAGCAGGTCAATGACAATTTGCGGATCGCTAAGCCGCCCCACGGCATTGATCCGTGGCCCCAGCCGAAAGCCGATGTGCTCGGGCTTCAGGGCCTTGCTTTGGTCGGCCAGCCCCGCCACTTGAATCAGCGCCTGAATACCGAAAATTTGGGAGCGCGGCAGCAGCCCCAGCCCCCGCCGCACCCAGCGACGGTTTACCCCCGTCAGTGGGGCCAGGTCGGCAATGGTGCCCAGGGTAAACAGTTCCAAGAGTGGAGCCGTCAGGTCTTGGGTTTGGTTCAGGGTCTGGGCTAAACAGACCGCTAGAATATAGGCCACCCCCACCCCCGCCACCCCGCGATAGGGCGAGGTTTCGGGCAACAGTTTCGGGTTCAAAATGGCGTTGGCGGGGGGCAATTGCGGCGGCAAATCGTGGTGATCAGTGACAATCACCGTCAGCCCCAATTCCCGTGCCCGCTGGATCGGAGCCACGGCGGCAATGCCGTTATCCACCGTCAAAATCAGGCTGACTCCGGCGGCATGGCCCTCTTCCACAATGCGCTGGTTAATGCCGTAGCCCTCACTCATGCGGCTGGGGATGGTGTAGTCCACATCGGCCCCCAGGGTGCGGAGAGCCCGCAGCAACAGGGCCGTGCTGGTCATGCCATCGGCATCATAGTCTCCGCAAATGGCGATCCGCCGCCCCGTTTGAATCGCCTCGGTCAGCAGATCTAAACTCATCGCCAAGTCTTCAAACTCCAGCAGCGGCGAGGGCAACTGAAGCCGCTCCGGGTTCAAAAAATCCACCGCCTGTTCGGGCACTAAAATGCCCCGCTGCACCAACACCTGAGCCATTAACGGCGGAAGCCCCGTCGCCACGGCCAAGTCTTCTACCAGGGTGGGGTTGGCCGTGGGCATACGCCACCGCTGCCGAGGCAGGGCCGTGGCACCCTGACTCGGGGAGGAGGAGGAATTCGAGGAGGAATTAGAGGAATAGGCAGTCACAGGGATTGAGGCTAAGGGGTCAACACCAGACTCAGATGGGGCCGTGCACCATGGGGCAACCGAGGAACAGGGAAATAAGAACTAATGAACTATTTTACCCATCCTTCACTATCCTAATCTGAATCCTAATCTGAATTGACCGGGATGAACCCGGCAATAGGCGTCAACGGCTGGGGGCGCGAGGAGATGAAGGAGGGAGCTAGGCCTTCAGCCTTGCCTTGAGTTGCTTGGCGGCGAGGGCATAGCCCCCATCGGCACTGTCAATTAAGTGGAAGTGACAGTCGCGGCGGTTGAGGATCAGGCAGGTCATCAGGGCTCGGTCGGAAACATGGAGGCCGTAGACAAGCTGTCCTCGCTGGTAGCGATCCTCCAAATAGTCGGTAAGCTGCTGGGTTTGGGCCGGGGTGCCCACCATCACCATGCGTAGAGAGTCATCGAGCTTCTGGTAGTCCGACGCCGCCCATACATCCTGCCGATAGCGGCCCCAGTCTACCCCGCCCGCCTGGATGTTCAACGTCATCAAGCCATAACCCAGCAGGGCTTCGAGGTAGGTTCTGGCCCAGTCGATCCATCGCCTTGATTGAGGGCTGCGAGCCTTCACTTCCGCCCATAGCTGAAGCGGATTGAGGCTCACCGTCAACCGATTGAGCGCAACGGGGTGATAGCTCAGGGGATCGCCATAGAGGGTTTGAATGGCATCCAGCACCTCCTGAAACAGATCAGGGGAGGGGGATTTTTCCTGGTTGGGGGCCGTCACAATCAGGCTGAGGGTGTGCCCGGGCTCACTGGGAATAGCCCGCCAACGGCATTCCAGTCCGGTCAAGTTAGCCGCAGCGGGGTCGCCTCCTTGCTCTAGTCGATACATCGCCTCGGTTTTGATCAAGGTCTCGGCATCGGTGATGCCGCCGCCCAAAAAGTTGGCCTGACAATAGGTGGGCGTGAGGCGAAATTTAGCCACCTTCACGGGCCGATCTGGGGCCAAGGCCGATACAGGCACCACCCCCACCCGCAGCCTTAGCCCAAAGGCTTCCTGGGCAATGGTTTTCAGCCCCAGCAACGCCGCCCGCGCTTGCCCCAAGGCCACAGGCGGTACCAGCAGCACCGCCCCATCGCCCCCAAACACAAAGGGCACCTCCAATGGCGCGATGACGTTCAGCACCGCCATGATGGAACTCGCCCCCAGCACGTTGACCGCCTTGTACTGCCCCCGCTCGATGGCAGCGGTAGACCCGGCCACATCGGTCATCAACACGTACCAATCCGCTGGGGCTGTCCGATAATGGGCCGGATCCGCCAGGTCAATAAAGCGCTCTAGAACGGGGATCGACCGATAAAAATCCTCACTGGCCATCACAATCTCGGTTCACAATCTCCAGGGAATATCACCATCGAACCATGTCTCCCGGATCGTATCCAGATCGGAAGCGGCAGGCGATACAGACAACCTCACCGATTTTAGCGCCAACCTCTGGGACGGGGAGACCCCGCCCCTACCGTCGGTCCCTGGGACGGGGAGACCCTGCCCCTACCGTCGGTCCCTGGGACAGGGAGACCCTGCCCCTACCGTCGGTCTCTGGGACGGGGAGACCCCGCCCCTACCATCCCCGACTCCCCACCCCGCAACCATGCCCCCCGCCCGTACCTGATATACTGATTTTCCAACCGTTACAACGCCTGTTACATACCAACGGTTCCCCCCAAGCCGTCTGCCCACGGAGATTATGCAGCCCACCGATCCGGATAAGTTTACCGACAAAGCCTGGGATGCCATTGTTGAGGCGCAGGATGTCGCCCGTCGCTTCAAACATCAATATTTAGAAGTGGAGCATGTGATGATTGCCATGCTCGATCAGGAAGAGGACGGGCTGGCCCACCGCATTTTGGCCAAGGCCAAGCTGGATACGGACTTAATTTTGGACGAGCTAGAGACCTTTACCCAGCGACAGGCCAAAGTTCGCGCCCCGATGGACGGCAATTTGTACCTAGGCAAAAGCCTGGATCGAATGCTGGACAAGGCGGAGGAGGCGCGGGAGAACTTCAAGGACAAGCTGATTTCCGTGGAGCATTTGCTGCTGGGCTTTCAGCAGGATGAACGGATTGGGCGGCGGTTGCTGCGGGGCTTTAATGTGGATTCTGCCGAACTGATGGCGGCTATCCAGGGGGTGCGGGGCAGTCAGCGCGTTACCGATCCCAAGCCCGAAGCCCAGTATGAGGCGCTGGAACGGTTTGGGCTGGATCTCACCCAGGCGGCGCGGGACGGCAAGCTGGATCCGGTGATTGGCCGCGACGAGGAAATTCGGCGGGTGATCCAAGTCCTCTCCCGGCGCACCAAAAATAACCCGGTGGTGATTGGCGAACCCGGGGTGGGCAAAACCGCCATCGCCGAAGCCCTGGCCCAGCGCATCATCAACGGCGAAGTGCCCGAATCCCTCAAGGGGCGGACGCTGATTTCCCTAGACATTGGTGGCCTGATTGCCGGGGCCAAGTATCGCGGTGAATTTGAAGAACGCCTGCGCCTGGTGCTGAAGGAGGTCACCGACTCCGAGGGGCAGATCATTCTGTTTATCGACGAACTGCACACCGTGGTGGGGGCCGGGGCGGGCCAGGGCACCATGGATGCGGGCAACCTGCTGAAGCCCATGCTGGCGCGGGGCGAACTGCGCTGCATTGGGGCCACTACCCTGGACGAATACCGCAAGCACATCGAAAAAGATGCGGCGTTGGAACGGCGTTTCCAGCAGGTTTACATTGGTCAGCCCAGCGCCGAAGACACGATTTCCATTCTGCGGGGGCTAAAAAACCGCTACGAGGGCTACCACGAGGTGGAGTTTGCCGATAGCGCCCTGGTGGCGGCGGCGGTGCTGTCCGATCGCTACATCGCAGATCGATTTCTGCCCGACAAGGCCATTGACCTCATCGACGAAGCGGCGGCCAAGCTGAAAATGGAGATCACCTCCAAACCCGCCGAGCTAGAGGACATGGGGCGGCGGCTGATGCAGCTTGAAATGGAAAAGCTCTCCCTAGAGGCCGAAGACCGGGCCGGAACCGCCAGCCGCGCCACCCGCGAACGCCTAGACCGCATCCAGCAGGAAATCGACCTGCTCACCCCCCAAAAACAAACCCTCGACGAACAGTGGCAGCGGCAAAACCAAACCCGCGACGCCATCCACACCCTCAAGGAGGAGGAGGAAAGCCTGCACCGCCAGATCGACCAGGCCGAACGGGATTACGACCTCAATAAAGCCGCCCAGCTTAAGTACGGCAGACTGGAGGCGGTGCAGCAGGAGCGGGAAGCCCTGGAAGCCCAACTCGCGGAAATCCAAGACCAGGGGACAACCCTGTCGCGTAAACAAGTCACCGATGCCGACATTGCCGAAATCGTGGCTAAATGGACGGGCATTCCGGTCAATCGCCTGATGGCCTCGGAGCGACAAAAGCTGCTGCAACTGGAGGGCCACCTCCACGACCGGGTGATTGGCCAAAACGAAGCCGTTTCCGCCGTTTCCGCCGCCATTCGTCGTGCTAGAGCGGGGATGAACGATCCCGGTCGGCCCCTGGGTTCCTTTCTGTTCATGGGGCCAACCGGGGTGGGCAAAACGGAACTGGCCCGCGCCCTGGCGGAATTTTTGTTCGATACCGAAGATGCCCTGATCCGCATCGACATGTCGGAATACATGGAGAAAAACGCCGTCTCTCGCCTGGTGGGTGCCCCTCCCGGCTATGTGGGCTACGAGGACGGGGGCCAGTTGTCGGAAGCGGTGCGCCGCCATCCCTACTCCGTGGTGCTGCTAGACGAAGTAGAAAAGGCCCACCCCGATGTGTTCAACATCCTCCTGCAAGTGCTCGACGATGGCCGCATCACCGATTCCCAGGGCCACCGGGTCGATTTCCGCAACACCGTGGTGATCATGACCAGCAACCTGGGGAGCGACCACATTCTAGAACTGGCGGGCGACGACGACCGCTACGACGAAATGCGTGGCCTAGTGCTAAAGGCGTTGCAAAAACAGTTTCGTCCCGAATTTCTCAACCGCGTGGATGATCTGATCCTGTTCCACTCCCTGCGGAAACAGGAACTGCGGAAAATTGTGGCGATCCAAATCCGGCGGGTGGAAAAACGTCTCACCGACCAGAAAATTCGCCTCGATATCACCGATGCCGCCATCGACTTCATCGCCACCAGTGGCTACGACCCCGTCTATGGTGCCCGCCCCCTGAAGCGGGCCATTCA
>JAYKHF010000116.1:0-17370 GCA_035285305.1 Leptolyngbya sp.
TCGAAGCGCTCGTAGGTGGCGGTGTTGGGGTTGTCGCCGCTAAATCCGGCAAAGCGGTAGCTGAGGCTCGGTCGCCAGGACACATTTTCGGCGGTGTAGCCCAGCCACAGGGATCCGCCCTGGGCAGACATCGGTTGCTGGGTGCTGAATTGGTAGGCGTATTCTCCTTCAGCCCACAGCCCCGGCAGGCCAAAGAGGGTGGACTTTCGGATCCGGGGGTTGATCACCTGCAAGCCGTCGCGGGTAAAGCGGTCGCCATTGGGCAGGAGGTAGGCCCGGTTAGATTGGGGCACGGTGATGTAGGACAGGACGGCCTCGAGATCCTGATTGTGGTAGGCCAAACTGGTGCCGAGGTATTGGGTACCGCTGTCGGCAATGGGCAGTTCGTCGGGTTCTAAAAAGAAGCCTTGCAGCCGAAAATCGCCCCAGCGCAGGTTCGCCAGAACGGTCATATCGTAGGCGGTGCGCGGGTTAGAGTAGCTGGCCCCTCGCTCTAGGGCATTGGCCGAACCACTGAACTGGGAAAACAAAAAGCCCTGGTTGAGCTGAAAAATTTGCCGCCCAACGGACAGGTTAAAGGCTAAAGGACGGCCCGATTCCGCCAACAGCACGCCACCATAGAGGTCTTCCACGCCGCCATAAAAGCGGTTATCGGCGCGGAAAATATCCGGTTGCAGGGTGCCCGAGATCGTGTAGGACGCCGCGCCATAGAGGTAGGTGGGGCTATTTCCCAGTTGGGTAATGCCCGCCAGTCCGGGTTCTAGATAGGCCTCGCCCCAGGCCACCGTGCCCGTGGGTCGGTAGGGGCCAGAGACCAGGCCATCGGCACGGCCAAACCAGGGATTGATGTCGCTAAACACGGCCACCCCGCCATTCAAGACAACTTTGGCAAGGGCGCGATCGCTTTGGTAAAGGGTCGGAAAATCCTCCAGTCGGCCACTGACGACCATGCCCCTGGGGGACGGCGGAGCGGGCACTTCTCCGGTTGACTCTGGTTGCAGGGTAATCAGCAGGGCCACAATCACCGCACTGTCAGGCCGACTCGACTCATACAGCCGATATTCCGCCGCCTGCACAAAGGGGAGTTGCTGCACCCGACTCAGCCCTTGATCGGCAAAGAGCGTACTGAAATTGCCCCCGGCCCGCAGCCCAAAGGCATTGGTAATTTGCTCCTGCCAAGCCTCCTCCTGGGCCGAGTTGCCCGTGGGGTTGCGAAGGTGAACATACAGGCTATCGAGGGACAAACCTTCGCCAAATTGGGGAGGAATCCGCAGCCCCACGTTCGGATCGACGGTGCTCATCGGATCAGGCAAAGACTGGGTTTCTTCTATTAGTGGGATGGATTCGGAAAACTCGGCATCCACCGTCGGCAAAGCGAACGCTGGAGTCGCCGAAAGCCAACCCATTACCGCCACAGCAAGGGCCATTTGCACAGAACCAGAACGGAACATAAATCCACAAAACTCCCTACAAATTTCCCTCGTGAACTAAGCCCAACTGTAAAATTCTCCCTAGCTTATCCTGAGGCCAACCAGCGACCCTGGCTGACTGACAAACGTTCTGTATTGGGCGCGGTTTTCGCGCCCCTACGGCATGGAGATCCTGTAGGGGTCAGGTCTCCTGACCCTTTGAGGAATCTGGGTTCTGATGAGTTTTGTCAGTCAATCAGGTACGTAGTCGCTTTCCTGGAAAAGGAGTTGAGGATGAGGGCTACAATTAATCATCGCTGGTGGGCATTTTGCTCTTGTAGGAGCCACCACCATCAACCCGCAATTCAATCCCCGTGACCCAGCTTGCCGCAGGGGAAATTAGGTAGTTAAAGGCATGGGCAATATCGCGAGGAACACCACGCCGCTTCATCACAAAGGCATCGGCCAACCGCTTCAGCATGGCTTCGTCGTAGCCCGCATCGAGGGTGGCGGCACCGTTGTCTACGGAACCAATCACAATGGTATTGCAGCGTACTTCCGGCCCACTCATAGCGGCCATGCTGCGTACCATGTTGACCAGCGCGGCCTTAGCATTGCTGTAGGAAATAAATTCCGGTGAAGGGGTGATACCGACCATCGATCCAGAGAACGTTACCGAGGCATTGGGTTGCTTTTTTAGGTGGGGCATACACAGCTTTGTGAGGTTATAGCTGCTGACGGTGTTGAGGATGTAGGACTTCACCATGTAGTCGGTATCGACACCCCAAAGCGGCGTATATTCACCCCAGCCCACGTTATTGACGAGGGCGGTAATTTTGCCAAATTTATTCAGCGTAGCATCCACCAATTCTTGCAGTTGAGCTTCATCGGTAACGTCGGTTTTTAGGGCCAGGGTTTCTTGTCCAGTGGCTTGGGTAATTTCCTGAGCTTTGGCCTGGGCCGCATCCCCATTGAGGTCAGACAAAACTACATTAGCGCCAGCTTCGGCCAACACTTCAGCCGTCGCTCCGCCAATGGCACCACCCGCCCCGGTGATGATAACGACGTAGTCTTTGAGAGAAAAAATATCGAGGGCCATGATGGATTCTCCTAAAATAGGGGTGAAATTTTCTGAATGCAGGGCAAACTTTCCCCTCCTAGGAGGGGTGTCCGTGGGGTAGGGTCGGTCAAGACGCTGAGGAGGAAGAGGTTTTAAGGTGGGTAATGCCCACCCTACTGGGGGATTAATCCAACTCTTGGACGCCGCCACCGCTGACGGTTAGCACTTGGCCGCTGACCCAACTAGAGGCTGGGGAACAGAGGAAAAGGGCCGCATAGGCAATGTCGTTAGGCTCCCCTAATCGGGCGAGGGGCGTATGTTTGAGCATGGCTTTTTCGATGTCGGGAGTGAGCACCGTAGCCAGGGCATCGGTTTTAATGGCCCCAGGGGCGATAGCATTCACCCGAATATTTTTAGGGCCAAGATCAAAGGCAACATTGCGGGTGAGGTGGCTTTCTGCGGCCTTGGAGGAACTGTAGGAGGCCATGTTTTTATTTTTGTTATCCCCTGCCATGGAGGAGATATTCAAAATGGCTCCGCCACCCGCCGATTCCATGTGGGGGGCACAGAGTTGACTGAGATGAAACACCGAGAACACATTGAGTTTATAGGCCCAAATGAAGGTGTCCATCGACATATCAAAGGGCTTTGGCCCACCGCCCCCGGCATTATTGATTAGAATGGTGATTTTGCCGAAGGCATTGATCGCCGCATTCACCAAATTAGCAAGGGCGTCATCGTTGGTGACATCGCAGGCGACGGCGATGGCTTTTCCTCCCGATTGGTTAATGCTATCGGCCACGACGGCGGCGGTTTCTTCCCTTAAGTCACTTACCACCACAGCGGCCCCAGCTTGGGCAAACAGTTCGGCAATGCCACGGCCAATACCCGCCCCACCGCCAGTTACAATGGCGACTTGGCCATCCAATTTAAAGGCATCTAACACAGTCATGGTCACATAATCTCCTAAATCGGTTAAGCATGGAATTTTCATCGCAAATCCCCTACTCAGGGCGCAACATATCTCGCATGACGGCAGCGTTGATAAACCAGGCTGCGATTCCAGCGATGAGGCCCAAGATAATCGCGCCCACCATGGGTGTTACCATGACCGTGCCCGCAAACTTTTGGACAAAGAGCGCGACTAGAGCGGCGGTGCCAAAGGCAAAGAGCGAGTAAAACAGAATCGTTCGTACACCAAAAAAGAAAAAGGGTCGATTCAGCAATTCTGGAGAAGCAAGCTGAAGCTCCTTTGCTTTCTTGCCAAAGATTAAAAATGCGATGATTCCTAAGATCACTGACAACAAAAAGGCTGTCATTACCCCAGTCGAGAAAATGGTTTTTTCATGGGCAGATATGGTATCGACCGTCAACGGCACCATGTCCTGACCGCGAAACATGAACCAGCCGATAATGCCATTGATTACGGCGTTGATGACACCACTGATAATCGCATCCTTTTGAATGAGATCTCTGGCATCGCGAGACGCAAAAGTCATAGTTTTCTCTTTAGGAATTGGTTCTTCCAAAATTCTTCAGATAGGATGACATCAAAAGGTGAAAAATTTGTGTAGCATAAAGAAGCATTGTTTATAAACTTGTTTGGCCTGCGATAGATCGCCACGAAGTTCTATGAAAATTCTGTTGGCTGCTACGGAGCAAGAACAGCGCCAGGTGCTTCACCACACCCTGTCTCGCCACAGTTTTATTGTGGATGTGGCCAACGATGGGGAGGAAGCCTGGGACTTACTCCAACTCTTTCGCTACGATGTGGTGCTGCTGGAGGCCCATTTGCCCCAACTAAGCGGACTCCGGTTGTGCCGTCGTCTGCGGGATGTGGGCAATCCGGTGTTGCTGTTGCTCATGGTAGAAGCCGCTGGGGGCACAACCGGAGTGCAGGGGCTAGACCACGGGGCCGATGCCTATTTGACCCTGCCCATTCAGGAAGATGAATTGCTGGCTCACCTACGCGCCTTGGCTCGGCGGGGTTTTCGGCGGGCTAGCCCCACCTTTTCCTGGGGGCCGCTGCGGCTAGATCCGACGGCTCAACAGGTCACCTGCCAAGGGCAGGCGCTCAAGCTCAATCGCAAGGAATATCAACTGCTGGAGCTCTTTTTGAACCAGCCGCGTCGGATGTTTTCCCGGGGCGACATTGGCGACCGAATTTGGCCCCTGGAAAGCGATTTGCCCAGCGATGCCACGATTAAAAGTCACATTCGTAGTATTCGCCGCAAGCTAGAGCAGGCGGGTGTGTCGGACTTTATCCAGACCCACTATGGCCAGGGCTATTGCCTCAATCCGGCCTACGATCCGGGGGCGAAGACGACGACGCCCAGCCCCGCCCTGGCAGATACCACCCTGCCAGAACCGATGATGGACAGCATTACCGCCAACATCTGGCAGGAATTGATGGCGGCCAACGCCCAACTGACCCAGGAAATTGAGCAGCGTAAGCAAATTGAAGCCCAATTGCGGCGGTCGGAGGTGATGCTGCGCAATGCCCAGCGGGTGGCGCAAATTGGCTGCTGGGAGGCCAATATTATGACCCACGAAGTCTACTGGACGGAGGAGATGTACCTCATCCACGGCCTTGATCCCAGCGGCCCACCCCCCACTCCAGAGGAAATCGAAGCGATGATCCACCCGGAGGATCGGCCCTTCCATGGGGAGGCGATTCAAGCCGTGGCACGGCGAGGGGAAGCCTTCGAGGCCAATTTGCGGATTATTCGGGCCGATGGCGAAGTTCGCTACATCAATGCCCGTGGGGGGCCGCTGTTTGACGGCGACGGCGCTATGGTCAAGCTCACGGGCACCACCTTCGATGTCACGCGATGGATTGATCCATCCTCCCAGGAGCCAGGGGTATTCTGACTAGATTTTTTTCAACTTGTCCGGAAATCCGATCTCCCCCCCGTATTAGGTAGGCGTAGATGCACCCTGATTGTTAAACCCTGGGACACCTGGAGGGATCCCGGGGTTTTTCTTTGGCCCTGCGGTGAGGGGGCTAGGGGTGGCGCTGCTGCACGTTTTCGACCTGGGCCGCGATGGCGGGGTCATAGAGCCGCAGGTAGTTCCAGTAGTTGCCGAACACCGATTGAATGTAGCCCCTCGTTTCCGGGAAGGGAATGTTATCGGCAAAGTCGTCGTCGTTGCGGTAGCCGCCTCGGTTGATCCAGTTGGCAACGTTGCCCGGGCCTGCGTTGTAGCTGGCGATGGCGAACATGGAATTATTGCCATATTCCCGGTGGGTGTAGTCCAAATACCAGGTGCCCAGCTTAATGTTGTCGTGGGGGTCGGTGATGTCGTAGTCGGTGATGGTGGGTTCACGGTCTTTGATCCAGGCCGCCGTGTCGGGCATCACCTGCATCAGCCCCGTGGCCCCCGCAACGGAACGAATTCGGGGCATAAACCGGGATTCTTGACGAATCAGGGCCAACACCAGCAGGGGGTTGATCTGTCGCCGAGCCGCCCAGGTTTGGATTAAATCGGCATAGGGGAAGGGATAGACCCCGTGCCAATAGTCGGGGGTTTGCTTGAGGGTTTGGTAGGCTTCAATTTCCTCGGGTTCATCCACCCAGGCCAGACTTGCGACCTGGTAAATGCCGTCGAGATAGTCGCCCTGGGTTTGGCGCATCAGGCCATCCACAAACCGTTCCAGCACCGAGGGATCCTGACGGTTGACATATTCTGTCTGCCAACGTTCCCAGGCGGCGCGGTCTTGACCGATCAGGTAAAGTTCATTCAGCGTCTCCGAGCCAGCGGGCAAGGGGCTCCGGCGGGTGAGGGGAGCCAGGGCGGGAACCTGATCTCGCACGGTCTTAAAGTCCCCCACCTCCCAGCCGAGGTGAACCGCCGAACGCCAAGCAAAATAGGATTCGGGATGAATGGCGATCACCTGTTCCCAGAGGGTTTTCGCGGCGTCGGTTTGGCCCAGGCCACTGGCCCATTGCCCAGCCCAAAACCCCGCCTCGGCGGCGGAGTCGCTGTCGGGGCTGTCGGTTAGGGCATCGCGCCCCCAACGGACGGCCATGGCCCAATCTCCCTGCTGAGCCGCGTTACGGGCGTTTGCTAGGCGAATCTGGGCAGCGGCATCGCTGGCACCGTAGTCCTTCAGAATCACCTCGCGGGTGGCCTGGGCCGAGGCGGCACTATCGAGTTTGTCCAACATGTCCGCCCGTTTCAGCAGGGCTTCAGCCGCCCGGTCGGGGAAGCGGGCAATCACCTGATCCAGCACCCCCAGGGCTTGGTCGTCCGGCAGGCTGAGGGTGAGCCGCATTAGGCCCGTGGCGGTTTCCGGCGCATCGGGAAATTGCTGATTCAACTGGTTGTAGAGGGCGATGGCGCGATCCCTTTGGTCGCCAATCTGTAGGCCCCGGGCGGCACGGTACAGGTTGCGCGGGGAGGGCGTGGCCTGGGCATAGGCAGGGCCAGCCTCGGCGTAGACATCCCGTCGCCACAGGCCAAAGCCCACAGTTTGCCAGTCCTGCGGCTGAAGTTGGTCGGCAAACTGATTTTTCAGCCGCAGCAGGGTATCCCCCGCGCTGGGATGGTGCAACCCGGCCCGGGCAATGGTCAGCAGCAGGGGTAGGGCATCGGCCCGATTGGGGTCTTCCGTCAACCGCTGGTGGGCCACATCTACGGATTTGGGATGGTCAGGGAAGCGTTGCAGCAGGTCATCCCACCGGGCCGGATCCTGTTGACCCAGGGCGTAGAGCAGGGGGGCAATGGCGGGGTCGTCGGCATAGTCCGTCAGTAGCAGTTCTTGGGTGGCCTGGGCGGCAGCGGCTTGGCTGGCGGCGGTTTGGGCCTGGGCTTGGGCCAGCAAAATGTAGGGAGCCATTGTGGGGTAGTCCGCCTCCAGCCCCGCTAATAGCGGCAGCGCCTGCCCCCCCCGATTCGCGGCGATCAAATCCAGGGCCAGGAGATACCGAGCCCGATGCTGGCTGAGGGAACTTGGCCCCTGGGCATAGTGGGTCAGCGCAGCGGCCCGTTGTTCAGCGGGTTGCAGGGCGAGATCGAGAACCGGATCGTTGCTGTGGGATGGATCTTGCCACCCCGCCCAGGGCGCTTCGGCAGCGACCTCGCCCGTTTGGCCCCAGGGGACTGAGGTATTGGTTAACGCCGCCACCATCCCCAAGGACAGGGCACTCAGTCCGGCAAGGGCCAGCAGGGGCAAATGGGGTTTCAACCGGTTGAGCATGGGGCTTGGGGGAATGCGGCTATGGGTTGTTTTAGCAGAAAATCCCAGCTTCGGGGGCTTGCAGTAGCCGCTTTACCCCAGGGGTAGGCCACCATGGTCGGCGGGGACATCCCCTGGCGGACGGCGACCCTGCTGGACCTAGACCGGGCGTGAAGGCCACCCTTTACCGAGGCTTAAGGTGGGCGTAATCGTGGGTTAAGGGCATCCTTACCTGGGTGTTGTAGGCTGCTAGCGCACATGATGTGGATTCCCATCTAGCCGAGCCATGGCCAAACATAATTCTTTCCTTTCCAGTCTCCAGAACGCGATTCACGCTGAAGACGCGGTCTACAACACCTCAAACAACGACTCCTTCGATCAAGTCCTGGAACGGGCTAGGGTGAGCCGTCGTGGCTTTCTGAAGGGCGGTTCTTCCCTGGCGGCGGCTTCCATACTGGGTATGGGCTTGGCCCTGGGCACCGACAGCCTCAAAAAAGGCGGGCAGCAGGCCGCGAAGGCCGCTACCTGTAGCCTGAGTTTTTCTCCCGTTGCTAAAAATGTTGCGGATACCTTGACCGTGCCCCCGGGCTACACGGCGCGGGTGCTGCTGGCCACGGGCGATCCCCTCAAGGCCAACGTCACCCCCTATAAAAACGACGGCACCGACAACGACTTTGACCTACGCGCTGGCGACCACCACGACGCCATGCACTACTTTGGGATGAACCGATCGGGCAACGGCTGGGATCCCAACGGCGCGAATCGGGCGCTGCTGGCCATCAACCACGAAGTCTGCGAAGACCTGGGTTTTGTTCACCCCAACGGCCCCACCAACTACGGGGCCAGCAACACCAACCCCCGCCCCACGGTGGAAATTGATAAGGAAGTGGCCGCCCACGGCGTCACCATCGTGGAAATTGTCAAGCAGGGCAGCACCTACGAAATCAACCGCAACTCCCGCTACAACCACCGGATCACCGCCGCCACCCGCTGCCAAATCACGGGGCCAGCCCGCCGCAGCGCCATGCTGGCTACGGCCTTCTCCCCCAGCGGCGAACAAACACGCGGCACCCTGAACAACTGCGCCAACGGCTACACCCCCTGGGGCACCTACCTCACCTGCGAGGAAAACTGGGCCGGATACTTCCACCGCCGCGAAGAGGACAGCGTCCGCAGCGACAAGGAAGTGGCCTCCTTCAAGCGCTACGGCATCGGCAACGCCACCTCTGGCCGCTACAACTGGTCGCGAGCGGGGGCCAATGACCGCACGGATTTGTACCGCCGCTGGGATGCCAGCAAAACCGGCCCCCGGCCCCAGCAGGACTTTCGCAACGTGGCCAACACCTTTGGCTGGGTAGTGGAAATCGACCCCTTCAACCCCAATGCCATGCCCCACAAGCGCACGGCCATCGGTCGCTTGGCCCATGAGGGCTGCTGGCCCGCTCCGGCGGTGGAGGGTCAATCCCTGGTGTTCTACACCGGCGATGACTCCCGCAACGAGTACATCTACAAGTTTGTCTCCGCCGCCAAGTGGGATCCCCGCGATGCCCACCGAGGGCTCGCGGCTGGGGATAAGTACCTGAACGAAGGCACCCTCTACGCCGCCAAATTCAACGATGACGGCAGCGGCGAATGGCTCCCCCTCACCCTCAGCAATCCGGCCATCGCCAACTACGCCGACTACGATTTTGCCGACGAAGCCGATGTGCTGATCAACGCCCGCATTGCCGCCGATGCCGCCGGGGCCACCAAGATGGATCGGCCTGAGTGGGGCAGCGTCAGCCCGGTCACCGGAGAGGTCTACTTCACCCTCACCAACAGCGTCTCCAGCAGCAGCGGACGCGGCGTTAAGACCGAACTGGATGCCGCCAACCCCCGCTACTTCGCCGATGACAAAAACGGCACGGTGAGCTCCGGCAACGTCAACGGCCACATCATCCGCTGGCGGGAAGCCGGGGACAACCACAGCGCCACCCGCTTCGCCTGGGATGTGTACCTGTTTGGGGCGCGTTCCGAAGCCGATGCCAACGTCAACCTCTCTGGCCTCACCGACGAAAATGCCTTCTCCAGCCCCGATGGACTGTGGTTTAGCGACGCGGTGCCCGGTCTGCTGTGGATTCAAACCGACGACGGCTACATGACCGACGTCAGCAACTGCATGATGCTGGCGGCGCTGCCCGGTCGGGTGGGGGATGGTGGCCCCACAACGGTGATCAATCAGTCCGTCCCCACCAACAACAACGCCGACCAAGCGGTGCAAACCTTTGTGGGTCAAGGGGCTAGCCCCACGGTGCTGCGGCGGTTCCTGGTGGGGCCAAAGGATTGTGAAATCACCGGCATCACCGAAAGCCCCGATGGCAAGGCCATTTTCGTCAACATCCAGCATCCCGGCGAAAATAGCGCCTCCGCCACCGACCCCACCCAGTTCACGAGCCACTGGCCCGATGGCGGCGATGCTCGTCCCCGTTCGGCCACGGTGATCATCACCCGCAACGATGGCGGCCCCATCGCCGTGTAGGGTGATCCGATAACCGCGATTGCTGGGTGCTAAGCAGCCAGATAACCGATATCCCAGGGTTCTTGAAGAGCCCTGGGATATTTCTTGCCCTAGGGAACCCAGGGGGTACGGTAGGATCGAGGGAATGTTGGGGGGTTCCTGCCGTGTCCTACCGGTTGCCTGGGGTTATGCGTTGGTCTTGGAAAGGGCGTCAAGGGTGGAACCTGGGGCGCGGCCTGGGGCCGGTGGCCGTGGGGCTGCTGATGTGGGGTAGCGGGATACACCCCGTTTCCCTGAATGCTTTGGGGCTGGGGGCTCCGGCCCAAGCCCAGGTCTTGTCGCCCGGGGTGAGGGATGGGTTCTTGGCCGATCCCCTCGCCGATCATCCCCGTGACCCGCTCTTGCCCACCCCGGTGGTGGATCGGCCCCTCAGCCCCCTGGAGCGCTTGGCCCTAGAACAGGCGTTGAATCAACTGGCCCAGGAGGCAGCAGCCTTGGCAGCGGCCAATCAACCCGAAGCGGCCCAAGCCCTGGGGCTGCGGGAGGTTCGGCTGCGGCGGGTGCTGGGCCTAGACGCAGAACTGAAGGCCATGGATCGCGTGGCCCTGGGGCTGCGGGATGGGAACGCCACCCAGGGGTTACAACTCCTATCGGCGCGGCTGGATCAAGTCACCCCCACCCTCGATCTCACCCAGGCCGGAGATCGGGAACAACTGGGGGAGATCGCGACCCTTTACCGCACCCTGGGCTATGGGGACGCCGCCACGGCCCTACGCCGTACCCTCGCCGAGGCCGCCCTAGCCCGGGGGGATGCCCGTGACCATCTGACCCAGCTTGAGCTTCTGGCCAAGCTCTATGCCGACTGGTTTGACTTTCCAGCGGCGGCGGCCACCTACGGTGAACTGGTGGCCCTCACCGAGGGAGCGCGTGAGATGCAGTTTTTGGAGCAACAGATCGAAAACCTCGGGTTTGCCCAACAGCTTGAAGCGGCCCTAGAGGCCCAACAACACCTCCTCAACCGCTATCAAGAGGATCCCAACCGCTGGATCGGGGTGGCCGAGCTTCAGTATGCCATGGCCCAAAACCACCAGCGCTTGGGCGATCTAGCCCAGGCAGCGCGTTACTATCAGGTGGCCTACACCAACGCCATTGATGGCCAGCAGTTTGAGATCGCCGCCCAAATTCTGGGGTCCCTGGCCGATCTCTACGGCCAGATCGACCAATGGCCAGACGTAGACTATCTCTACCAACAACTGCTGGCGGTGGAGCGCCAATCCCTGGATGCCTACGGCTTGATGGAAACCCTTGACCACATCGGTCAACTCTATGAACAAACCGACAATCCCAGGGGAGCAATCCAGGCCTACACCGAGGCCCTGGCCCTGGCCCACCAACTGCACTACCGCCAAGACCACTTTCTCGAGCAAATCCACCGCCTCAGTGCCATGGCCGATCCCCAGCCCTAGCCCCTGATCCTCAGAGACAGGGGTCTGATAATATCCTCAAGGGACAACCCTGCGGGGCATGGCCCTAGGGCGGTAATCCACCGCATTGAACGGATCGGCACTGATGCAGCCAAGGATCCGCCGCCGTCCCGTCGGTCGCCGTCGGTGAGAAAATTTCCCACCGCCGATCAATCACACGGGGGGCAGGGCAGGCCAGATCAGACTCCCCTATCCCCGGTTGTTTTCACCCATCGATGCAACCTTTATCAACAGGTAGGTATAGACGGTATGACAAGGTCTCGACAATGGTTTAATCGGGCCTGCTTGGGCGTAGCAGCGGCGCTCACCGTGGCGGCCTGTGGAGGAGGAGGCAACGGCGGCGGCAGCCAGAACACCGTCAGCGTCGGGTCTAAGGACTTCACGGAGCAACTCATCATTGGCGAGATGTATGCCCTGGTGCTGGAGGAAGCAGGGCTGCGGGTGAACCGGAAACTAAACCTGGGGGGCACACCGGTGGCCCAAGCCGCGATGGAAAGCGGCGAGATTGACCTCTACCCGGAATACACGGGCACGGCGCTGCTGACGGTCTTGAAACTGCCCACCAGTAGCGATCAGCAGGCGGTTTTCGAGACCGTACAGCAGGAATACCAAAGCCGTTTTAACCTGGTTTGGCTCGATCCCTCGCCCATGAACAACACCCAGGCCCTAGCCATGACGGCGGCACAGGCCGAGGCGTTAGGCATCCGCACCCTGTCGGACTTTGCCGCCCAGGCCAGCAATCTCGTGCTGATTGGCCCCCCAGAATTTGAAATGCGGGAAGACGGCTTACCCGGTCTGCAAGCCGCCTACGGCAACTTTACCCTAAAAGCCTATAAATCCGTGGATGCAGGGCTGCGCTACAAGGGCCTGGTGGATGGTGAGGCCGATGTGGCGGTGGCCTTTGGCACCGATGGCGAAATCAGCGCCTTTAACCTGGTGATTCTCGAGGATGATCGCGGTCTGTTCCCGCCCTACCAGGTGGCCCCGGTGGTGCGACAGCCCGCCCTAGAGGCCAACCCCGCCATTGCCAACGCCCTCAATCGCCTGTCGCCCCTGCTCACCGACGACACCATGCGCCAACTCAACTACGAGGTGAGCGGCAACCAGCGCGAACCCGCCGAGGTGGCCCGCGAGTTTTTAGTCATGGCGGGGCTGATTACCGACTAGGGAAGCGCAGGAGTGAGGGAACCCACCATGGGCACCATTCAGTTTGAGGATGTTTCCCTACGGTTTGAGCGGCAGGCCCAACCCGTGGTAAACCGGGTGTCCTGCCACATTCAATCAGGGGAACTGGTGGTGCTGCTGGGGCCATCGGGCTGTGGCAAAACCACCCTGCTGAAAATGGTCAACCGCCTATACGAGCCCACCAGTGGCCACATTTACCTGGATGGGGTGAACATCCGCCACCTCCCGGTCACCCAACTGCGGCGGCGGATGGGCTATGTGATTCAGCAAGCGGGCCTGTTTCCCCACATGACGGTGGCCGATAACGTGGCGGTGGTGCCCAAACTGCTGGGCTGGCCTAAGCCCCAAATTCAGGCCCGCATTGATGATCTCTTGACCCTGATGCGCCTGCCCCCCGCTGAATTTCGCCAGCGCTACCCCGCCCAACTCTCCGGTGGCCAACAGCAGCGGGTGGGCCTTGCCCGCGCCCTCGCCGGGAACCCTGACATTCTGCTGATGGATGAACCCTTTGGGGCCATCGATGCCATCACCCGCACCGCCCTCCAGGATGAAATTCTACGGCTTCAGCAGCAGATCAAAAAAACCATCCTGTTCGTCTCCCACGACGTGGAGGAAGCCCTACGGCTGGCCGACCGCATTATCGTCATGGGCCAAGGGGAAATTGTGCAGTATGCCTCCCCGCTCACCCTGCTCACCCAGCCCGCCAACGCCTTTGTCTACACCCTGCTGGGGGCCAATGACATGGTGCGCCAACTGGGATTACTGCGGGTGTCTGCGGCAATGACCCCCGTGGAGGCCACCCACCGCAACGGCCTCGGCCCCACCCTCGCCCCCACCGATAGCCTGCGCAAGGCCCTCTCTCTCCTGCTCAAAACGGGAGCCCCCGCCCTCACGGTTGTGGAAGATGGCACCCCCGTTGGAATCCTAACCCTTAACCAAATCCGGGCTTCCACCGTCACAACCGGGGAAACGTCATGATCTACCTCTGGGACAACCGCGCCGAGGTGCTCACCCTACTGTGGCAACATCTGCACATGACCGGGCTAGCCCTCGGGATCGCCGTGGCGATCGCCGTTCCCCTGGCCCTGCTGGTGTCACGGTGGCGCTGGCTGAATGTTCCAGTGCTGGGCAGCCTGGGGGTGCTTTATACCATCCCCAGCTTGGCCCTAATTATCTTCCTGGTTCCGTTCTTTGGCCTCAATGCCCGATCCGTCGTGGTGGCCATGGTGCTCTACACCCAGGTGATTCTGGTGCGCAACCTGACGGTGGGTCTGGCGGGGATCAATCCCGCCATTCTAGAGGCGGCACGGGGCATGGGCATGACACCCTGGCAGCGCTGGTGGCAGGTGCAGGTTCCCCTAGTGCTACCCGTATTTTTGGCTGGGGTGCGCATCGCTGCCATCGTCGCCATCGCCATTGCCACCCTGGGGGCTAAGTTCAACGCCGGGGGGCTGGGCAAGCTGCTGTTCGACGGCATTCAAACCAACCGCTACGACAAAATTGTGGCCGGATCCGTTGCGGTGGCGGCCCTCGCCCTAGGCATCAATGCCCTGTTGGTCGGGTTAGAGTACCGCAGTCAACCCCGCCGCCTAGGGGATTGATGCCCCGAGGCCAGATCGCCCCTAGTGCAGATCATAATCACCCCTAGGCCAGGTCATAGGAGACCCGCCGTTGTAGATGAAACGGCCCCATGGCTGGCCCCCAGGTGGTCTTCCCAGTGCTGGGGTCTACCCCGTGGTCATAGACCTTCAGATCCACCGACGACCCCGCCACCGCCAGATCAAACCCCAGGGCAATGTAGCTAGTTTGGCCTTGATAGGCAATCTCACAGAGGCTATCGGCGGGCATTCGGGCGCAGTACTGGGCCTTGTCCCAGGTAATCGCCAAGCCACAGGTGGGGAGTTCCACGAGGTCAGCCCGGGTCAGCCTTGCTAGGCGTTCTGGCTGGGTGCCGCTGCCCTGCCAATCCCCTGGGCAGGCCAAGCCGTAGTATTGGCCCCAGAAATAATCCCCCCGCTGAGTCAGGTGCAAGATCCGCTGGCGGTAGGGCGGAGCCCCAGAGGCAACGCTGATTTGCTCGATAAAGAAGCTGTAGCCCTCGCCAAACACCGCTGGCGACAGGGGCCGATTCCACAGCCGCAGGTGCAGATACCAAATCGGTTCCGCCAGGGATTGGGCCTGGTTATCAAATTCTCCAGCGAGGGCAGCGGCGAGGTGGGGGAGGATGGGCATGGCGGGTCGGGCGTCGAACACCGAGGGGGTAGGGGTCAAGTTCAGCATCCCTCGGCCTGGGGCGGGGGGTTGGGGTCAGGGCCGCTGATGGGGCCGCTGTAGAGGTAGGTGGTCATGGGGCCACGCCCCTTGATGTGCAGGGTACCTCTAGACTCAAAGGCATAGTAATCCTTGAGGTGTTGGTAGGTCGTCTCACTCACCTGGATCCGATCCACCACACCCTGGGACTCTAGCCGACTGGCCACATTCACGGCATCGCCCCAGAGATCGTAGCTGAACTTCTTGATGCCAATCACCCCCGCCACCACCGGGCCTGTGTTGATGCCAATCCGCAGGCAAAAGGGCTCACTATCTTGCCGATGAAAGGTTTTAATCACCCGCAGCATTTCCAGGGCCATGGCCATCACACATCTGGCGTGGTCTGGCTGGGCCGTGGGTAGGCCCCCCACCACCATGTAGGCATCGCCGATGGTTTTGATTTTTTCGAGCCCCATCTGGTCGGCAATGGTATCGAAGGCGGAGAAAATTTCGTTGAGCAGACACACCAATTCCGTGGGCGGGAACTGCGCCGCCAGTCCGGTGAAGTCCACCAGATCGGCAAAGAGGATGGTGGCTTCCTCAAAGCGCGAGGCAATGGCTTGGCCCGTTTCCTGCTTCAGTTGGTCGGCAATGCTGACGGGAAGAATGTTGCGCAGCAGCCGTTCCGATTTCTCCTGGGCTTCAATCAGGGCCGCTTCCGCCTGCTTGCGTTCTGCAATTTCGTGGCGCACCCGGTCAAACATCTGGCCAAAGGCCTGGGTCACCTCCCCCAGTTCGTCCTTGCGGGCCATTGATAGGCTATGGAAAGAAGGCGGCTGATCGCGGCTGACGGCCTCCCCCGCCGCCAGGAGATCATCGCGGAGGTAGAGCAGCGGGTTAATCAAAAGCCGCTCTAAAACGAGGATGGTGGCCAGGGTCACAAAGATCGAGATCAGCACCACCAACCCCGCAATGGAGAGGGCATAGCGCAGCAGTTCGCGCCCCACGGGGCTGGCGTCATGGCGGACGGCGAGAATGTATTGATCGTCAAAGCTTTGGCTGGGCCAAACCACATCGTAGCGGGCGGGGTTGCGATGAACCTGGCGACGGGTTTCCGTAGCAGCCAAATCCGTTAGATTGATCTGCGGCGGGTCGCCAAAGGCGCGAATCAGCGAACCATCGGCCCGGTAGAGGGCCACCCCCCGCACCACGGAATCGGGCCGAAGCTGACTCTGCAAGCTTTCTAGCACCGCCAGGGGAGATTGATCGGCCATCATCCCCCCCTTGACCGCAAACAGCACCTCCTGGGACACCCGTTCTAGGGCCTGGAGTTGCTCCTGTCGCCGACGATAGAACGAGGGAATGAAAATCACCGCCTCGATCATCAACAGACTGAGAAACACCCATCCCACAATTTGGCGCGATAGTCGAGACCGCAGCAGCCCCACCGATGATTGCAACAAACTGGCCATAACCCACCAGAGGATAACGGTTTGGAATCAATTCACACATCCGAATCAACAGGGATGGATGCGCTATCCGCGATGTTCCATCCTCAAGGTAAATGCCAGACCCTTCGAGTAAATGCCAGACCCTTCGGGGAAATGCCAGACCCTTCGGGGAAATCCCTACGCCTTCGCTCCGTTTGCCCATGCCATAAAGGTACCCCATTCCTTTCATCCCAGCCGACCCAGGTCGCCCAGGCCAATCGACGTTCGGCTGTTGCCCCTGCCGAGGGCGGCAATCCTACCCCAGCACGCTGATCGGATCGTGACACCATGGAAACACGGTTTCGAGATGTCCCCTTCCTGCCCCAGTTCCTTCCGCAACACCATGAACAACCCCGCCCAGGCCTTCTATAACTGGTACAAAAACACCCTCAACCACCCCAAATACCGTTGGATTTTGGTGGTCGGCACCCTGCTCTATCTGCTCAGTCCCATCGATATTTCGCCGGATTTCATTCCCATCATCGGCTGGATTGATGACGGCATCGTGGCCTCCATTTTTGTGGCCTCCCTGTCGCAGTTGTTGCTGTCGGGCCTAACCAAGAACCGCACCGATCTCGGGGCCGACTATGCGGATACCACGGTAGACATCAACCCCGACGCCTAGGGCCGCAATGCTCAGGATGACTAGTGGTCTGTCAAGACTAAGAATTAGGGCTTCGACGGTTCGGCAAGCTCACCGCTCAGCCCGAACGTGTCGTTTACGGCTGGTTGACTGACAAAACTAGCTAGAACCCGTATCTGTCAAAGGGTCAGGAGACCTGACCCCTACATGGCCCGAATGCGGTAGGGGCGCGG
>JAYKHF010000117.1:0-25376 GCA_035285305.1 Leptolyngbya sp.
TGGGGGCTGGAGCCTTGGCGCTTCTGCTAGGAGTATTTGGAATTATGACCCTGCTGGGCCGGATGCGCCAGCCCGATGGGCCTGTGACGCCCCCTCCGGTGGAAACTCCGACGCCCCCCGATGGCAGCACGGAACCGCCTATGGAACCCACAGAACCGACAGAACCACCCACGGAACCCACGGAACCACCCACGGAACCACCCACGGAACCCACGGAACCCACGGAACCACCCACGGAACCGACAGAGCCGCCGACGGAACCACCCACGGAACCACCCACGGAACCACCAGTTTCTACTAACCCCTTCCGGGATGCGGTGAATGCGGCCACCCAAGCTTCTCAGTTGGCCCAAACCGCCAGCACTAAGGAGGAATGGCAGGCGGTGGCCGATGGCTGGGCGCAAGCCATTACCCTGATGCAGCAGGTACCCGCCTCTGACCCGAACTATGCCATCGCGCAGGATCGGACGGTGGCCTATCAGCCCAACTTGGCCTATGCCCAGCAAAAAGTGCAGCAGTTCCCATAGGGCGAGTAAAAGGCGAGTAAAATAAGACGGTTGTATTCAGCCCAAAGCCTTGATTGAACGCTATACCCTGCCCGAAATGGGCAACCTCTGGACGGACGACTATAAATTTAAGACCTGGTTGCGGGTGGAGATCGCCGTGTGCGAGGCCCAGGCGGAACTAGGCTACATTCCGAAGGAGGCGGTAGAGGAGATCAAGGCGAAGGCCAACTTCGACCCCAAGCGTATTCTCGAAATTGAGGCCGAGGTGCGCCATGACGTGATCGCCTTTTTAACCAACCTCAACGAATACGTGGGGGACGCAGGCCGCTACATCCACCTGGGCATGACCAGTTCCGACATGCTCGATACCGCCCTGTCCCTGCAAATGGTGGACAGCCTCCAGGTGATCATGGTGCATGTGGAAAACCTGATCCAGGCCATCCGCTATCGTGCCCAGGAACACCGAGACACGGTGATGATTGGCCGATCCCACGGCATCCATGCCGAGCCAATTACCTTTGGCTTTAAGCTGGCGGGTTGGCTAGCGGAAATGCTGCGCCACCGGGAACGCCTCACCCACCTGCAAGACACCATCGCCGTGGGCAAAATCTCTGGGGCCGTGGGCACCTACGCCAACATCGATCCGCAAATTGAAGCCCTGGCCTGTCAGCATCTCGGTCTGCGGCCCGACACCGCCTCTACCCAGGTGATCTCCCGCGACATCCACGCCGACTTTATGAACGCCCTAGCCCTGCTGGGGGCATCTATCGAGCGGTTTGCCGTAGAAATTCGCAACCTCCAGCGCACCGACGTGCTGGAAGTGGAGGAATTTTTCTCCAAAAAACAAAAGGGGTCTTCGGCCATGCCCCACAAGCGCAACCCGATTCGTTCCGAGCGTCTGACCGGGATGGCCCGCATCCTGCGCGGCAACGCCATGGCGGCCCTGGAAAATGTGGCCCTCTGGCACGAGCGCGACATTTCCCACAGTTCCGTAGAGCGGGTGGCCCTGCCCGATAGCTGCATCCTCACCCACTTTATGCTGGTGGAGACCACGGAACTGGTGAAAAACCTGCTGGTCTATCCTGAGAATATGGCCCGCAACATGAACGTCTACGGTGGGGTCGTGTTCAGCCAGCGCGTCATGTTGTCTCTGGTGGAAAAGGGGCTTGCCCGGGAAGAGGCCTACGCCATTGTGCAGTCCTGCGCCCACACCGCCTGGAACACCGATGACGGTAATTTCCGCCACCTGATCAGCCAGGATGAACGGGTGCAAGCCCACCTGTCTGCCCCCGAGGTTGAGGCCTGCTTTGACCCCAATCATCACCTGCGCAACCTCGATCAGGTCTATCAGCGGCTGGGGATCTAGGCTCAGTAGATCGCAAAGATGTCTCTTCGTAGGGGCTTGGCCCTCACCCCCAGCCCCTCTCCCAGGGGGGAGCGGGGGGCTAGAAAAATCCTCAAAGTCCCTCTCCCAGGTTGGGAGAGGGATTTAGGGTGAGGGCCAAATCAGGGCAATCGAGTGAGTTTGTGATCGACTGAGGCTCAGTAGATCGCAACGTCCCCGCAGCCCACCCTGACGGGAAGCAAGCTACACCCCCAGATCATCTCCCGGTTGGGAGAGGGGAGCTAGAAAAGTGCTCAAAGTCCCTCTCCCACGTTGGGAGAGGGATTTAGGGTGAGGGCCAAATCAGGGCAATAGAGCGAGTTTGTGATCTACTGAGGCTCAGACTCGCGAGATTCACATCCTGCGCCTGCATCCGTAGCTCCGTAGGGGTGAGGTTTCCTCGCCCTGAAAAAGCGTTAGGCCCGCCGCCAGCTTGAGTATGATTCGTTCTATGAGTTCCATCGTCCCTTGGCTCCGTCACCCTGTCAGCTTCGGCGGATAGGGCGCTTTTTCCGGTTGGTCGTTTTCTCGAAAGGTCTTGGCGTATTGCTATGAAAACCGTTATTCCCGTTCCCCTGCCCGATTCTCCCTACGACGTTGTGGTGGCTAGTCAAGGTTTAGAACAGGTAGGTGCCTGGTTGGCCCACCCCCATAGGCCGATTGTCAAGCCCGGTCAGCGCCTGTTGCTGGTGTCTAACCCGGCCATTTTCCGCCACTATGGGGAAACGGTGGTGGCGGCCCTCACCCAGGCGGGCTATGCGGTGCAATACTGTCTACTGCCCGCTGGCGAACGCTACAAAACCCTCAAGTCTATCCACACCCTCTACGATGCCGCCCTAGACTTCCGGCTAGAGCGACAGTCGGCCATGGTGGCCCTGGGGGGCGGCGTCATTGGGGATATGACCGGATTTGCAGCGGCCACCTGGCTACGGGGCATTCGGTTTGTGCAAATTCCCACCTCCCTGCTGGCCATGGTCGATGCCTCCATCGGTGGTAAAACCGGGGTGAATCATCCCCAGGGCAAAAACCTGATTGGAGCCTTCCACCAGCCCCGCCTGGTGGTGATTGATCCCCTCGTGCTGAGAACCCTTCCCCCTCGGGAATTTCGGGCCGGGATGGCGGAGGTGATTAAGTACGGCGTGATCTGGGATGCCGAGTTATTCTCGGCCCTGGAATCCGCCGAACGGCTCGATCAGTTCCGCTACCTCAGCGATGACCTACGCCACCAAATCCTCACCCGATCCTGCCAAGCCAAGGCCGAGGTGGTTTCCCAGGATGAGAAAGAAGCCGGACTGCGAGCCATCCTCAACTATGGCCACACCATCGGCCATGCGGTGGAAAGCCTCACCCACTACCGAGGGGTAAACCATGGAGAAGCGGTGGCCATTGGCATGGTGGTCGCCGGACACATGGCCACCCTACTGGGCTACTGGAGCAAAGAATCGGCGGATCGCCAGTACGAACTGATTGCCAAAACGGGGCTACCCACCACCCTGCCCGCCGCCCTCCAGGATGAGGCCATTCTGCACCTGCTCCAGGGCGACAAAAAGGTGGAGGATGGCCAAGTGCGTTTTGTCTTGCCCCAGGGGCTGGGTAAGGCCATCGTCACCGGGGATGTCACTCAGGAGGTGATCTGCGCCGCCCTCGCCGCTAGCCGGGGGTAAGTTCGCCCCTAGCGCTCCCATCCCAGGCCATCGCGGCCCTGGCCCGCCCTTGCCTAGATGCTTTGGCGGGCGAGGATGGCATCCATGGCCTGGGACGGCAACGGTCGGCTATAGAGATAGCCCTGGGCTTCGTGACAGCCCTTATGAATCAGGAAGGTAGCCTGTTCCTCGGTCTCCACGCCTTCGGCAATCACCCGCAGGTTGAGGGCTTGGCCGAGGGCAATCACCGCCTCTGCGATGGCCATGTCGTTGGCATCCTGGGGAATATCTCGGATAAAAGATCGGTCAATTTTGAGCTTCTCCACCGGGAGTTGCTTGAGATAGCTCAGGGATGAATAGCCCGTGCCAAAGTCATCAATGGAGATTTGAATCCCCAGATCGCGGAGCGCCTGCAACTGCCCCACGCTATCCTTGGCCCGTTCCATGATGAACCCCTCGGTCACCTCTAGTTCTAGGCAGGTGGCGGGCAGACCGCTCTCCTCCAGGGCCGACTGCACCACCGCAAGCAGGCCATTTTGGCGGATTTGTGGCCCTGCAATGTTGACGGCGATGCGCCCAAAGGTGTACCCCTGATCCAGCCATTTGCGCCCCTGGCGACAGGCCGAATGCAGCACCCAAAGCCCAATATCGCGGATCAAGCCGGTTTGCTCGGCCAGGGGAATAAACTGCACCGGCGAGACCCGCCCCAGTTCGGGGTGTTCCCAGCGCAGCAAGACTTCCATGCCCACCAACTGCCGAGAGGCCAGATCGACCTGGGGTTGATAGACCAGGTGAAACTCCTGGCGATCCAACGCCCCCCGCAGGGCATTTTCCAGGAGCATTTGCTCGAAGGTAATGGCCATCATCGCTTCGGTGTAGAAGCGGTAGGTGTTGCGTCCCTCCTCCTTGGCTTGGTACATGGCCGTATCGGCGTTGCGGAGCAGAATGGCCGGTTCCTGGGCATCGGCGGGAAACAGGCTAATGCCCATGCTGGCCGTGACATAGATTTCCTGGCCCTGGAGTTCGATGGGGGGCTTGAGCACATCAAACAGCTTTTGAACCACCAGGGTGACGTTGGGGGCAGGGCCAACATCCTCCAGCAGCACGACAAATTCATCGCCACTGAGGTGGGCCACGGTATCGTTGGTGCGCACCGCCTCCTGAAAGCGCTGGGCTAGATGCCGCAGCAGGTCATCCCCGGCACTGTGGCCCATGGTGTCGTTGATGTGCTTAAACCGATCAACATCGATAAACAGGAGCGCCAACTGGGTATTTTGACGGGTAGCGAGGTTGATGGCATGGTGTAGCCGATCATTGAATAGCAGCCGATTGGGTAGCCCGGTCAGGGAATTGTGGTGGGCCAAGTAGTCGAGGCGTTCTTGGCTTTCCTTGGTGGCGGTGATGTCGGAAAACACCCCAACATAGCCCGTCGGTTGGTGTTGGTCATCGTGGACGGTGGTGATGGTGAGCAAACTGGGGTAGAGGGTGCCGTCCTTCCGCCGGTTCAAAATTTCTCCGCGCCAAGACCCTTGGGTGACGAGGGTTTGCCACAGGGTTTGGTAAAAGATGGCATCGTGACAGCCCGACTTCAGAATCCGGGGGGTTTGGCCCACAGCCTCGGTGCTGCGGTAGCCCGTAATAGTCTCAAAGGATTGGTTCACATCTAAAATACAGCCCCGCAGATCCGTGATCATCACCCCCTCTAGGGTGCTCTCAAACACCGCCGCCGCCTGCTGAAGCCGCGCCGAGGCCAACACCTGATCCGTGACATCCTGGACGGTGCCAAAGGCGCTCAGGGGCTGGCCGTCTTCGCTGTATTCGGTTTCGCCCCTGGCATAGATGTGCTTGACTTGGCCCTGGGGGGTGAGAATGCGGTAGGAGTAGCTGTGGTTTTGGCGCTCCGCAAGGGATCGTTGGAAGGCCTGATTCAGCTTGTCCCGATCCTCAGGATGCACCCAGGCGAGAAACTCCTGGTAGCTATGGTCAACCTCCGCCAGCGGCAGTTCAAAAATTCGGAGGGCCTGATCCGACAGGAGCAAATTCTGGGTGGCCGTGTCCATTTCCCAACTGCCAATGTTGCCGACTCGCTGGGCTGCCCGCAACTGCTGTTCGCTCTTGGCCAGTTGGCCCAAGGCTCGTCGCCGCTGCACCAAGCGCCAAATCTCGTTAGCGATGAGCTGCACCGTTTCCACATCGGTGTCGGTATAGTCGCTGGCCTTGTTACCCACCCCGGCCAGCATCACCACCCGGCTATTTTCAATCACAGGCACCGTCATCAGCCGATCCAGACGGGCGTGGCCCTCGGGGAGGCCCCGCTTGTGGGTGTAGGTGGCATAGTCGTTAAACACCACGGGCTTTTTTTGGCGCAGGGCGTCGGCCCAAATACCCGCCTGGGTCACGGGGTAGTGGCGGTCGTAGGCAGCCTTGCAGTAGTGATCCAGGGTGCGCCGTGACCATGTCACCAGTTCAATGGTTTCTTGATCGGCGTTAATGAAGTGAATAAAGGCGATTTGGCTTTGGGTTAAATCCTCCGCCAGTTCCTGGCCATGCTGCATAAAGTCGGCCTCGTCCAGGGTTTCGGCGGCGATGGGGAGATCCAGCAGCGCCTCCGCCCGCCCCACCTGAAGCGCCAGTTGGGCCTCGGCCTGGTGGCGTTTGGTCAGGTCGAGCAAACTTACGGGAACACGGGAGGCCTCCTCCACAGTGCTGGGAATGGGGAAGCTAATGACGGCAAAAAGATCATCCCCGGTGGCCGTTTTGTACATCACCTCCGAGGTAAAGACAGAGCGCCGTTCCCACATGGCGTTAATACTGTCCACAAACACGGCCAGCGCCTGGGGCGAAAACCGGCTGGCAAAGGTGGCCAGATAGGCTTCCCGGGTTTCCACCTGGAATAACCGCAGGGCGGCGTGGTTCATTTCCAACACCTGCACCTGGCTGAGCCAATCCGTAACATGCTCGGGGTGCTGGGCGAGATAATCCCCCAGATGGGTCACGCCCTGGCGGCGCAGGTCTTCGAGGTTCTGGTAAATGCCGGAGACATCCTCCAGCAGCAGCGCCATTTCCAGGTTCTCAAACATATTGCGGAAGCGGGTTTCCGCTGCCTGGGCCAGTCGTTGGCTTTGGGCGGCCATGGCATCGGCCTGAAGGCGCTGCCGCAAGGCCCCCTGGCTTTGCCAATAGACAACGGTAAAGCAGAGGGCGGGCAGCACCACCGCCACCACCAGCCCTTGAAAGGGCAGAATATTGCCCTGAAGTTCCACCGCTGGCCAGGGCGCAGCTAGGGTTAGGCGGAGGATGGCACTGGCCACCCAGACCAACCCCACCCCACTCACCCCCAGCAGGTTAAACCGAACCCCCGCCCACATCAGCAGGGGCATGATGGTGTAGGGATGGCTGATCAACAGGGCAGGGTGGGTTTCAGCGGTGCCCAGCCCAGCTTCTCCACCCTTAAACTGCACCCAGGCTAGGCCCACGGCCAAGGCCAACAGCAGCCCCAGTTCTGCGTAGCGGAGCGACCTACGGCCCAGGATCCGTCCGCCATCTTTGTGGTAGGCCACCACCCCAGGGGGCATCACAACAAACCCTAGGCTGACCGAACTCGCCCAGGCTTGGTACACCGTCAGCCAGGTTATGTCGGGATAGATCCAGGCCATCGCCATGGCGGCGGGAATGGCCGTGAGCCAGGGCAACACCGCCACCCCAATAAAAAAAGACACCACTTGCCCCACGGTCTGAAACCCCTGGGCACCGCCACAGTAGCGTCGCATCCCCACCGCCCCGAGCACGGCTTCTAAAATATTGGCGACTAAAAAGGTCAGCACTAGGGGGATCGGACGGCCCAACCCCAGGATCTCAAAGGGCAGGGTGATAGCACTGGCAATGACCAAACACCGCACCCACCGATGCGGGGAGGTAATCACCAAGTAGCCCAGTAGGAAGCCGCCCACAGGCCAGATCACAGCGGTTTGGCTGGTGGCGTGGAGCAAGCTTAAGCTGAGGGCCAACAGCAGCGCGTAGACCAGGCCAAAGCGGATATCTTGGCCCATGTTTTTCAAGGTCATGGGCTTATCCATTGCTCCATAATCCTCAATGCGATGGATTGTAATCCCTCAACCATGTCTCTCAGCGTAGCTCAGCCAAATGCAGCATTTCCCCCAACGGATCCCCCTAGTGCTTGCCCCTAAGTCACTTATCTTAAGTCACTTATCTAACTTCCCATTTTAGGGGGCAGCCTTTCTCTAACGGGCTCAGCTTAAGGAAAGTTCCCACCATCCGGGGGCTTGGGTGAATGCCTCTCACCTTCGTTCTCCATCCGTGACGGATCGGATCCCACCGTCAGCCTGCCCCCGCCCATGCCCCAAAGAACGGCACCGAGGGATTGTCAGCCCCCTCCCCATCAGAGATCGGGGGCTGACGGCGAGGGCTCTGGGGTCTAGAACCCCCCCGCTAGGGCCGCCACGCAGCGATCGCAAAGGGCTGGGTCTTCGGCGGATTCCCCAACATGGGTAGAGTAGTTCCAGCAGCGATCGCACTTGTGGCCCAGGGCATCCACCACGCCAAGGCCCAGGGCGTCGGATTCACTGCGGTACTTCAGCCCCGCCAGGGGCTCGGCGGCATCCAGGATCTCCACCTGGGACACCAGGAACAGGTAGCGCAGTTCATCGACATGGTTATTCCCAGCATCCATGGCGTTGTCAGGATTCATGGCCACCAGGGTTTGCCGCAGGTCGGCATCCGCGACGTACAACAGCACTTTCGCTTCCAAGGAAGACCCAATATCCTTGGCGGCGCGGGCCTGCTCTAGGACTTTGTTCACCTCCTGGCGAATGGTGCGCAGTTGGATCCAGCGATCCAGGAGTTCGGGCCGCGACCATTGGGGATCGAGCGTCACCCAGCCGGATTGGAACACGGATTTGTGCGCGGTGGGGTAGGGCAGGTTTTGCCAAATGTCCTCCGCCATGTGGGAGAGTACCGGGGCAATGGCCTTGGCTAGGGCTTCGATGGCTGCGGCGAGGACGGTTTGGCAACTGCGCCGCCGCTGGGAATTGGCCGCACTGATGTATAGCCGATCCTTGGCAATGTCCAGGTAGAAGTTGGACAGATCCACCACGCAGAAGTTCTGCACGGCTTGGAAGAAGCGGAAAAACTGGAAGGTCTCGAAGGCGTCGGTGATATCCGCAAACACCTCGGTCATGCGGTGCAGCATGTAGCGATCCAGGTCTGGCAGTTGGTCGTAGGGGACGGCATCCTGGGCGGGATCAAAATCATGCAGGTTGCCCAGCAGGAATCGCGCCGTGTTGCGGATTTTGCGGTACACGTCCGCCATTTGTTTGAGGATGTTGCCCCCCAGGGGCACGTCGGAGGAATAGTCCACCGAGGACACCCACAGCCGCAGCACATCGGCTCCGTAGGGCGGTTCCTGCTTTTGGTTTTTGCCTCCGTTGATCACCACGTAGGGATCGACCACATTGCCGATGGACTTACTCATCTTGCGGCCCTGTTCATCCAGGGTGAAGCCGTGGGTCAGCACCGTTTTGTAGGGGGCATGGCCGTTCACCGCCACGCTGGTCAGCAGGCTGCTTTGGAACCAGCCCCGGTGTTGGTCGGAGCCTTCTAGGTACATTTCCACGGGATATTTCAGTTCGTCCCGCTGTTGGGCCACCGCCGCCCAAGAAGATCCAGAATCGAACCACACATCCATGGTGTCGGTGCCCTTGCGGTAGGTGCGCCCGTTGCTGCGGTAGGGTTCCGGCAGCAGGTCGGCCTCGGATAGCTCCCACCAGGCGTCGGAGCCTTTTTCGGCAAAGAGGGCTTTGATATGGGCCAGGGTGTCGGCGTTGATCAGCGGTTCCCCGGTTTCCTCGTCGTAGAACACCGGAATCGGCACGCCCCAGGTGCGCTGGCGGGAAATACACCAGTCGGAGCGATCGGCCACCATGGCGGTGATCCGGTTTTCCCCGGTGGCGGGAATCCACTGCACCTCTTGGATCGCCTTCAGGGCTTGATCCCGGAAGCCTTCAACCGAGGCAAACCACTGCTCGGTGGCGCGGTAGATGGTGGGCTTTTTGGTGCGCCAGTCGTAGGGGTATTTGTGGACGTAGGGTTCGTGCTTCAGCAGAGACCCCGCCTCCTCCAGGGCTTTAATCACCGCTGGGTTGGCATTCTTCAGCACGTTCAACCCGGCAAAGGGGCCAGCCTCCTCGGTCATGTCGCCCTTTTCGTCCACGGGGCAGAGCACGGGTAGCCCGTAGCGCTGACCGACCCGGAAGTCTTCGTCGCCGTGGCCGGGGGCGGTGTGGACGAGTCCGGTACCGGATTCCGTGGTCACATAGTCGCCGCCGATTAGGATTTGGCTTTCGCGGTCAAATAGGGGATGGCGGTAGGTGGAATGCTCTAGGGCGGCACCCTGGATTTCTGCCTGGACAGTCAGTTCAGACCCCAAGACCTGGGTCATGCGATCCACCAGGTCTTTGGCAATGATCAGGTATGGGAACGGTTGCCCAGAGGCCACCTCCACCACGGCATAGGTGAGGTCGGCATTCACCGCCACGCCCAGGTTGGCGGGAATCGTCCAGGGAGTGGTCGTCCAGATCGCGACGCCCAGCTTGCCCAGGTAGGGGGCCAGGGCGGCTGTCGCTTCGGGGGCCGCCGTCACCATCGGAAACGCGGCGTAGATACTGGGGGAGGTGTGGCCTTCGGGATACTCCAGTTCGGCTTCCGCCAGGGCCGTTTGGGAACTGGGGCTCCAGTGGACAGACTTCAGCCCTCGGTAGATATAGCCCTTCAGGTACATTTGGCCAAACACTTCGATTTGGGCCGCTTCGTATTCCGGGGTGAGGGTCTTGTAGGGGTCATCCCAGTTGCCCCAGACGCCGTAGCGCTTAAAGCCCTCCCGCTGCCGTTCGATGGTTTTGAGGGCAAAATCCCGCGCCTTATAACGCAGTTTAATCGGCGTCAGCTTGGCCCGAGCCTCGTCGTCCATCGCTTGCAGCACCTTTAGCTCGATGGGCAGGCCGTGGCAATCCCAACCGGGTACGTAGCGCACCTTGCGGCCCTTCAGCAGTTGGTACTTATTAATGGTGTCCTTCAAAATTTTGTTGAGGGCATGGCCAATGTGCAGGTCGCCGTTGGCGTAGGGCGGCCCATCATGCAGCACAAACACCTCCCCAGGGTTATGGGTAGACAGGGTTTCGTAGATTTGGTTCTCGGCCCAAAAGGCTTGAATTTCAGGCTCGCGCTGGGTGGCGTTGGCCCGCATGTCAAAGCGGGTTTGGGGCAGCAGAACGGTCTCTTTATAGCTTTTAGGGTCTGTCACAGCCGCAGATTTCAAGATGAAGGACGAATCCTAACCATGATCGCAGATTTGGCTACCGAAGCATCTGCCAATCGGAGAAACCTCGGTCGATCCTTTCCATACCCTAGGCTCAGTAGATCACAAACTTGCTCTATTGCCCTGATTTGGCCCTCTCCCTAAATCCCTCTCCCAATGTGGGAGAGGGACTTTGAGGCTTTTTCTAGCCCCCCTCCCCCCCTGGTAGAGGGGCTGGGGTTGAGGGCCAAGCCCATACGAAGAGACATCTTTGTGATCTACTGAGTCTGGATCAACAGTCCACAAAAAATCCACAAAAAAGGGGGCTTTCGCCCCCTGGGGATGATTGTCTTGGTGTGACGCCCCTTTACGTTGGGGACAGGCTCACCGGATGGCGGTTAACCGCCAACTTCAACCTAGAGAGAAGGCCGCGCTGCCGGACAATCAATGCCCCGAACAGATACGGCGGCGGTGTAATCCCGCAGGGCGCTGGCATTGGGTGCGAAACTGGTTCCCGTTTCATTGAGGGGGGTGGCCACACCGCAAACCCCCGCCATTTCGCGAATCACCCGCTCGCCCCAGTGCCCGCTGATGTCAGAGAACACCGGTGGGTTGGGAATGTTGGGCCGTAGGGCACCCGTCGCCGGGTCAATTTCGGGTACGGGTGGGCTACCTGCCATGTCCCCTGAACCTACGTCCACTCGAATTAGGGCCAATTTGTAAGTCATGGCCATCAATTCAGCTCGGGAAACATTATCCGTGGGGCGGAATCGTCCGGATCCAGCATCCCCCGCGACGATCCCCAATTGTCGGGCTTGGGCAATTTTCACCGCGCTCCAACGGTTTGCCTGGACATCGGGGAAGGGGGCGCTAAACACCGCTGTAGGCAGGTTCGATATCGTGCTGGTGGGCAGAATGCGCTCGGCGATTTCCATCATCACCGAAACGGCCTGTTCCCGGGTGAGGGGGCTGGTGGGTTGGAACCGGCCATCGGGGAAGCCAGAGATGGTGCCCAGTTCCGCCGCCCGCACAATCTCATTCTCATAGAGGTTGTTGCGAATGTCGCTGAAGGGCGAGGTGGGGGTTGGTGGAGTGACCACCGGAGGCGTTGTTGGTTCGCCGCCGCCCGTGGTGCTCCCCTGGAGCAGTTGGGCTAGGGTCAGGTCGTTGGTGAAGTACACCAGGTGGGAACTGACAATTTGCCCCTCGAAGGTGCGCTTGGTGAGCGACCAACCCGGATCCAAGTGAATTTTCGTGAATCCGGTGGAGCTAATGCCCCCCGTGCGGCCAATGGTAATCCGATCGCGGGAGGTGGTGCTGGGGGCAAATTGCAGCAGCAAATCCCCGTTTCGGTTGTTCACCTCAAACCGGGCACCATTCACATCCTGCCCCCCTGTCCGCACGGCATAGCCGTTGCTGTCCCGTTGGAGTCGGCATACTCCCGTAAAGTCAAAGGTGTTCCATAGGGCGTTAATCTCGGTGGGACGGACGTTGGCATTGGGAATTTGCCAGCAGGCTCGATTATTGGAGAGTTGCTCCACAATCATCAGACGGTAAGGTTGGGCCACACTGCCGGGAGCCGCTACCACCAGAAAGTTGGCCTCATTCACCGGAACATTGCCAAAGATTTGCGCTAGCAGGTGGCTGGTGGGGCTTGTCGCTGGCGACAGGGTGGATGGGGTGGTGGCTATCCCCCGATCCATCGTTCCTAACAGCCCCAGGGTGGCGGCGGTACAAGCGGCCGCGCCCATCATTGCAAATCGGTTCATAGGTCACCCTTTAGAATGTGATGGTTGGAATGTGATATTGAACATGGTTTCTTGCGCTTCCTAGACGGTAACGACACGCGTTTTGAGCCCGCCCATGGCACTGACCCCTGCCGCCGCCCGCGATCGCCTGACGAGGGATGAGCCCCACGGGGCTCATCCCTCGTCAGACCCTGGTCGTCGCCATGACCCACGGGAAACGATCTGGCTAGAAGATCCTAAAACCGTGTTTATTGTAGGGTCTGCGCCCCTATCCAGCCGCAATATTGCCAGTTTTGATCAGAATTTGTTGCATATTAGCGGCCTGCGCTCAATCACGGTTCTCTCCGCTAGGATTCGGCTCGAATCCTACTCACCTAGCCCCGATTCTCCCGCCGTGCAGGGTGGCCCACCTCAGGGATCCACCCGTGCCCACATGGCCGTGAAGGTAGCCTCTGGGTCTGCGGTGTCGGCGGTGGGAGGGTGGCATTCGGGTTGGGGATGAAGGGGCGTTGGGTAGGAGCCCGATCCCTTGGGTAAACGTTCGGTTCTACCCATAGTCAAAGGGGTCAGGAAAGCCGTACCCTCGCAGTAGACCCCCGGCATGGCCCAGCCCAGCATGACCCCTTGCGCGCTAGGTAACTCCCTTGGCACATCCTCCGCTTTCCCTCAGTCAACTGTTCAACCAATGGGCGGATCCCTCACTTCCAGGATCCGATCATCTCCGTGACGGAGACCTTTGGCCCGGGGCGGCGGGTCAGTCCCTCGAAGCCCAGGCCCAGGCTCGACGGCGGGCTGAACAGGAATGGTTAGGGGGGATTGCCTCCCTAGCCCAGCTCTTGATCACCCGGCCAGAGTATTTGGCTCGCCCGGTTGAGCCCGCCTCCCTTGGTCTGGTGATCGCTGGCCCCTTTCCGGTGCTGCCCGATCACCTGGGGGGGCAAGCGCTGCATCACTGGCTGCTGGTGCCTGAGCCCCTAGAGCGAATTTTGGCGGTGGCTCGGCCCCAACTGCCCGGTGGTCAGCGCCGCCCGGTACAGGGAACCGCTGGGGATCTGCCCATGATTCCCCTGGCTCCGGAGGATCCCTTGTCCCAGGAGCGGTTTTGCCTCCTGCTCACCGCTGATTTCAGCCTCGTGTTGAGCCTAGGGGAGGGCTCTGACAGCCGACCTAGCTTTCGGTTTTCCTTCGACCCAGCCTTTGCCCACCAGACCTGGCAACAGTTGCGGCGACGGGTGGCCCAGGTGCGCCCTGCCCTGTTGCCCACCCTCGATGCCCTGGTGGCTGAGTTTCCCCCCTCAACCCCGGATTATCGCCTCGTCACCCAGTACAGCCATCTGTTGCTACAACGATTGCGCGACCAGGCCCCGCCCACCACCCCGGTGGCCACCCTCGAAGCCATGGCCCACCGGCCTAGCCCACCGCCCGTCACCCGGTTGGGGCTCGCCCCTGCGCCCAGACTCAGTGTTGGGGCCGACATCGCGATGGATGGGGGCCTCCCTGCTGGCACCGAGGTTCCCTTTGCCCCAGAATCCGGCAGCGACACCGAGTTGCTGAAGGCCATGGCCCACGAAATCCGAACACCCCTCACCACTATCCGCACCCTGACTCGATCCCTGCTGAAGCGGAAGGATGTCACCGAGGAGGTGGCCAAGCGGCTGCGATCCATCGACCGGGAATGTACCCAGCAGATCGACCGCTTCAACCTGATTTTTCGGGCGGTGGAACTGGAAACCGAAGTCCAGCAGCAGCCCAAATCCCCCCTTTCCGCCTTCCCGCTCGATCACCTCTTTCAGGAGGCAATTCCCCTGTGGCAGCAACAGGCTAGCCGTCGCAACCATACTCTCACCGTGACCCTGCCGCCCCAACTCCCCCTCGTCCACAGCGACCCGACCATGCTGAATCAGGTGCTGAGTGGCCTGATTGATCGCTTTACCCACAGCTTGCCGCCCTATAGCCACATCAATTTGGCGGTGACCCTGGCCGGACATCAGCTCAAGCTTCAGTTTCAATCGCAGATTCCCGATGCCACCGATCCGGGAACTGCCGGATCTGGCCCCAACGCCGATGCACTCTTTTCCTCGCCCTTCAAGGCCCTGGGGCAACTGCTCATTTTCCAGCCTGAAACCGGAGGACTCAGCCTCAATCTCCAGGCCACCAAAAACCTGTTCCAGTCCCTCGGTGGCAAGCTCATCGTCCGCCAGCGCCCCCAGGCCGGAGAGGTGCTCACGGTCTTTTTGCCCCTCGAAACGCGCACCCTATGATGACGGGACGGCCCAGCACAGGTTGCTCCGCTTGCCATCGGCATAAACCGAGTGGTCATTTTGAGAGGGGGCTGCTAGAGTAAATAAAATTTGAGCTTTGTAAAGAGATTATTAAGAAAACGGGGTCAGGGGATGCGATACCCATCCCCGATCTACGCTACTCCGGGGGCATAGCCACAATGACTCAGTCCACCCTTTTTTGTGATTTTGACGGCCCCATTGTCGATGTGTCCGAACGGTACTACAGAACCTATCGACGGGGGTTAGAGCGGTTACAGGCCCTAGCCGTTGCCACGGGGGGCGAGATACCCATTCGCTATTTGTCGAAGGCTCAGTTTTGGACGTTTAAGCAAAATCGGGTGCCCGACCGCCAAATTGCCCATTGGTCTGGCCTAGAAGGCCCCCAAATTGATGCCTTCCTTGAGCAAGTCAGTCACCTGGTCAACCATCCCAGTCTCCTGATCCACGATCAACTCCAGGGGAAGGCCCAGGCCGGACTGTCGATGCTTCAACAGGGTGGCGTGCGGGTCGTGATCGTCACCCTGCGTCCGCCGGAACAGGTGGTTTCCTTTTTAGCCCGCCACGGTCTTGAACAGGCCATTAGCGATCTTTATGGAATGCCCACCGATCAAGCCGCGTACCAAAATCAGACCCACCACAAAATTGAACGCCTCCAGGCCGCCATGGCCACCCAAAAGAGCCGGGGCTATGACCTCACCCACGCCTGGATGATTGGGGATACCGAAGCGGACATCATGGCTGGGCAAGCCCTCGGGATAGAGACTGTGGCCGTCACCTGTGGTATTCGGAGTCAGAGCTATCTGCAAAGCTTTCAGCCCACCTACCTCCTCCCCAACCTCTGGACAGCGGCCCAGCGCCTTCAGCAGCAGGTGATGCTAGGGCGGCGGTAACGAGGGCTTGGGGCTGGCACGGCCTGGTGTTTAGGAATCCTGGGCATAGCCGCCAGCGTAGCGATCCCACCAACGGTTGAGGGGGTAGTACAAGGCCGGTGCCCATAGACTGCTGAGGATGGCAGAACTGAGGGCGACGCGCTGGTGGTACAGCCAGATTTTCGGCAGGGATGGATAGAGTGACCCGTCAGACAGGAGTTGATCGAAGCTGATCTGTAAGGCCAGCACCGTTTCGGCGATCACCGCCATCGCAAAAACGATCAGGGCAATGGAGACGATGTCTTCTTGAAGATAGCGCTGCTTTTGTAGGCGAGCGGTCAACACCCCCACCACAATCAAGCTGAGGGTGTGGGTGGGATGGGGGGCGGTCATGGCGTCTTGCAGGAGTCCTAGCACTAGTCCGGCCAAGGCTCCTTGCCAAGCGGTGCGTTTTACACTCCAAGCGACCACCCAAATTAACAACCAGTGGGGGGCAACACCGAGTAATTCAATGCCTGGAATACGACCCGGTAGCAACATCAGACACAGCAGCACCGACCCGACGGTGACTAGCGCATTCAAAAACCAGGCTTGCTGATAGAAGGGGCGCTTCCTACGGTGCACTAAGGGCGTCATGGGCTCCCCTCGCTGTTCTCCTCTAGGTTGGGCAGGGTGGGCTCATCAACCGATTCCATCGGATCGAAGGGCTGAATCACGGCCCATTCTAGGATGGTAATGGGGGCGGAAAGCTGAATGGTGGCCTCCGGGGCAGGACTTTTCGTTAGGTCAATGGACTCGACCCGGCCCAGGGGCATATCCCTAGGAAACAGGCGGCTATAGGAGGAGGTGACTACCACGTCCCCCGCTTTAACGTCGGGGTTTTTCTCAAAAAATTCCATGACGACCCGGTTATTGGACTGGCCCCGCACCACCCCCATCACCCGACTACGGCTGATTTTCGCCCCCACTCGACTGGTGGGATCGCTGATCAGGAGAACCTTAGCGGTGCTGGGAGACACGGCCACCACACGGCCCACGATGCCCCCCGGCCCGGTGACAATATCGCCGACCTCCACACCTTGGCGGCTACCCCGGTTCAAAATCAGGTGTTGCCACCAGTGATCCGCCGCACGACCAATCACTGCCGCACGAATACCCGGTTGGTCCAGGGTGGCCTCGTAGTCTTCGATCTCCCGCAAGGTGCGATTTTGACTTTCCAATTCCACAATCCGCTGCTGAAGCTCGAGAATATAGCTATTCTCAAAGACCTGATCTTGGTCTAGCCCGGGCTGCAAGGGCCGAGTCATCCAGTTGTAGACTTCGTAGAGGGCCGCGCCTTCGGTGGATCGCATCAACCAAGCCGAAGCAATGGCCAGGGCAACGATTCCCGTTTTAAGGGCATGGCGATTCCACCAGCGGCGTAGGGCAAACATAGGGTTCGGGGTGAGGAGGACGATGGGGTGACTTACAGACTAGAACGCCCGCTAAAGACCCGCCCCATCTGGCTGAAGTTTTCCAGCACGCGCCCGGTGCCCAAGACCACGCAACTCAGCGGATCCGCCGCCACGTGAACGACAATGCCCGTTTCATGGCTGATCAGGGTGTCGAGCCCCTTCAGCAGGGCACCCCCCCCCGCTAGCATAATGCCGCGATCAATAATGTCCGCCGCCAGTTCGGGCGGGGTGCGCTCTAGGGTACGCTTCACGGCTTCGATGATCACCGATAGCGGTTCGGCCATGCTTTCGCGAATTTCGGCGCTCTTCACCGTGACCGTGCGAGGTAGGCCCGACAGCAGGTGCAGCCCGCGCACATCCATGGCGATTTCGTTGTCGTTGGGGCTGGGGTAGGCGGAACCGATGGTGATTTTAATTTCCTCGGCGGTGCGTTCTCCGACGACCAGGTTGTGTACCTTTTTCATGTAGCTAGAGATCGCCTCACTCAGTTCATCCCCAGCCACCCGCACGGACTCACTCAGCACCGTACCCTGCAAACTGAGGACGGCCACCTCCGTAGTGCCGCCACCAATGTCTACGATCATATTCCCGGTGGGTTCTGCCACGGGTAAACCCGCCCCAATGGCTGCGGCCACGGGTTCATCAATCAGGTACACCGTCCGCGCTCCGGCCTGCTGAGCGGCATCCATGACCGCCCGTCGTTCTACCCCCGTGACGCCGCTGGGAATCCCAATCACAATGCGAGGAGACACCAGGGTTCGGCCCTCATGCACCTGACGGATGAAGTGCTTGAGCATGATTTCGGCGGTGTCAAAGTCGGCGATGACGCCATCCCGTAGGGGACGCAGGGCGACGACATTACCGGGGGTGCGCCCCAGCATACGCTTAGCTTCTTCGCCCACCGCCAGCGGCTTCTTTTCAGCTTGGTCAATGGCCACCACAGAGGGCTCTTGGAGAACAACCCCTTTGCCAGAGACATAAACCAGGGTATTGGCCGTACCAAGGTCAATGCCCATATCGCGAGAAAATCTGTCGAAGATAGCCACAGGCAACCTGTTCCCAAGCTAGATAAAACAATGAACCAACTTAGATCCGTTGTGGATTCTATTACGTTTCGTATCAAGCCGTCTAGTCAAGGAATAGTTATTACGGGAAGAAAAAGCGGGCTACTGACCTGTCATCCTAGGCCCACGGCCTTTATCGCCCCATCGCCCATCCTGCTAGAAAAAAGATATCCCTCTCCTGGGCAACCCTGCTAAGCCGTTCGGCCTGTTCGGCGAACAAAGACCTGACAGCACCGAAACTTTGGCCTACAATGCGGGTTGCCGCTGTTGGTAATCGTGCAATGAGCGTAAACGTCGTGACGCTGGTGGGCCGAGTTGGGGGCGATCCAGACGTAAAGTATTTTGAGTCAGGGAGTGTGAAGTGCAGTCTGACCTTGGCCGTTCGGCGTCGATCCAGTCGAGACGATCAGCCCGACTGGTTTAGCCTTGAACTGTGGGGTAAAACCGCTGAGGTGGCGGCCAATTATGTCCGGAAGGGCAGCTTAATTGGGGTGACCGGATCCCTCAAGTTTGATCATTGGCAAGATCGCAACACAGGGGCTAATCGCTCTCGACCCATGATTAAGGTGGATCGCATGGACTTACTCGGATCCCGCCGCGACAATGAAGCCGCGATGGGCTACAGCAACGACGAGTTTTAGGATCAGGAGATCGCACGCTCGGTTGACTTTCCTGGGCTTGGCCCTCACCCTAAATCCCTCTCCCAATTTGGGAGAGGGACTTTGAAAGTCTAGCTCCCCCTCTCCCCGTGGGCTACTCAGTACACACATCTCACCAACCGCTTCCTTTTGTCGGTTTTAGCCCCCCTAGCCCCCCGAAATCGGGGGGGATCGGACTTCAAAGTCCCCCAGAACTGGGGGATTGAGGGGGCCAACATGGGGGCGATGAGGTCAAACAGGACTTATGTGTACTTAGTAGCTCCCACGGGGAGAAGGGGCTGGGCTTCCAAGGCATCGGGCCACTAGGCTTAAAATGAACTAGATTAACCCAGCACTTGAGAGTAGGTCAGCGCCAGTCCCATGCCGCCAATGGCCCAACCTGCCTTGCGGAGGTGGGAAGACGGCTGACCCTCAGTCGCTGGTTTAGGCTCCAGTCCACGGCGACCGAGCCAGAAAGCCCCCAGGGAGATCCCGAGTTGGATGGCGGTAAACCCCAGCAAATAGGCCGTCAGTGGGGTGGAGGTGGCCCCAATGATGGATTCCCCGTAGGCGTAGCCGTGGAAAATTCCGGCAAAACCCGCCAGCGGGGCGAGGGCGAGGGTAGGGATCTGGCTCCCGAAGGTTATCACCAGGCCAATGGCGAGGACGGAGGCGGAGATCCAGACCTCGGCCCAGGGGAGAGATACCTCAGCGAGGTGAATTCCGGTGCCGAACAGGGCAGCGACCACAAAGGCGATGGGCAGGATGACGCCCTTGGCCCGGGTGGCGGCGAGGAGGCCAACGGCAATCACAAAGGCCAGGTGATCTAGGCCAATGACGGGATGGCCTAGGCCGGAGAGGAAGCCTGCGACGAAGGTGCTGGGGGTTTGGTTGCCCGTGGGGTGGTGGGCCAGGGCCGGGGCCGTCAATAGCAGGGCCAGCAAGCCGCTACTCCCCAAGGCGACCAGACCTTTAATACTGAGATTCGTGTTTTGAGTTTTCATCATGAGTAATCTGTACCTCGCAGATGTCATTACGGTGCGGCCATCGGCGGGTATTCTGACTTAGCGTGTTGTGGACGAGATTCGGATGAGATTGAGCCTTCATCGTGGCCTACCGTCATCCGACATCCGCAAAAAGCTTCACAGTTGCGGGACAGCGCCGGACTTTCACCGAACTTTCCCCGTTGCCCCCAGCGGCTGATCCCCGCTAGAACCGATGCACTGTTGTGCAGCATAGCACCCCAGCCCCACCCGGAATTTTCCAATTAATTACGATGGTTATTGGCAAAACTAATGCGGGTTCCCGCCCAGTTGAGCTTATTTCGTAGGGTGCCGTAGTAGGAATAGTCCTGCCGCAGGATGATGAACTGGGCCATGTCGCTGGCCATCCGTACATCCACCCGCTGACCGGGCCAAATGGCGGTGCCAAGGACACCATCCGTCCACAGTTTGGTGCTGAGGTCGGGATCCGCCAAGGGCCACACGCTAACCACGGAACCGGGGGGCAACACAATCGGGCGGCTGGACAGGCTGAGGGGACAGATGGGCGTCACCACCAGGGCATCCATACCGGGGTGGATAATTGGCCCTCCGGCGGCGACGGTGTAGCCCGTGGAGCCCGTGGGGGTGCTAATCAGTAGGCCATCGCCCTGGTATTGATCCACCACTTCGCCGTCGATTTCCATTTCCAAAATGGAGGTAATCATGCGGTCGGAGGAGGCGGGCTTCACCGCCATTTCATTGAGGGCCAGGAAGCGATCACTCATGGGCTCCAGGTTGGTGCGGTTGCCCTCAAAGATTTGGGCCTGTAGCATCATCCGCCGCTGCACCGCAAACCGATCCTCCAAGAGCCGCTGCCAAACCGCCTCGGTGTCGTCCATTTGCTCGGAGGTTTCGGTTAAAAAACCCAGGTGTCCACCAATGTTGACCGCCAAAATCGGGATATGTTCGGCGGCTAAATTTCGGGCGGCGGTGAGGGCCGTGCCGTCTCCCCCAAACACAATGGCCAGGTCAATGGGCTGGCTGACGGAAGCCAAAAACACCGGATAGGGATTATCCTTGGGGCCACTGGGGCCGCGTAACACCTTACTGCCTAAGGCTTCTAGCTCGTGGGCACACTTCTCCGCCCACTGCTGGCTGAGGCGATTCCCCGCCTTATGCACAATAATCACTTGGTTGAGTTGCACGGCAGTTGGCCCACCCTGGCCCAAAAACTATTCCATCTTAATCGAGTTCAACTTCTAGGTCGCTCCAGGCTACCGTTTCCTCGGCGTCCCGTGACCGAGAAACTAGGAGGTCGTAGAAATCTTCCCAAAGATCACCCCATTCCTGTAGATCCGACATTCCGCAGGTTGACCATTCTTTTTTACTGTATCTTGCCCAATCCAATCACCGAAAGCCTCTCAGGTCAAGGATCCTGGCAAATTAGTCATGGGCTGATGCAAGTGGCAGCTTAATACTTTGCAATTCTTTGGGCGACAGAGTCCAAAACCTGAGATATCCGTCTGCCAAAGCTTTTAGACACCTGAAACCGATGTATGCCAAAAATTATTTGTCAACCTGCGGAATGTCGGCTGAAAATCTGGAATGTGTTGAGGGCGAATATCGGATGAAATAATCTACAAGAGATCATCCCTTTTTGGCATTGTATTAGGCAATCAGAGTAAACGCTTAAGCGAAATCTGATTGGCACCAGTTGTCTTCAAGAGATAGCCTAATGTCAATTGATATGGGTTGTCGGAAGTGCTATGGACATTAACTACCCATAGTTCTGTAGATGACTTCTCTAAGGCATCATATTCATCACTATAGAAAATAATGACTTTTTCGCCGTCAGAGGGTCTGATGACTAATTGAATTCCATACCATTGCTCATCCGAATACTGGTCACGCTTTAGAATTCCTGAAATTACTGTTCCGTTTCTAGATTCCCGCCATCCGTTACAATTATAGTCTTTGCTTGACTCTAAGTAGGCTTTCACTCCATTTTTCGCCTGTTGGATTAGTTGCTCATACTTTTTCCGAGCTTCTTCGCTTCGCTCAGATATATGCTTGCTGAGAGGCAGGATAATTTCGTCTTCTTGAGATTTTCCTAGAGTATCTCCATTCATTTCAATACCAGGTTCTCTAGTGGATGAAGCTCTTGTTTGAACTTCCAATTCCTGGATTTTTCTCTTAAGTTCCAAGTTCTCCTGTTCTAAGTCTTCTTTTCTTTTGATATCGAGAGCATTTTGCTCATCGGTTCTCAGGAGATAACGGCTGTCGTAAAAACGTGGTCTAAAAATTCTATTGGCCGTTGCTTCTTGAACCATCCACAAGTATAGCTTTGTATAGATTTCGTCCCTAGGTCGGCTAGATGATGAACCTCCGTCCCTATTTCTAGAGAAAATCTCTTCGCACTCATTTTCGATATCCAAAGCAATACTGCTGGTGTTTTTAGGGCTGAGATCTAGTTCTACGATGACTCTTTGATCCAAAAGCTGACTTTTGAAATTACCAGTCAGTTCGTCTAAGAAGCATTTCAGGTCTTCATGAACAAGACGTGGGTAGTCTTGCTCCGTGACATCTTTTAGAAGATTAGTAGTTTTACCTTGACCATCCTGAATCAATTTTACAAATCTACTGTCCTGATTGGGAAGAATTGCATGTTCTTTAAAAAGCTGCCTCTCGTTTGATTTATTTATCTGCTCATAAAAATTAATTAGTTGATCAAATAATGTATCTTCATCTAAGGAACTGTTAACTTCACTTCTGAGTTTGGCTAGCAGCTTTGATGGGCTTTCCTGCTCTTCAATGATCTTGCAAATACTTCTAAGTAGAAATTTATCGCATTCCGTCCATAAGTCAGTAGGAACATTCTGCAAGAAAGAATCGCTAACGTCTGTTACTTCTACTGAAACATTGGCATAAAAATTATGAACTATGCAAAAAAAGTTATTTCGGTCAGCATATTTCTGCTTGTCATTATTTTCTAAAAAAGAAAAGCTACTTGCTAAAAGTAATGCCATTCTTAGCTTTTTACTCTCCGTGTCGTTATCATTTACCTGTAGTTTTAGCTTCTCGTTTATGTTGCTACTGATGAGACGTTCAGAGTCCATCGTCATCACTGGCTTAGATGAAGTCCTTTTGCCGTTCTCTTCTTTAACTAGAGAAATTGCTTGATTTTCATAAAAATATTCTAGCCTGTAAGAAATTTGTTTATGTTTTAGATATTGACGGAAACCAGGAACAAAGATAGCACATGCTTCTTTGAGAAACTCTTCAATGCCTAGATCATCAACAAAATAAGAGCCACTGCCATGATTGATCTGTGGTCTTCTAAAGATACCTAGCTGATTGGGAATAATGGCAATCGTCTTGAGTAGATGGTCTTGCTTATTATCCTTAACTACTGTTAGAACATCATTCAGAAATTGAATAGCGACTTTCTCCTTATCCTGACTTTCTGGGGTGGCTTTTGATTGAATAAGTCGATTCCCCAGTGCTTCAACATTTTCAAGCTCAGCAATTTCTGTCAACAGGTTTTCCAGAGTATAGAAACGATCTTGTGCCCACAGGTCTAGAACTTCTACCCAATCTTGAATATCTTCTTGCCTAGGCAGATTTTCTTTTCCTAGCTGACAGGCAAGACTCCATATTCCATTACGAAGTTCAGAAGAGCCTGCTTGAGGAAAATGTGCTTCACGAATTGAAATTCTTCTTTTATCTTCATCGGTACTATTCGTGATAACAATCTTTGCACCACGTAGTTTTTCTCGTATTGGGTTGAGAATTTCGTCTTTATACCAAGTTTTGTCCAGCCAATCTACAGAAGGGACACTACTGTAGGCTAACCACTGCAATCCTTCCCAATTATTGTCAACGGCAAAATCAATATATTCAAGAATTAAATCTTTGATCTCCACAAAGATTTGTTTGTTATGCGAGTTTTCTTTTGCAACTTCAGAGCCTAGAAATATACTATCACGCTCATGGGGAAGCTTGAATTTGGTGCTATTGATGATGCCAGTCAACTTAAATGATGCAGTCCCCATCAGAGGTAGTGCAACAAAGATTCCAGGCAGATCTGTCGGAATTCTCTGAAGAACAACTCTTTGCTCTGAATCATTCAGATATTTACATGGAGAAGTAAAGTCAAAGTTTTCGCTTGTTATTTTAATTATGTGGCAAATTTTATCCTTGTCACTATCTAATTCAATTTCAAGAATCTCAAAATCAAGTGAACCAATTCCTTTTATTGAAATTTTTTCACGCTTATGAAATGTCAATACTGAGGGATTTTGGTCATCTATTAAATTGCTAACCTCAAAATAATTAATCCCATTATTAAAGCACAGGAAGTAAGGCAAACTATTTTTAATATCCTCAATAGTTTTTTGAAGAATATCCTGAGTTATACGATCTTCCGACAAGCTATCTTGAATGTCATAAGTAAACTTAGTGTAAATCTTTTGCGAGTCAGATTCTGAGACTCCTGATTCTATCTGTTTTCCAAGTTTATCTACCGACTTTTCTATGTTCTCTTTGTGTTCAAGTTCATCGCTTCCACTCCTATCTAGTTCAAGATTTAACCTCCTATATTCCTCTTCAAGTCTTAAAAAGCTTTCTAATATTACTACTTTGGATAAAAAATGACTTGTAAAAAAGCCAGTTCCAAATTGCCCTATTTGACTTCTCTTGTATTCTTCATATTCTTCTTTAGATTTGATGTTAAAGGGAATACCCTTACTGCTCTCACCCCTGATTAGAGATAATGCTTCCTTTGTACTTAGAAACCCATAATTATGACGAAAGATGATTCTCTCAAGTGAAATATCAACTTCTACTCTGGCATCCTTTTCAGGAAAGTCCTGAGTGACTTTATCACGCGCATTCTGTAATAGTTCCCAGATCCAGCGCCTTTTTGATTCAGGAGAAGGCTTACTCATCAATGCTGCCATATGCTGATCAATTTGCTTAGCTCCCTTCCAGTTTTTCTCGTCAGTGCTGCCCTGACTGTCTGATGCTTCGATTAGTCGTCTGCCAATATCAGTCATCGTTTTGTACCTTCGGGTTGTCAGTCTCTCTTCAGAGTGCCCAAAATCTCAGACGATGTAACAAGGAAGATTGATAAGAATTTCTTATAAAAGTCTCCAGCGCCGGACAGCGGGTATTTCACCCATCAAGGCCGACTGTCTGAGACATCTTGATCTACGGATTCCTATAAGGAAGGCACGAGAGCCCCCCGCTAGGGTTTTCAATGGTAGCTTAACGCACAGCCCCCAGGCTCCTTTAAGAACCCTGGGGGCTGTGGTCTACTACTTTAGTCTGTGGTCTACCACTTCAGGAGATTAAACTGCTCCATGTCTACGGTGTCGCGGTTGCGGTAGATGGACAGCACAATGGCCAAGCCCACGGCGGCTTCGGCGGCGGCGATGCTGATCACAAACACCGCAAAGACCTGACCATTGATGCCCACGGGATCCAAATAGTTAG
>JAYKHF010000118.1:0-7681 GCA_035285305.1 Leptolyngbya sp.
AGGTATTTAGCGATACCCTAAAAACACAAAATCCGAGGCATTACCCTCTGTTTTTACGGGTTGTATGAAAATTCTGCTGGTTGAAGACGAACCCGAGACTCGCCAATTACTGGCTCTACAACTAACCGCTGCGCGCTACACGGTGGAACAGGCGATGGATGGGCTCACGGCCCTAGATTTGGCGTTGGCGTGGAATTATGACCTGATTATTCTAGATTTGAATTTGCCCAAGCTAGACGGCCTCTGCCTCTGCCGAAATTTGCGACAACGGGGCATCACAACGCCGATTTTGATTCTGACGGCCAAGCTTGGCCATGAGAATGTGATCACAGGGCTGGATGCCGGAGCCGATGACTATGTGACCAAACCCTTTGAGGTGAAGGGCTTCTTGGCTAGGGTGCGGGCGCTGTTGCGCCGAGGCACGGTGGCCACGGAAATTCCCGCGCTCACCTGGGGGCCGATGCAGCTTGACCTAACCCTGGCCCAAGTGACCTACCGGGGAACCGTGGTGCCCCTGAGTCCGAAGGAATATGGCTTACTGGAACTCTTTTTGCGCTATCCCCACCGGACGTTTAGCCGCAGTAATATCCTGGATCACCTGTGGGCCTTGGAAGACTCCCCCTCGGAGGGGGCCGTCACCAATCTGGTGAAGGATGTGCGGAGCCGCCTGAAACGCAGCGGCATCGCCGCGTCGGTGATCGAGACGGTCTATAGTGTGGGATATCGCCTGGGGAAACCCCCCGAAGACTCCGCTGATTTCGCCGCCGATGGATCCAGGCTGCCCCCAGATCCCCCCGTTTCCCTGGATCCGCCCCAGGGATTCGATCAAGATAGCCCTGATCCGCGCAAGATAGCTGAAGTGACGGCTGGGTTGGCCTTCATTCGCCAGCGGTTTCAGGCATCTTTGCCCCAGCGTCTCGACCGTTTGGCGCAATGGATTGACCAAGGACGAACCCTGGGGTGGACGGAAACGGCTCGCCGTGAGGCCGAGGCTGAGGCCCATCGTTTGGCCGGGGGGCTCGGCACGTTTGGCGATGCGGCGGGGACGGCCCAGGCTCGCGCTCTGGAAACCCTCTTGGGGCAGCCCCATCCCTGGTCTGGGGATCATATGGCCCAGGTGGTTGAGGCGTTTCAGCGTCTCCAGCAAACCCTGGCCCCGGGGCTGATAACTCTAGATCCAGCGACCCCGGAGGCCGACGGGTTGGACGCTGACCCCCTGGACGCGGATGATCTGGTCGCTGGGGGCGCTTCGCTGGCCCTAGGGAACCCTGACGGTCTGGCCTCCCATCGATGGCCGATGCCGAACCTAGCCCCGTCCTCCGGGGTGCTGATGGTGAACCTGGCCCCTGATCTGGCCCAAGCCCTCCAGTCGCCGTTGGAACAGCGGGGCTACTGGGTGGAGATCTGTCCCCAGGGGCAAGATCTGGTCACGGTGTCCTCCGGCGATCCGGTGGGCGTGATTCTGCTGGAATTGGATGCCGCTGCCCCCCCGAAGGACAGGCTGGCCCCCCTCCAGGTGATCCGCTGCCACTACCCCCAGGTGCCGGTGCTGGTCATTACCTCCCAGGAAAGCCTGGAGGAGCGGGTGCAGGTGGCGCGGCTGCAAGGACAGGCCTACCTGGTGGCCCCGGTTGATGCGGATCAGGTGATCGATGCCCTCGAATGTCGGCTGTCCCCCGCCCCCTGGCCCGCCTCGTCGCGGGTGCTGGTGGTGGATGACGATCCGGCCAGCCTGGAAATCATTGACACCGTACTTTCCCCTTGGGGGGTGCGGGTGACGGGGCTTGAGGATCCATGCCAGTTGTGGGAACAACTGCGGCAGGTGCAGCCGGATCTGCTGATGCTGGCCCTGGATACCCCTGTCTTCAGTGGTTTCGAGCTATGCCAAGTGGTGCGTCAGGATCTCCGCTATGGTCGTCTGCCCATCCTGATGCTGGCTAACCCCCTCGATCCAAGAACCGTGAGCCAGGTGTTTGAGGTGGGGGGGGATGACCTGGTTGGCAAGCCAATTGTGGGGGCCGAACTGGTGACGCGGGTGCTGAACCAGGTGGAGCGATGGCATTTGCGCCAAGCCCTAGATTCAACCGATCCGAAACGGTTATCCTACCGAAGGCTATCCGACCCGCAGCCTTGATCTAGGCCCGCATCCTTGAGCTAAAACCTATGGCCGTTTCCCTGCGCCGATTGTTGATGATTCCCTTTGTGCTCCAGGTGCTTGCCATCACGGGGCTGGTGGGGTATTTGTCCTACCGTAGCGGGCAGCGGGCCGTGCAAGCGATGGCTTATCAGCTAATGGAGGAGATGGATCATCGGGTGTCGGCCCAACTGGCCACCGCGCTGCAACTGCCCCACACCCTGACGCAGATGAATGCTCAGATCATCGCGACGGATCTCCCTCAGGCCGATGGCTTGGATCGCCTGGAGGATCACTTTCGGAAGCAAATTCAGGCGTTTCCGCAGGTGACCACCCTCGCGGTCACCACCCCCACGGGAGACACCCTAGAGGTATTGCGGCCACCCCAGGGGGAACCCATCACCCGCTACCGCAGCCTGTTGGAACCGGATAGACCGTTCCCTCGCGACCCCGGGGAGAGGAGCCAGACCACCCGCCTGGATCTCATCCCCGATTCTCCCCTAGTCCTGCCCCCAGCCGCCGATAGCTGGTACCGCCAGATTCAAGCTCGCCAGGGGTTTTGGCAACCCATGGCGGCCTTGCACTGTGTCGCCGACTCCCCCTGTGTGGCCATGGTGTGGTTTCAGCCCGTCTATGACCAGCGGGGAGTATTCAGCGGCATCTCCAGTGCTGGCGTCCTCTTGTCGGAATTGAGCCAGGTGTTGCAGCAGGTGATGGGGCAACGCGAAGGTCAAGTGATCTTGCTGCGAACGAACGGCAATCTGGTGGCCACCTCCACCGGAGAAACGGTGTTGTCTGCCCCACCGGTGGGGGATCTCGGCCCCGATGCCCCATCCCAATATCGCCTGTTGCCCTGGACAGACAGCGAACATGCCCTCACCCGGGCGGCGGTGCAACAGTTGATGGATAGCCATGTCCAGTTGAGCCATCTGAAAGATTCGACCTTCACCACCTTTCGGTTCAACTCCCAGGCCTACTTCCTCCACGCGAGCCCCCTCGACGGGGAACTGCACTGGCTGACGGTGACGGTCATGCCCAGTCAAGCGTTTATGGCTGATATCTCCGCCAACCTGAGGCGTACCCTGCTGTTTTGTGTCATGGCCCTGATGGGATCCATCGGCCTAGGCATTTGGACGGCTGAAACCATTGCAAAACCGATCCTGGCCCTCCAGCGGGCAACGGAAGCCTTTGCCCAGGAAGCCACGTTTTTACCCCCCGGCCAGCCCAGTCATATTCAGGAAGTAGACGCCCTGCGCCAGCGGTTTGACGACATGGTGCGGCAGTTGGTGCATTCCTTGCAAACCCTGCGCCACCGCGAAGATACCCTCGCCATTTTCCTCGATGGGGTGCCTGTGGGCATTAGCGTCCATGGCCCTGATGGCCAAATGCTGTTTCTCAACCATAAGGGGCAGCAGCTCCTCCCAGACGGGATTTTGCCCAGCAAGCTCGCAGAGCTATCGGAGGACTATCACCTCTATCGGGCGAATACCGAGGAATACTATCCGGTGGAGGATTTGCCTGTGGCCCGGGGGCTCCGGGGGCAACCGGCCCACGCCGAAGATCTAGACTTGATGGTCCAAGGACGGCGGATTCCCCTAGAGGTGCATACGATTCCCGTCTTTGATGATCAAGGCCAGGTGCGCTACTGCATTGCGGCTTTCCAGGACATCACCGAGCGCCGCCAAATCGAGACCCTGCGAGCCACCTACGAGCGCCAACTGGAACAGCGGGTGGCTCAGCAAACGGCGTCTATTGCCCGGGGAAATGCCACCAAGCAAGCCCTGATCAATGCGATTCCTGACCTGCTGATTCGCCTGGGGAAGGATGGCATTCCCCGGGAAATCTACAATATGGATGCGGTGCATTGGCTGGGAAACAAGGCCCTAGCCCAGCAGCAATCCATGTATCATGGGCTTCCCCCCGCCCTGGCCGATCAACGTCGCTGCGCCATTGAGGCGGCCCTGACCACGGGCAACTCCCAGCACCAGGAATACGAGATTGTGGTGGATGGCCAAACCTACTGGGAAGAGGCTCGCATTGTTCCCGTGACCCCGGATGAGGTGCTGGTGGTGGTGCGGGATATGAGCGATCGTCACCGCGTGGATCGCCTGAAGGACGAGTTCATCGCCATGGTCAGCCACGAGCTGCGCACCCCGCTCACGGCCATGCGCGGAGCCCTGGGCATCCTGGAGTCGGGGGTTCTCCAAGACCGACCCGACAAGGCTCAGCAAATGTTGCATGTCTCCCTCACCAATACCGACCGACTGATTCGCATGGTCAGCGATATCCTCGACCTCGAACGGTTGGCCTCTGGTCAGGTGAAACTGGCCAAGCAAGACTACCCTGCGCCCCTTCTGGTTCAGCAAGCCATAGAAAGTGTGGAGGCCCTGGCCCTCGGTGCCCACATCACCCTGCACTCTGAGGTAGTCCCCGCCACCGTTTGGGTGGCCCCCGACAAAATAGTTCAAACCCTGGTGAACTTACTCAGCAATGCCATTAAATTTTCCCCCGCCGATAGCCATATCTGGATTCGCTTGACCTGGCATGATCCGGAGACCGTTTGCTTCTCCGTTGCCGACCAGGGGCGTGGCATTCCGGCGGATCAGCAAGCGCTGATTTTTGATCGGTTTTGGCAGGTGGATGCCTCTGATTCGCGGCAGGGGGGGGGCACCGGGCTAGGATTGGCGATCTGCAAAACCATCGTGACCCAGCATGGTGGGGAAATCTGGGTAGAGAGTACCCTGGAGAAAGGCAGCACCTTTTTCGTCACCCTACCTGCACAGGGCTATGACTAGACAGATCCTCATCATTGACGACGAACCCGACATTCGGGATGTCATCAGTCTTTCCCTGGAGGAATTTGGCTCTTGGCAGACCACCGCAGCGGCTTCGGGGCAGGAGGGGTTAGCCCTCGCCCCCCACCATCCCTGGGATGCCATCATCCTGGATGTGTCCATGCCGGATCTCGATGGCGTCACCGTGGTGGAGCGGCTCCAGGCGAACCCGGCCACTGCCCATATCCCGATCGTCCTGCTCACCGCCCGCGTGTTGCCCAGTGACCAAGTTCGCTTTGCCCAATTGGGGGTGGCGGGGGTGATCCCCAAGCCCTTCGACCCGTTGCGGGTGTGGCAGCAACTGGCCACCATCCTCGGCTGGCCCGTGGCTTCGATGGAATCCTAATCCTCCGGCAGCACCCACTTAGGCGGCTGGGAAGCCCGCTCTAGCATCTTGCGCCGCACGGCTTCGTCCGCCATCTCGAGCATTTTGTCGAGGGACGTATCGGCGATGAATTTTGCGGCTTCCTCGGTATATTTCAGGTTGGGGCAGTCATCGCCCAGAATGCAGCCGTCTTTGCAATCTACCGCACAGTTAATGGCCATCGTCGTTATCTCTCCTGCCTAGGGCAACTGGAATGCTTCAATTCAGCCGTGACAATTAGGCTGCAGAAATTGTAACAACCTCAGCCATCCCGATTAGACTCCGGCTGAGGTACGGTCATCAGGCCTACCGACGGTGCCGCGATAGAGTATCAATATAAAGAAGCGTCAAAGAAGCGCAGCGTCTCCCCAAGGTAGTTCTGGTATGGTGTTCAACTGGTTTCGGCGTGGTTTTGACAAATCCGAGGCGGCCCAGCAGGCCGAACCGCAACCTGCCGAGTCGGTGACGCCAGAACCCGCCCCAGAACCGCCCTCAGCCCAGGCCCCAGAGACGCCTAAGTCCTTCGCGGAGATGACCCCAGAGGAGAAACTCGCCTGGGCCAAGGCAGCGGCGCAGAATATTCAAAAACAACAGGCTCAAAAGGAAGAGGCTCAAAAACAACAGGCCGAAGCTCAAGCCGTCGAGGCGGCGACCGAGCCAGCCCCAGAACCCGTAACGGTGGAACCTGAGGTTGAAGCGCTCGCTGAGTCTGCCGAATTGGGCACCCCTGAATCCCTTGAGGATCTCATTGAAGAGACCGTTGCCGAAACGGCGGTGGTGGAACCCGTGACGGAACCCGCCGTTGCCCCTGAAGTTGAGCCTGAAGTTGCCCCTGAATTAGCGGTCGAGGAGACCGTCCTTGAGGAGGCTGTCCTTGAGGAGGCAACCTCAGAGAATGTGATCCCAGCGGAACCCGTCCTGGAGGAACCCATTGCCGAAGCCTCTGAAGCAGAAGCCGCCGTTCTGGCAGAAGTCGCCTCTGAAGAACCCGCCTCGGAACCGGAACCGTCTGGTTCTGAGTCCGTGGCTGAACCCGTAACCGAAACGGTGGCTGAGTCCGCCGCTGAACCTGTCGTTGAAACGGTGACTGAGGCTGTCGCCGAATCTGTGGCCGAGCCCGTGGCGGAGGCGGAACCTGTGGCCAGCGCTCCCTTCTGGGCGCGGGCGGAGGAAGAACGCTTGCAGCGGCTGGAACGGTTGCAGGAAACCGCCATTGTGGAGCCGGAGCCAGAACCGGAACCCGTGGCGGCGGTCACAACTCCTGATCTCGTCCTGCCAGATATTGATTTAGATGAAGCCTTCCTGTGGTCGGCGGAGGTGCTAGCGGCCCAGGGGCGACGACCGGACGAAATCTCCGCCGAGGAAATTACCTGGCTCAAGCGCCTGCGGCAGGGGCTCAGCAAAACCCGCCTGAGTTTGGTGAACCAACTGAAGGCGATCGTGGGCCAGGGGCCGCTGAACGACGATGCGGTAATGGAAATTGAGGCGTTGCTGCTCCAGGCGGATGTGGGTGTGGCGGCAACGGATAAGGTGATTGAAGCCCTCCAGGATCGGATGCGGGAGGATGTGTTGCCGCCGGAGCAGGCCATTGCCTACCTGAAAACCATCCTGCGTGACATGCTGGATGCCCCCCTGGGCGATTCCCACAACCTGCTGTTTGTGCCGGAAAAGGAAACCCTGAACATCTGGCTGATGACCGGGGTGAACGGGGCTGGTAAAACCACCACCATCGGCAAGCTCGCCCACGTCGCCAAAAAATCCGGCTACAACACCTTGATTGCCGCCGCCGATACCTTCCGAGCCGCCGCCGTGGAGCAGGTGAAAGCCTGGGGGGCGCGCAGTGAGGTCGAGGTGATCGCCAATCCCGGCAAGAACACCGACCCCGCCGCCGTGGTCTACGACGCCATCGCCGCCGCCAACTCTCGCCAGATTGACCTGCTGCTGGTGGATACCGCCGGTCGTCTGCAAAACAAGAAAAATTTGATGGATGAATTGGCCAAAATTCGCCGCATCGTCGATAAAAATGCCCCCCAGGCCAAGATCGAAGCCCTGCTGGTGCTGGATGCCACCCTGGGCCAAAATGGCCTGCGCCAAGCGGAGGTGTTTGCCGAAGCGGCCAACCTCAGCGGCGTTGTGCTCACCAAGCTCGACGGCACGGCCAAGGGCGGCGTGGCCCTGGCGGTGGTGGAGCAACTGGGCCTGCCCATTCGCTTCATCGGTGCCGGAGAAGGGATTGAAGACCTACGCCCCTTCTCCAGCTACGAATTTGTGGAAGCGCTGCTGAGTGGTTGATCTCCCTATCATTCGACTCCCCTAGTGGTTTGTCAGGGTTAAATTTTAGGGTTGCAG
>JAYKHF010000119.1:0-15970 GCA_035285305.1 Leptolyngbya sp.
AGGTAGTGGGCGTAGTTGGTCACCGTCCAGCCCTGGCGGGGAAATTCTTCGGTGACGGCGTAGGCTAGGGCTTTTTCGGCACCGCCCTTGTGGTGGCCAAAGGTTTCGCCATCGGTGGCCACGGAAATGAGCTGGAAGGGGCGGTGATCCCCGTGGATGGCTTGGCCAATCCGTCCGGCAAAGTGGGACGACGCGGCCAGGACATCGTTAAAGCCCATGTCCCGCGAGATCGGGCCATCGTAGAAGAACACGTCAATATAGCGGCTGGGATCAGCGCTACCGTCCTCGTTTTTGAGGAAACAGCGGTAGGGACGGCTGGGATCAATCTGGCCCCCGCCCACCTCCTGCCAGTCCCCTCGCTCGCCGTTGTGGCTGACCAAGGGCCGACAGCGCTGCACCTGGGACGGGGCAAGAATCGTAAACTTGATCCCCTCCTGGACGAGGACTTCTAGGGTGGCGTAATCCACCGCCGTTTCCGCCAGCCAAATGCCTTCGGGATCGCGCTGGAATCGGCGTCGGAAGTCGGCGATTCCCCATTTCACCTGGGTGACTTTGTCTCGCCCATTGGCCAGGGGCAGAATGATGTGGTTGTAAACCTGGGCAATGGCGTTGCCGTGACCCTGCAAGCGGGCGCAACTGTTGCGGTCGGCATCCAAAATCCGCTGGTAGGTTTCGATGTCGTGGCGCTCCATCCAGCTCAGCAGGGTGGCTCCCATGTTGAAGCTGATGTATTCAAAGGTGTTGACGATGCGCACCACCTCGCCCCGGTCGTTCAAAATCCGGGCGTAGGCATTGGGGCGATAGCATTCATGGTGGATGCGCTCGTTCCAGTTGTGGAAGGGGGCGGCGCTGGGCTGTTTCTCAATGGCATCGAGGTAGGGATTTTCGCGGGGGGGTTGGTAGAAATGCCCATGCACACAGACAAATACGCCGGTGCTAACGGCGGGGATCAGCCCGCTGGTGGGAATCTCGGACATAGAAGCCGCGTCAATTACCGAATGCCGAGAAGAATCAGCCATAGGAGAAACAATGATAAATTGCAAAAATGTTGTACGGCAACGCCCAGGATGCCCTATGGGACGATTGTTGACCTAGGTTAAAACGCCGTTTAAAGGCCAATCAGACCAAGGAAACGATAACCATTGTTCAGGAATAACCCACCGATCACCCTCAAGGTTCAAGGGTCAGTGTCAGGGGTATTCATAATCTCCATTATGGTAGCGCCCTTGTTTAGGGGAGCGCGGTAATCCTTAACCTGCCGTGATATTTTGTCAGCGGCTTCGCCCCTTGGCAGCGATGGAGCGGCGACCGGTATGATCATCAAAACTCCAAACCCTGGCCCAATCATTCCTCTGGGGATCGTTACTATGATGGTTTCTCGTTTTTGGTCTGCCGCTATCCTCACGACAGCGGGTCTCATGGGCATAGCCGCCTGCAATTCCTCGGTACCGGTGATCGACACCGAAGCGCCGGATATGACCGCCCCCGATCCTGCGGAACAGGTCTCCGGTGGCGTTACCTGGGGCGAAGTGGCCAGTCCGGCGGGGGGCACCGTGAAGCAGTTAACCCTGTCTGGCCCTGAATCAGCGGCCCTAGTGACCTGCGACCAGGAAGGCTTTGTGCCCTTTAGCTATCGCGATACGGGGATAGATTGGGTGGGTTGTCAGGTGCCCAACCCGAATGATCCCGCTGGCCCAACGTCGGCCCTGACAGAACCGGCATTCACCGCTGGCCCTAGCCCCGTCGGTGGCACGGTGTCGATGATTACGATCCCTGGCCCCCAGAGCGCCATTGCGGTGGTATGCACCAGCGGCAGCCCCTTTCTCTACGAGGATCAGGGCACCTGGGTCGGCTGTCAGGGATAGCCCGAGGGGCAGGCCAGCAGGCTGGCGCTAGAGCACCTGGGACTTGAGGAGAGCGCTGGGCAGCGTCATCAGTTTGCGACCCGAGGGAACGTAGGCTCGCTGGGTGAACACATCGTAGTCATTTCCTTCGATCACATCGAGGATCTGACGATACAGATCTAGGGCAGTCCACACGGGCCAACGGGCATCGGGGCTGAGCAGACGAATCCCCGCCTCGGCCTCAGCGTAGTACTGGCGCGCACGGGCAATTTCAAAGGCCATCAGGCTGCGCCAACGGTCGTCTACCACGCCAGCCATGAGGTCGGCTTCGGTGTAGTGAAACTGGGCGAGATCCTCTAGGGGGAGATAAATGCGGCCTCGGCGGGCATCTTCCCCCACGTCCCGCAGGATGTTGGTGAGTTGGTTGGCAATGCCGAGGGCCACCGCTTGGGGCGTGGGGTCAATGGGTTGCTGGGGATGCCAAGGGGCCGTACCCAGGTCGGGGTTGACCCCCATCACCGTGGTGGACATCAGCCCTACGGTTCCCGCCACTCGGTAGCAGTAAAGTTCTAAGTCCTTAAAGGTGTCGTAGCGATTGCGGTGCAAGTCCATGCGCTGCCCCGCAATCATGTCCCGGAAAGGCTGGATATCGAGGGGGAATTTCTCCAGGGTGTCTACCAGGGCCACATCTTCATCGTCTACCGGACATCCCCCAAAGACAGATTCGAGCTGCGCCTCCCAGCGGTCGAGGGTTTTTTCGTTGGTGAACTGGGCCTGGGGGCCATCCACCAGTTCATCCGTCCGCCGACACCACAGATAGATGGCCCAAATGGCGCGTCGCTTGGCGGGGGCCATCAACAGGGTGCCCATATAGAAGGTCTTAGAGTATTGCGCCGTAACTTGACGACAACGCTCGTAGGCTTCCTCCACGGAGGAGAGAGAGGGGCGTGGGGGAGAATCAGTCAGTTGCAGCATCAATATCTCAAACTGGAGAAGGTAAATCTCAAACCAACCACAGGTGTTTCTGCTTAACTAGCCTCTCATAACTACACCCAACTTGGGCAAAACCATCAAAATTGACCCAAGGCCACCCCGACGACACAACCTTTCGCGATGGATAGGGCTAGGACAGGCCCCTGCGATAGCAGTTAAGGGGGACAGCAGTTAAGGGGCTATGGCCTGGAGGCCAGACCTTGGCCCAGAACACGGAGGTTAATGGTGTTGATTATATGTTGCATTCTGTAACATACGTCGAAAATTCCGATTTCCCTAGCAGGCCCTGCCGCCGAACGCCCCTAGGCCCACGTCCCAAAGTTGGGCCAGCCCAGATAGAATAGAAAACTGCACTCACTCAGTTCCGGATCGGGCTTGACAAGACCTCTGGTAGCCTGGATCGTGCTTAGGGCACACACACCTAAGCATCATGCTCAGTGACCTAGGCTTCCCGTCGTGGATCGTCCCAGGAACCGTCCGGTGAGGATTGCCTGTCCATCTCGATGCTTGCGGGGAGCCCAACTCGTGCCTGAAACTAACTTTGATTTGCTTGTTCAATCCGATCCCTTGCTGGCTAGCATTGTGCAGCGAGAACTGCAACGTCAGCGGGATCACCTGGAACTGATTGCCAGCGAAAACTTTACCTCGGCGGCGGTGATGGCGGCCCAGGGGTCGGTGCTGACCAACAAGTATGCAGAGGGTTTGCCCAACAAGCGCTACTACGGCGGCTGTACCTTTGTGGATCAGGCCGAGCAACTGGCCATCGACCGCGTTAAGGAACTCTTCGGAGCCGCCCACGCCAACGTGCAGCCCCACTCTGGAGCCCAGGCCAACTTTGCCGTCTTCTTAGCCCTGCTGAATCCGGGCGACACCATCATGGGTATGGACCTGTCCCACGGGGGGCACCTCACCCATGGTTCCCCCGTGAACGTGTCGGGCAAGTGGTTCAAGGTGGTGCAGTACGGCGTTAGCCGCGAGACCGAACAGCTCGACTTTGACAGTATCCGCGCCCTAGCCCTCGAGCATCGACCCAAGCTGATCATCTGCGGCTATTCCGCCTATCCGCGCACCATTGATTTTGAAGCCTTCCGCGCCATTGCCGACGAGGTGGGGGCCTACCTGATGGCCGACATCGCCCACATTGCGGGGCTGGTGGCCGCTGGGCTGCACCCCAACCCCGTGCCCCACTGCGACGTCGTTACCACCACCACCCACAAAACCCTGCGCGGCCCTCGCGGTGGCCTGATTTTGACCCGCGATGCCGAACTAGGCAAGAAGTTCGACAAGGCCGTTTTCCCCGGTTCCCAGGGTGGCCCCCTAGAGCATGTCATTGCCGCCAAGGCTGTCGCCTTTGGGGAAGCCCTGCGGCCTGAGTTCAAAACCTACTCCGCCCAGGTAATTGAAAACGCCCAGCGGTTGGCCAGCCAACTACAAACTCGCGGCTTCAAGGTGGTCTCCAACGGCACCGACAACCACCTGGTGCTGGTGGATCTGCGATCCATTGGCATGACCGGCAAGCGGGCCGACCAACTGGTCAGCACCGTCAACATCACCGCCAACAAAAACACGGTGCCCTACGACCCCGAATCGCCCTTTGTCACCAGTGGTCTACGCCTGGGTTCTCCTGCCATGACCACCCGTGGCCTGGGCAGCGACGAATTCGCCACCATCGCCGACATCATTGCCGACCGCCTCTTAAATCCAGAGGATACGGCCATGGAAAACCAGTGCCGGGATCGGGTCGCGTCCCTCTGTGAACGCTTCCCCCTCTATCCCCACCTCGGGGGTCGGGTGCCTGCGCTGGTCTAGGGTGACCTTGCCCCAGTCTTTGGCGACCCACGTCATCAAAACTCCATGGAGAAGGATCCACGAAGGCTAAGGCTGTGCCTTCACGATCTGTCATAATCTCCATGGAGTTTGCTCGATCGGGTCAAAGTCGCACTATCCTATGGACTTGCCTTCAGACCTGAGGGTCTAGGTTGGGTACAGGGTGTTGGCTGCGCGAGCCCAATGGATAGGTTCACGGATGGCCCCTAGTTCAGCCCGACCAATCCAGCCCGCTATCGCTCGCCGGAATCACCACCTTGCCCTAGACTAGCTCAGACGCTAGCCCCTGCCGTTTTAGTTCCCGCCCCCTAGGAGTTCAGATGCCGCTTCATCTGTATCATGTCGTCGCCTTTGTGATTTCCATGGCCGTCGTGCTGCTCACAACGCCCATTGTGCGCCGCATTGGCCTCAAAAGTGGACGTGTGGATCTACCCGGGGGGCGCAAGGTTCACAGCCAGCCCATGGTGCGCCTGGGGGGGGTATCGATTTTTCTGGGCACCTTCACCGCCCTCATTTTGGCTTGGGCCATGGGTGGGTTCTTGGACGGCAGCGGCCAATACCTCGCCCCCCCCCAGGAATTTCAAATTTGGGGCGTCACCATCGGCGGCTTGTCCTTCTTCCTGATTGGGTTGATGGATGATCTCTTTGGCCTGTCTCCCCTCAGTCGCTTGATCATGCAGGCCCTCGTTGCCACCATCGCTTGGCATGTGGGCGTCAGCATTGATTTCCTCACCGTTCCCTTCTATGGCCTGATTCAACTGCCCGATTGGGTAAGCTTGCCCGTCACCCTGTTTTGGCTGGTGGGCATGGCCAACGCCATCAACTGGATTGATGGCCTCGATGGGCTGGCGGCTGGCGTTTCGGGCATTGCCGCCATGGTGATGATGGTGGTCTGCCTCTTTATGGGACAGCCCGCCGCCGCCCTCATTGCCGCCGCCCTAGCGGGAGGATCCCTGGGTTTTCTCCGCTATAACTTTAACCCCGCCAAAATTTTTATGGGGGATGGGGGAGCCTACTTCATGGGCTTTACCCTGGCCGGGGTGGGCATCATTGGGCTGGTGAAAACCGTGACGACGGCGGCGGTGCTCTTGCCCTACCTGATCTTGGCGGTGCCCATCCTCGACATGTCCGCCGTCATCCTAGATCGGCTGCGTTCCGGCAAGTCGCCCTTCATTGCCGATAAGCGCCACCTGCACCACCGCTTGCTGCAAGCCGGACTCTCCCACCGGGTGACGGTGCTCTTTATCTACGTCCTAACCCTCTGGGCCGGGAGTTTAGCCTTGGCCTTTGCGGGGATTCCCAGCGGCTTAGCCTACGCCCTGGGGGCCACGGCTCTGCTCAGCTACACGGGGTGGCGTTTGCGTCAGCAGGCCCGCTAGGGTGACAATTTGGTTCCCGGGGATCCCCCTTTGCCGCTAGGCTGATATCACCGTTTCGTTGTTCAGGCCCCTTAGACCCATGGGACAGCGCTTTCGCTTCGCCATCGTCAGCGATCCCCACATCGCCCTGCCGGAAACGATTCCCAACCATCCCCATCGCTTTCACCTGGTTGAGGTCAGTATTCCCGGCTTAGAGCAAATCCTGGCCCATTTGGAAACTCTAGACCTAGACTTTCTACTCCTGCCCGGAGATTTAACCCAGAACGGGGAATGGGCCAACCACCAATGGCTGATTCAGCGCTTGAAACAGCTTCCCTTCCCCACCTATGTCGTGCCTGGAAACCACGATATTGTGGCTCGCGACGCCACGGCCCAAACCATTGGCCTAGGGGATTTTCCCCGTCTCTACCAAGGCTTTGGCTATGACGGCGCAAGCCTCTACTATCACCAGGAAATCCTGCCCGCCGTTCACCTGATTGGCCTCAACTCCAATGCCTTTGGGGCAGCGGGGGAACAATGGGGGGTCGGCTATCTAGACGAGGAACAACAAACCTGGTTAGCCGCGTTATTGCCCCGCTTGCAGGATGATCTCGTCTTGGTGATGCTCCATCACAACGTGCTAGAGCACCTGTGGGGACAGGCCCAAAGCCCCCTCGGACAGCGCTACATGGTGCAGAATCGGCAGGCGTTAATCCAGCCCTTGATGGCGGCCCAGGTGCCCCTGCTGTTCACAGGCCACCTCCATGTGCAAAACATTGCCCGCCAAGGATCCCTCTGTGAGGTGTTGACGGGGTCGCTGGTGAGCTATCCCCACCCCTACCGGGTGCTAGAGGCGGAGTGGATCCGGGGCGGTTCCCTCCGCCTGGACATCCAATCCCATCGGCTAGAGGCCGTGGAGGCCTGGGAGGACTTGCAAGGTCAGTCCTATGCCTGGATGTGTGACCGGGCCGGGGCCTTCATGGCCCAGTTCCTGGCCGATCCGCCCATCAATCTGTCGCCAGCGGAGGCAGAGGTCTTGGCTCCGCACCTCAGCCACTTTTGGCCCACCATTGCCAACGGCGACCCCCAGTTTGACTTCGCCCACCTGCCCGCCTCGGTGCAGCCCATTCTGAGCCGCTTTAATGCCGTCGATGTCAACGGCCAACCCGAGGCCATCGACAACACCACCACGCTCCTCTGGCACCCCTAAACCAGCCCTGCTCAAGATGACTTGACGCATTCACGAAAGCCCGTTCACCCTTCGACCATCTCAGGGCGAACGGGTAAGTCACCCCTGCCCCTGCAACAGCAAGATCTGGTCTGGGGGCAGGTGCACCCACCAGGGCATGGGCTGCGATTGGCGCTGATGCCACCGATCCCTATCGATCTGTGCCTGGAGGTGATAGTCCTGGGGATCGGTGGCAGGCTCACCCAGCTTAAGGTATAGGGTCATTTGGTCAGGGGTCTCACTCTGCCACGCTACCCAGGCGGGCAGAGTATTGGGGGGAGCGGGGATCTCACTCGCCGCATCCCCATGGCCCATCTCCCCCAGGAGGATGCGGTGAGCCCGGAGCCCGATGTGGGTGTGGCGAGCCCGGATCGGATCGGCGGTGGTTAGGGTGCAGTTCCAGTCGAGGGCATGGAGGGTGTGGGCGTTCTTGGGGGAGATGCGCGACAGGTTCTTGCACCCCGTGATCTGGGCAACCGCCACATGGGTGGGATGATCAAAGATCTGCTGTCGTGGCCCCTGGGCTAGGGCGCGTCCCTGGTCAAGCACCAACCATTGGGGACACACTCGGTAGGCTTCCTCAAGGTGGTGGCTCACGAACAGGGTGAGGCCGGAATAGTGGGCCAGGGTGGTGGTGAGGCGTCGTTCGAGTTCGCTGCGGAGGTGGGCGTCTAGGGCCGAAAAGGGCTCGTCTAACAGCAGGATATCCGGATCTGGAGCCAGGGCACGGGCGAGGGCCACCCGCTGCTGCTCCCCCCCGGACAGTTGCCCCGGATAGTGATGGGCCAATGCGGTCAACTGGAACTGTTGCAACTGGTCTGCCACCCGCCCTGCGGTAGCGGCCCTAGACCACCCTCGCAGACCATAGGCCACATTTTGGGCCACCGTGAGGTGGGGAAACAGGGCATAGCTCTGGAACAAATAGCCCACCCGACGTTGCCGACTGGGCAGATTGATCCCCAGGCTTGAGTCGTACAGGATTCGCTGATTCAGCACGATGCGCCCCTGATCTGGGGTTTCAATGCCCGCAATGCAGTGCAGGGTCATGCTCTTCCCTGATCCCGAAGGCCCCAGCAGTCCTAGGATTTCGGTGGCCTCCGCCCGAAAAGCCACGGACAGGGTGAAGGTGGAGAGTTGCTTTTGAATCTCGACGGTTAATGCCATGTCAGGCCATGGGTTTACTGCTGAATCCCCTACCCCAGAGGTGTCCTAGCTTTGGGGGCGGCATCGTTGGCGGTGGGGGGAAGCGTTTGGGGATGGGCAGACACCGGGGGGGCAGAACGGTGGCGCTTGTCCTGGTGATGTTCTATTTGGCGCACCCACCAGAGTAGACCAAAGGCCAGGGTGGTCATCACCAAGACCATGGCATTGGCAAGGCCATAGTCTTGGCGCTGCACCGCATCAAAGATGGCTAGGGGCAAGGTTTGGGTTCGGCCTGGGATATTGCCGGCCACCATCAGCGTAGCGCCAAATTCCCCCAAGCCTCGCGCCACGCTGAGGGCGAACCCCGCCAGAACCCCCCGGTGGGCTAGGGGTAGGGTGATCCGCCAAAGGATCTCGGGTTCCGGCGACCCCAGGGTGCGGGCGGCGGCTTCCAGGTCAGGGTTAACCGTGGCAATGGCGGCCCGGGTGGATTCCACCATCAAGGGCAAGGCCACCACGGCGGAGGCGATGGCTCCGGCCTGCCAGGTGAACAGTAGGTTGATCCCAAACCACTCCTGGATCGGACTGCCCCGCCCCAGGGCCATCAGCAGCCCATAGCCCACGACACTGGGGGGCAACACCAGGGGTAGGTTCAACAGCGTTGATACCAGAATTTGCCCGCGAAACCGAGTTCTGGCTAGAAAAATCCCCAGACTCAGGCCCAGCAGGAGAATCACGCCACTGGCCACCAAGGTCACTTTGAGGGACAGCATGAGCGGCTGGATCATGGCCCGATCACTGCCTCACCGGGCAGCACAAAGCCATACTGGCGCATGATCGACCTACCCTTCGGGCCGTTCATGAAGCTGGCAAAATGTCTGGCGACCTCGGGGTGGGGGGCGCTTTTGGGCACGGCCAACATTTGCACTAGGGGGCTGTGCAGGGTTTCCGGCAGCAACGTCCATTGTCCCGGCTTATTCACACTGAGGGAAAGGGCCACCAGGGCCACATCCACATTGCCCGTCTCGGCATACTGCTGGGTTTGCTTGACGTTCTCGCCCAGAATCAGCTTAGGTTGTAGTTCCTCCCACAACCCCGCCGATTGCAGGGCTTCCCGTGCGGCCATGCCGTAGGGCGCGTGGTCTGGGTTGGCGATGGCAATGCGGGTAATCTCAGGCTGGCGCAGATCCTCTAGGGTGTGGACCACCACCGCACTGTCTTGCCGCTGCCACAGGGTCAACCGCCCCACACCGTAGAGGGCTTTGGTGTCGGAATGCACAAGCCCTAACCGGTCTAGGTCTTCGATAAACGACTGGTTCGCCGCCGCGAAGACATCCACCGGCGCACCCCGCTCAATTTGCTGCGCCAACTGCCCGGTAGACCCGATATTGAAGCGAACCCTATGGCCGGTTTCCTGCTCCCAAACCTGGCCCAGGTCAGCCAAGGCATCGTCAAGATCCGAGGCCGCCGAGACCGTCAGTATCACAGGGTGGGAGGGGGAAGATGTCCCTACGGGCGTGGTCTGCGAACTGACCGCCCAGCCGCAGGCCATCAGCATCCCAGCGACCATGAGCCCCAGCCACCATCGTCGCTGGTTTCTTGGGCTACGTTGTGGGCTACGTTGTGGGCTACGTTGCATGGAGCCCCTCCTAGGGATAGGTTGGCATAGGTTGCCGCTGGACACCCCACCACGGCCAACCCAACATCGGCAGACCGCGATGGGCCAGTATTCCTATCCAGAATGCCAGGATTCTGGCCAAAAGCTGTAGCCCCACGAGCCCGTGGGGCCATGAATCTGATCTGCATGGCCCCACGGGCTCATTCGGTGATGTCGCAGCGGCACCTAGGGCTGTTTGGGGGATCGGTGGCTGGGGCGGCTACGTTGCAGGTTATACCGCTGAGACTTCGACAACTTCCGAGCGCTGGCCAGATCTCCCTCGCTATAGCGCCCCTCCAAATCCTCCAGCGCCGCCATCTCCTCGGCCAGCATGGCGGAGGGCGGACAGGCGGCCATGAAGGTCTGGGCCTCTTTCAGAGAGTCCATCGCCTGCTGATACTGGCCCCGATCGCTGTGGTCAATGGCCTCCTGTCTGGCCCGGGCCGCCATCAGCAGCGCCACCTGTTCCTGTACCTCCGCCACGGGGGGAAAGTCTCCCAGTTGGGCCGGAGTCACCACCGGTAGGGAGAAGCTGGCCCGCAACACCTGTCGCTCGGCCTGGTTGGGGTCATCCCAGGCGAGGCGAAGATCGCACAGGTTCGTTTCGGTCTCTAGGGCTGGAACTTGCAGCCGCACCACCACCTGGATGGGGCCACCCAGCACCAGGTTGGGCAGTTTATAGCGCTGGGTATCGGTGCGGTCAAAGTCGTTCAGCACATCCTTGATCACCGCGCCATGGCGGGGTTTCAGCCCCAGGCTGACCCGCTGGCCAACGGTGGCCGAGAGGCCATTCAGTTCCGTCTCAAAAATGCTGGGCAACTGATCCGGCGATTCGATGTGGTAGAAGTTGCCATCGCCGCTGCGGGCCATGGCCTCCATCAAGTCTTCGCTGTAGTCGTTGCCCACGCCAAGGGTGGTGGTGCTCACCCCGCGCTGGGACAGTCCATGGACATCGCTGGCAATGGTGTCGGGGTTGGTTTCCCCGACGTTGGCCAAGCCATCGGAGAGCACCATCACCCGATTCAGGTGATCACGGTGCAGGTAGTTGCTCACCTGCATACTTCCCTCTAGCCAACCCTGGTGTAGGGCGGTGCAACTGCCCGCCTGAAGCTGGCGAATCTTGGCCAGGATGGCTCCCTTATCGGTGGCGAGGGTACTGGGCACCAGCACGGTCACATCGCTATCAAAGGTGACGACGCTAATTCGATCACTGGGCATTAAATTTTCTACTGCAAAACAGGCGGCCTGCTTGGCATAGGCCAGTTTGGAACCGCTCATCGATCCAGAACAATCTATGGCAAGGCCCAAATTGAGCGGCGGTCGATCGGGGGTGATGACAACCTCGGGCGGCGTAATCCGAATTAGCACATCTAGGGTGGCCGATCGCTGGGCCGCTACGGCCCCATGCATGGGGATAACCGTGATCGTGGGTTGGGGGGTGGTCATGGTGGGGATCTCCGTTGAGAGGATGGGGTCAAGGCCTGAACAATCAGTTGCAGCAGAGCGTCCCGCTCTTGGGGACTGGTGGGATAGCGAAAATCATGGCGGACATGGAGTTCTAGCCCCTCTAGCAGGGAATGACGCACCCAGTGAGAGGGCGGCGGGGATAGGGCCGGGGGCGGTGCAGCGGGCAGACTATGCCCCAGCCCTGGGGGATTTTTAGGATCACAGGGGGCGGCGGATCGCGCCCGCACCTGAGCCAGAAACGCTAGGGCGGGGTTCGCCGCTTCCACGGTCAATTGGGTTCCGCCTTGCAGAAGTACCTCCAGTTCGGATGTGGTTTTATGGGCCAGCAATTGCCCCACCGCACCAGAGCCGTAGCCCTGGGCCAGCAATCGTCGCAACAGCAACAACTGCAACAAATGGCGATAGCAATACCGCGCCTCTCGGCCCTGCTTAAGGGGTTTATCCAGCAGGCCGCTGGTGCTGTAGTGGCGAACTAAGCGGGCGTTAACGGTGTCTTGTATCCGACCCTCTGCACCACCGTCGGGCAAGAACTGAGGCAGAAGTTGATTGGCCACTTCTACGAAATCATCCAAGGCCCATTGGGTGCCTTGGTCAGCAAAGCGCTGAAGTTGGTGCATGGCTCTAATCTAATGTCTTCAATTCAATTTGTCAATGACAATCAGGATTGTTAGTGTTGTCATCCATCCCGCGCCATCCATCCCGCCCCCGATCCGGTTCTCAGTCAGGGCTAGGGGATCGGGGCAGATCTAGATCATGCCACCCTAGCCGACGGCGAAAGCTATCTGGATAAACCTTTTGTCTGTAAAGAATCATGACCATCAAGGAGGGGCGGTCGAGCTCATCTCGTAGGATGAAAGTGTTAGGGAATATCTGGCATTACGGCTGATTTTATCTGATCAAAGTGGGTGCTTTAGATAATCCTAATGTTTTAACTTGGGCATTGAACTTGGGTATTTAACTTGGACCAGCCATCCACCTCTCTCCACCGGGCTGTCCAATGTCGATGTTCAACCTATGTCCAACCAAAGATTAGGCCTTTTCACCATCACCGGCTTGATCTTCCAGGCTTAGCTTCAGTTGTCAATTCCTTGATCGTAGGATGTTTTACCGACCTCGTTGATATTTTCTATCGGTCAGGGCTGACAGTATCCAGAATATTATCAATAACTAGGTGGTACCCATGAAACGCTCCATACTATCGATGCTTAGCTCTGTTTTAGACGGCATGACCCAGTATTTTGTTGACCCCATTGCTCGGATTTTTGGCCCCAGCGATGATAACTATCCTGCGATTGGCGTACAGCCCTTTGAGGGGGAACCCTTTGCCCAACGGGTCGAAATCTCCAACGGGATTTAAGCCCCAATCCGTAGGGACACCTCAAAATTTAGCGCAGCACCGCGCCCCTGGTTAGGTTGGGTCTAGCGCCGTATTAGGATGGGAGAGAACCCCTCCTAGTACGGTGCTATGGTGTCCTCTGAACGCACGGCTGAGTCCACGGCTGGTCTAACCCTTCGTCCTGCTACCCCGGCAGATATCCCCACCTTGGTCGCCCTAATTCAGGCGCTATCGGAGTACGAGCAGTTGGCCCACGAAGTGACGGGTAGCCCCGAGGACTTGGCCCGTTATCTGTTTGGAGATCGCCCCTACGCGGAGGCGGTGCTGGCGGAACTGGAGGGAACCACGGCGGGGATGGCGCTCTATTTCTATAATTTTTCGACCTTTCTGATGAAGCCCGGTCTGTACCTAGAAGACCTGTTTGTGTTGCCTGCCTATCGCCGGCAGGGGGTGGGGCAGGCGCTCTTGCGCTATCTAGGCCAATTGGCTGTGGCCCAGGGCTGTGGACGATTGGAGTGGAGCGTCCTGGACTGGAATACCCCGGCCATTGAGTTCTATCAGCGCATGGGGGCTGAGATCAAGCCAGAATGGCAGTTGTGCCGCCTGACCGGAGAGGCCCTCCAAGCCTTTGGACGGGAAGCCTAAGGTGGCCTGGGTGGGGCGGATTGGCGGGGGCATGGGCCTCTTCCCCAGAAGCCCCCAGGAAAATCCGTCGCAATCGTCCAGTTCATAGGTATGATTCTGGCCAGAGAGTCGCTCAATACCTTGTCACCATGGCACAGATTTTTATTTCGGCGGGCCACGGCGGTTCCGAAGAGGGCGTTGCCGATCCGGGGTTGGTGCTAGCGGGCACCACGGAAGCCGCAGAGATGATCCAAGTGCGGGACTTGGTGGTCGCAGAGCTGCGATCACGGGGGGTGGCGGTTCTGGCGGTGCCCGATGATCTGAGTGCATCCCAAACCCTGGCTTGGATTAATATGCGCTGTCAGCCCCAGGATGTGGCCCTGGAAATCCACGGCGGAGCCTACAGCGATCCCGGTATGCGCGGGTCTTCGGTGTTTTACATTGCCCAAAATGAGGTGCGCCGTTCCCACGCGGAGATTTTGCTGCTGGCCCTGCGTCGCCGGGTGACGCAACTGCCCAGCCGAGGAGCCAAACCCGACACGGAATCGCCGACGGGATGGCTAGACTTCACCCGTTCCCTGCGCTGTCCCTCCCTGCTGCTGGAAATTGGCCACCTGACCAGCCCCGAGGATCTGGCCATTCTCCAGGGCCAGCGGCGGGATGTGGCCCTGGGGCTCGCCGATGGCCTCGCCTCCTGGAGTCGATCGGTGGCCCCCGTGGCTGCTGCGGCCACCACCACCCAGCCAGGAGCCTTTCCAGAAATCCGCATTAGCATCAACGGGGGAATCTACCCCGAAACCGGCATTATCGTGAATAACAATTCCTATGTGCCGGTAGACTTAGCCGATCTGCTGGGGGTCAACCTGACCACAGCCCCGAATATTACCCGCCTACGCTACGGCAATGTGGTCTACATTAAGGCCGTGGATCTGCGGAGCTACAACGTATCCGTGAACTGGAATGGCGAGACCCGCACCCTCCTACTGCGATCAGCCACGGGGTTGGGCATTTGCCCTGGGGCCATGGATCGGCTGATGGGGCTGGGCAGCACCTCGGAGGTTCAACTGATCATGTTTCTGAAAACCGTGAACGAGTCCGCCGTTACCCCCTACCAAGACCTCGCGAAGCTCTACCGGGAAGAGGCCACCATTGAAGGGGTTAACCACGACATCGCCTTTTGCCAAATGCTGGTGGAAACCAATTCCCTGCACTTTGGGGGGAGCCTCAATCCTGTCCATAACAACTTTGGCGGGCTAGGATCGCCCACCGGTGGAGCGGAGGGATCGTCCTTCCCCACCGCCCGCATTGGCGTTCGTGCCCAAATTCAACACCTCAAGGCCTACGGTAGCCTTGAACCCCTGATCCAAAGCCAGGTAGACCCTCGGTTTCAATTTGTGCGGCGCGGTGTGGCCCCCCTGATCGACCAACTCACCGGACGCTGGAATAGCGACGCCGACTATGGCCGTAAAATCCTGGCCTTCATGCGTCGCCTTTACGAATCGGCGGGTCTCCTGTAGAAGCTGAGGCTGACGCCCAACCTCCCACGGCCCCTCGGCCTCCCGCCCCCTAGCCACAAGCCCCCTCCCAAAACCGTTCGCGGCTTTGGGAGGGGGCTAACACCGATCCTGGATACTGGGGGAGCCGTTGCTTTAGGACAAAACGGCTTCCCCAGAGCCTACTCCGGCTTTTGTTCCGGCATCATGCACTTGTCGGAGTCGCAGCCAGCGGGGCCAGCTTCGATCAGGTCTCCGGCATCGTACAGGGCCAGGGCCGAGTGGAAGTCTGCCGTGCCGCGACGGGTCTCCACCTTCTGGCTTTCGGCCTCGTAGGTGGCCTTGTCGATGGGCTCGAAGGGCAACCGGGGGAAGGTTTGCAGGTCGTCAAACCGGGCCAGCAGCGCCGCCGAAATGTAGCCCTCGTCGTTTTGGATGGCCTGGTAGATCCGCTCGCCCAGGGCTTCTAGTTCTGGCTCCCGAAACTCGATGGTGGCCGAGGTGTTGTGGGTGGTGTAGTGCTTCTGCACCTGCATGTAGAAGTCGAACTGGGCCGCCGCCGTGAACTTTTCGATGGCGATTTCGTCGGCCCCGGGCAGGTTTGCCCAGGGCACTTCCACGGGAATTTCCACCAGCCACTCGGTACAGCGCGGATCAAAGGGATCGTTCAGCAGGTTGCCGTTCTCGTCCTTGTCGGACTGGGAGGGCACTACGGAATAGCCATAATCAATACAGGCCATCGCCACGGGATCGTTCTTGCGGAAGGTGATCCGCCGCAAAAAGCGCTGGGCCTTGGGCGGATGCCAGCCGGGAGAAGCCCCGGTCAGCAGGGATTTCGTCCCCGCCGGCTGCACGGTGGTACAGCGGTTGGGTCGCTTCAGCCCGTGGCGATCGCAATAGTCCCACACCACCCGATGAACGATGTCCTTCCATCGGCTCAGGTACGCCTGTTCCTTTTGCTTGAACTCCAAGCCCTGCATAGTGTCGGGACGGCCCGCCT
>JAYKHF010000120.1:0-3217 GCA_035285305.1 Leptolyngbya sp.
TCCTGGAACCCAAGTACATTAACCAGATTCCGGCCATTCGGAACCGACTCAATGTGTTCATTGACGGGCAACCGGGCGATGTTCGTCCAGAGGATCGCTGTGATGAGACCACGGTGATCGCCGACGGCAACCGGGTATTTATCCAGGTCGGGGACAGTCGACAGGGCTGGGTGAAGTCCTATCTGTCGTTGCTGGAGATGTCAACCAATAGTCGCTTTGATGGCGATGTTGACGTTGTTGTTGACCTAGGTTTTGTTCGCCCTATGGGGGAGGATTTGAAGGGCTTTGGCGGCGTAGCTAATCCTGTCAAATTGCCAGGGTTGTATCCTCGATGCGCCGAAATTCTCAATGAAGCTGTCGGTCGCCAACTCAACTCCGTTGAGTGCTGCTTGCTAATTGATGAAGCAGCATTGGTGGTTGTGGCCGGGAACGTTCGTCGTTCAGCGGGCCTTCGTCAATTTGCCAGTGATGATGAGTTGGCTCTGGTGGCCAAGGATAACCTCTGGCAACAGGATGGCGAGGGTAACTGGCGTATCGACCCAAAGCGAGATGCCCTGCGGATGGCCAACCACACCCGCGTCTTCCACGAAAAGCCCAGCCTTCAGGATTGTGTAGACTCGGTGCGGAAGCAGTTTTATTCCGGCGAGGGTGCCATTCAGTGGGCCGGGGAGGCTAAACGTCGGGCCGGGGCCGATGACCGCTACGGTCTGAACCCCTGTGTGACGGCGGATACCTGGGTGCATACGGGTGATGGCCCCCGCCAGGTGAAGGATCTGATCGGTCGGCAGCACAGTACCTATGTCAATGGGGAACTGTTCAGCACTACAACTGAAGGTTTCTTCTATTCCGGCACCAAGGCGGTACTCAATCTGACCACTGCCGAGGGGCATAGCCTACGTTTGACCGGGAACCACAAGGTTCTGAAGGTGACGGCGCAAACCCAGAAAGCCCAATACACCGAATGGGTAGAAGCCGAAACCCTGCAACCGGGTGATCGTATTCTGCTGCACAACCACCGAGGGCTACAACCTTGGGACGGGCAAGGCACCAGGGAAGCGGGTTGGTTGCTGGGGAATTTGGTCGGCGACGGCAGTTTGGCCAAAACCCAGTGGAATGATTCGGCTCTGCTGCGCTTCTGGGGCGAATCCCAGGAGGAGATGAGCGAACACGCCATTGCCCTATTGCAAACCGCCGTGGGCTATGAACGCCGCACCGCAGCGGCCCACTACCACCGCCAACTCAAGCATCGGGTGGTGAACTCGGCGGGGTTGGCTAGCCTAGCGGCTGAGTTTGGCATTACCCCTGGCCATAAGGTGATCACCACCGCCATTGAACAGGGCAGTTACGAGTTCTACCAGGGCTTTTTGCAAGGGCTGTTTGATGCCGATGGCAGCGTTCAGGGCAGTCAGACTAAGGGGATTAGCGTGCGGTTGGCCCAAAGCAACCTAGCGAACCTGCAAACGGTGCAGCGGATGCTGGGACGTCTGGGAATTGTGGCAACGATTTACCAAGAACGACGCCCAGAAGGCTATCGCGAACTGCCCGATGCCAATCGGGAACCCGCCCCCTATTTCTGCCAAACCCAGCATGAATTGGCGATCGCCAACGACAACCTTCAGGTTTTTGCAGATCTAATCGGCTTCCAAGAACCCGCCAAAGCCGCAAAGTTGGCTGAGGCGTTGGGGCAATACAAGCGCCGCCCCAACCGGGAACGGTTTACGGCGACGGTGTCCAGCCTGGTGCCCGATGGCGTGGAAGCGGTCTACGACTGTACCGTTCCTGGCCCTGCCCAGTTTGATGCCAATGGCCTGGTGGCCCACAATTGCGGAGAAATTTTAGGATCCAATTTCCACTGTGTAGCGGGTTCTACGCTGATGATCACCCGTGACGGACTCCACCCGATTCAGTCCCTAGTGGGGCAAACGGTGGAGGTGTGGAACGGTCGTCGCTGGAGCCAGGTAGTACCGGTGCAAACGGGGCACAATCGCCAGATGTATCGCGTGACCTTTGGTGATGGCACCTGGCTGGATGTGACTGGGAAGCACCGCTTCTTTGTGGGGGATCGGTTTAGCAGCACCTACGCCGAACTGACCACTGAGGAACTGAGGGATCGCCTCGACAGCCATCCCTACGCCCTGCACACAGAGCCGTTCAAGATTGACTATCGCGACGGCGAATTTGTCGATCCCACCTGGGCCTACACCCTGGGTCAACTGGTGGGGGATGGTTCTTTGTGTCAGTCCAACGGCAAGCCCCAGCTTCAGTTGCGTCTCTATGGAGCCAAGAGCTACCAAAGCCTAGCCCTAGCCGGACGCACCTCTGGCAAGCTGCGCTACTACGCCGAAAATCCTGAAACCCCCTGCTTGCTCTACACGGGCTTCCACGACAACTTCGACCCTGAACAGGTACGCGCCCTCAAGGGTGAGGCCCAAGCGCTGGATGCCTTGGCAAGCTGGAATCGCGAGGGCATTCTGCACTTCGTTGCGGGATTGATTGATGCCGATGGCTCGGAAACCTCCTCCGGTGGCGTGCGGCTCTATATCTCCGACTATGATCGGGCCTATCGCCTATATCTGCTGCTGCTGAAGTGCGGCATCCGTTCCTCCATTAATCTCATGGCCAAGGCCGGACACAAAACCAACCTAGGGGTACGGCAGAAAGATCTCTGGTATCTGCAAATTACCGACTGCGCCGCCATTCCCTGTCAGCGGGTAGATACCTCTAAGGGCCACGAGCCCAAGGCCAAGGGCAAGTGGCAGGTGATTCGTTCCGTGGAGCCGCTGCCTGGACAGCACGATAGCTTTTGCTTCAACGAGCCAGAATTCCACAAGGGCGTCTTTGGCGGTACTTTGACAGGGCAGTGTAACCTGGCCGAAGTTCACCTCAACCAGCTTGATCCAACAAACCTCCAGGATCAAGAGGATGCCTTTACGGCGGGGGCGTTGTCGGTGGCGGTGCTGTTGAATCATCAATTTAACGAGCCGCGTTACCAGCAGTCGCGTCTGGAAGACCCCATCGTGGGGGTGTCCTTCACCGGGCTGTTCGACTTCTTTGTGCAGGCGTTCGGTGTGGACTGGCTGCGCTGGTGGGAGGCGGGCCGTCCCGACACTATGCAGGGCTTGGAGTTCAAGCAAAAGGAACAGGCGTACCTGAGCCGATGGAAGGACATCGTTCATCGGGTGGTGTGGGACTATTGCGATCGCCACGGGCTGAAGCG
>JAYKHF010000121.1:0-19754 GCA_035285305.1 Leptolyngbya sp.
CACTCTAGGCCGTAGGCTTCGGTGTAGTTGGGATCGTAGTAGCGGGATGCGCCGCGCCAGCCGATCATCGGGTTTTCTTCGTGGGGTTCAAACTCACGACCGCCCACCAGGTTGGCGTACTCGTTGCTCTTGAAGTCCGACATGCGGACGACAACGGGGTTGGGATAGAAGGCGGCGGCGATCATGCCGACGCCGGTGGCCAGTTTGTCTACGAAGAACTCTGGCTTGTTGTCGTAGTTGGCGGTGAGTTGGGAGATTTCCCACTTGGCGGCCTTGTCTTCGAGTTTGTCGAAGTTCATCAGGGCCAGGGGGTGAGCCTTGATGTGGTTGGCGATGATGAATTCCAACCGGGCGAGGCCGACGCCATCGCAGGGAATGGCAGACAGGCCAAAGGCTTCTTCGGGGTTGCCCACGTTCATCAGGATCTTGGTGCGGGTGCGGGGCAGGTTATCCAGGGGCGTTTCGATCACCTCGAAGGGCACCATGCCGGCGTAAACCCGACCTTCTTCACCCTCGGCACAGGAGACCGTCACTTCCTGTCCGGGTTTGATCACCTCCGTGGCATCGCCGCAGCCGACGATGGCCGGAATGCCCATTTCCCGCGCAATGATGGCGGCGTGGCAGGTGCGCCCCCCCTGGTTGGTGATGATGGCGCTGGATTTTTTCATGATCGGTTCCCAGTCGGGGTCGGTCTTGTTGGTGACGAGCACTTCCCCTTCTTGGAATTCAGCGATGCGGTGGACATCCATGATCACGCGGGCCTTGCCTGCGCCGATCATTTCGCCGACCGCCCGCCCGGTGGTGATCACATCGCTGGTGCCTTGCAGCTTGTAGTTTTTGATCACATTGCCGGATTTTTGCGACTGCACGGTCTCAGGCCGCGCCTGCACAATGTACAGATCCCCGGTCATGCCGTCCTTGGCCCACTCAATGTCCATCGGGGTTTCTTTGCCCCGGCGAGCGCTGTAGTGATCTTCAATGATGCAGGCCCACTTGGCCAGGGTGAGGGCTTCATCGTCACTGATGCAGAACTTGCGGCGGTCGGGGTCGGCTACGGGCACGTTCTTGGTTTCCTTGCCACCGCCGATGTCGTAGATCATTTTGATCTCTTTGCTGCCCAGGCGCTTGTTGAGGATGGGGCGCTTGCCATCCTTGAGGGTGGGCTTGAACACAAAGTATTCATCGGGGTTGACGGCCCCCTGCACCACGTTTTCGCCCAGGCCGTAGGCGGCGGTGATTAGGGCGGCATTTTTGAACCCGGTTTCCGTGTCGATGGAGAACATGACGCCGGAAGTGGCCAGGTCGGAACGCACCATCTTTTGCACACCCACGGATAGGGCGACGGAAAATTCGTCGAAGCCGTCAATCCGTTCGGCGTACTGGTGGCGGTAGGAGATGGCCCGGTCGGTAAACAGCGAGGCAAAGCACTTGTGGCAGGCTTCCACCACGCCCTTGACGCCGTGGACATTCAGGTAGGTTTCCTGCTGTCCGGCAAAGCTGGCATCGGGCAGGTCTTCCGCCGTTGCCGAGGAACGCACCGCCACATCCAGGTCGCTGGAGAACTTGCGGCACTCGTCGGCATACTCGCCCTCGAAGCGCTCACAGAAGTCCTGATCTTGGCCATAGCGTTCGCACAGCCGCAGGTAGGCGCTACTAATCGCCGCTTCTAGTTCGGGAGGGAAGGGGGTGTTCATCACCATGGAACGAGCCTGTTTGCCCCGCACCCGCAAATCCAGCACATCATCGAGATCCAGGTCGGCAAACAGTTCCCGCAGTTGGGCTTCCAGTCCCGCCTTTTCAATAAAGTAGCGGTAGGCGAAGGCCGTAGTCGCAAAGCCCGTGGGCACATTCACGCCCTTGGAACCCAACTGCTGAATCATTTCCCCCAGGGAGGCGTTTTTTCCGCCCACGAGGGGAATATCATCGATGCCGACTTCTTCAAACCAGAGAATAAAGGCACTTTCCTTCGATGGTTGACTGGAGAGGTTGCCTTCTGGACGATGAGATAGCACCATAATAAGTCTCCAAATGCAATAGGATTTAGTTTGCGATGCCTAAACACCACAAATGCACAAAAACACGGTCAAAACGTATCTGCTAAAGGCTGAAAAGCCTTTGAGGCAGCTTGGACGACAATAACAAAAACGACACAAAAAACCAGCCCAAAAGCTGTTTTCAATAGCTCTTAAGCGCCTTCGCTGGAAGGTAAAGCCATAAAATCTGCTTTACCTTTCCATCGTAGAATTTGCTTTGGTAAATGTCGCTACAATGACATGGTTTTTTAAGGTCTTCGTTTCAAGTCTTAATCTTTTAGGAAAGCAAATTAGATTTGCGAAAATTATAGAAATAAATCAAAGCGTTACCGCCAATCCTGGATGACTGACCAAAGATTCTGCACCGGGCGCGAAAACCTGCCCCCTACATCGAGCCAAGGCTGTAGGGGGCAGGTTTCCTGACCCGTTGACGGATCTGGGTGCTAGCCAGTTTTGTCAGTCATCCAGCCGTCAATCCTGGGGAGATGGTGCGGCGGATGGGCGATGCGGCCTTCAGGCTAGCGGCGGTGGAGGCCATGGACGGGGGCGCGGGTTCCCTATAATGGGGACTCGCAAGGGCGTTGTGCTGGCTCCGCTGCCTCGACCGCTGCCTTGCCTCGTCACCCTACCTGTGCCCCTATGTCCTCGCAACCGTCAGACGCCAAATCCTCGTCTATGGCCCCGCCGCCCCCCCGCCCAGATAGCCTATGGAGCAATGTGCGGGTCTTGTTGATTGCCCTGGTGGTGGCGCTGGTGGTGCGGGTGGCCATTGCCGAACCGCGCTATATTCCGTCTAATTCGATGGATCCCACCCTGCACATTGGGGATCGACTGCTGGTGGATAAAATTAGCTACCGCTGGCAATTGCCCCATCGGGGGGACATTGTGGTGTTTAACCCGCCCGAACAACTGGTGAAGCTGGGTTATACCCGCGACCAAGCTTTCATTAAGCGCATTATTGGCGAACCGGGGGACACCATTCAAGTGCAGGGTGGACGGGTGATTCTCAATGGCCAATCCCTGCCTGAAGCCTACATTGCCGAAGCGCCCCAGTATGAGATGCCCGCCGTGAGCATTCCCCCGGGCTATGTGTTTGTGCTGGGCGACAACCGCAACGACAGCAACGACTCCCATGTGTGGGGGCCGCTGCCCCAGCAGAATCTAATTGGCAAAGCTCGCCTGCGGTTCTGGCCCTTTGATCGCCTGGGGCGTATTGCCTAGGCCGCAAGGGGTGGGATCTTAATCTAGACCTTCCCCCACAGCCTCAATATCCGCCTGGGTGGACAGGGGTTGGTCAAAATTGTTGATCAGGGGGCTGGTCTCTAGGCGCTGGCGAAATTCCTCGGATCCAAATCGCCGCACTTGTTGCTGCAACGCGGCTACATCTATCTCACCAGGACGAACCAATAACTGTTCCCCATCGCGAATCACCACCGCTTCCGTGGCTCCGGTGGGCTGGAAGGTGACTTCTCCCTCCCAGGCAAAAATTTCTACGGGCGCTTGGGGGTCTTCGTCAATGTTGACAAACACCGTGGTACCGCGAATCCCCGCCGCGCCCACGGGGGTTTGAATCGTCACCGGGCCAGAAGGGGTGCCCTCCAGCCAGGTAATCATCTGCCCCGTGGCCAACTGAAGGGTTTGGTTGGGCCGCAGGGTGAGGGAAGCATTGCCGCCCAGGCGAAACACCACGCTCCCTAGGCCAATTTCGACGAGGGCTGGGGCTTCGGTGCGAATGGTATCTTCCCCTTGCAGCGGCATTCCCACCTGGGCCGTGGTTTCCTCTCCCTGGAAGGGGCGTACCCAAACGGGCGGTGCAACGATATCGCGAATGGAAGCGCTGTTCTCCTGGGTTGGAGGATTGGACGCTGGGGGATTGGGGGCTGGATCGGGGGAGGTGGGCGGCGCGACGGTACCCTGACAGCCCACCAAGGCCAGCCCCACCAGGATTCCCCATAGTCCCTGGCCCACGGCCCGCCGGAGGCTTGGTCGAGACCGATTAGCGCAGGTCATGATCGGTGGTTCCATGGTTCGAGACGGTGTCCAATAGCATCGGTCGTTTAACCCTCGCTGATCATCCGCAGCAGTTCGTCGGTGGAAATCTTACCGCTCATGTCAGTGCCTTCCAGGAGGCTGTCGGCCAGATCGCGTTTTTGTTTGTGCAAGTCCACGATTTTTTCTTCGATGGTGTTTTGGGCCACCAGGCGGTAGATGGTGACGGGGCGCTGTTGGCCCATGCGGTGGGCACGATCGCTGGCCTGGTCTTCCACGGCGGGGTTCCACCAGGGATCCATGTGAATCACGTAGTCCGCTGCGGTCAAGTTCAGCCCGGTGCCCCCAGCCTTGAGGCTAATGAGAAACACATCGCCCTGGCCCGATTGGAAGGCATCGACGCGTTTCTTGCGTTCCTTGGCCGGGGTGCTGCCATCGAGGTACTGATAGTGGACGTTCTGGGCCTCCAGAAATTCCCGCAAAATAGCAAGGTGGTCTACAAATTGGCTAAACACCAGGGCTTTGTGGTTGTTTTCCAGCAATTCCTCCAAAATTTCCCCGAAGGCTTCCAGTTTGGCGCTGGGGAGTTTGGGCTCAGCCTTCACCAGGCGGGTATTACAGCAGGCGCGGCGCAGTTTCATGATTTCCGCCAGCACTTGTAGGTGTTTGGCCCCGCCTTCGGCCCCCGGTTCCGAAAGCTTGGCGATGGCCTCCCGGCGCAGGGCTTCGTAGAAGGCCATTTCCTGGGCGCTGAGTTCCACCTGGAGGGTGATTTCGGTGCGGGCGGGCAGTTCCTCCAGCACTTCGGTTTTGGTGCGGCGCAGAATAAAGGGCTGGATCAGCTTTTTCAGGCGGTTGCGGGCCTGCTTGTCTTGGTTGCGCTCGATGGCGTTGGCAAAGCGCTGGTTGAATTGATCCTGGGAACCCAGCAGACCGGGGTTGATGAACCGAAACAGGTTCCACAGTTCCCCCAGGTGGTTTTCGATGGGGGTGCCGGTGGTGAGGATTTTGAAGCCGCCCTGGAGCTTCATCGCCGCCTGGGATCGTTTGGTGGCCGCGTTTTTGATGGCCTGGGCTTCGTCTAGCACAATGGTTTGCCACTGCACCTCCGCCAACATTTTGGCGACCTCCTCCTGTTGTAGTAGGCCGTAGCTGCACACCAGCAGGTCGAAGGGTTGCAGGGTGTCCAGCATTTTCTGACGGTCGCCGCTGCCGAACTGAATTGGGTGGAGGGTGGGGGCAAACTTTTCGGCCTCGCTCAGCCAGTTCATGCACACCGAAGTCGGGGCAATGATCAGGGTTGGCCCCTCCGGCGCACGGGTGAGAATCACCGCCAGGGCTTGCAGGGTTTTGCCCAGGCCCATGTCGTCGGCCAAGCAAGCCCCCACGCCCCAGTGGGCCAGCCGCGCCAGCCAGTTAAAGCCTTCAACCTGGTAGTCCCGCAGTTCCGCTTGCAGGGTGGTGGGCAGTTCGGGCTGGAGATCCTGGGCTTCCTTCAGGCGCTGGACATGCTCTTTCCAGTGCTTGTCGGTTTTGAGTTGCCCCACCTCGTCCATCCAGTCCTCCATGGCCAGGGAGGCGAGGGGATGGAAGCGCACCCCCTTGCCGCTGGTTTCGGAGAAGGCCCGTAGTTCATCCAGGCGCTTGCGAAATTCCTGGGTGAGGGCCACAAATTCCCCGTCCGCTAGCTGGATGAACCGACCGGGAGAAGTCTCCAGCAGGGCCATCAGCCGCTGCATATCCAGCACTTGGTCGTCGCTGACGGAGAGTTCGCCACTGGCGGCAAACCAGTCTCGCTGGCGCTGGATCTGCACCTTGAAGTCTCCTAGACCGACCCGATTGATGACCCGCATTTTTTCGCCTTCGGGCCATTCCACCACCGCCTGATCGCCCAGTTCTTGCAGTTCCAGCAGCAGTTCTAGGCAGTCTTCGGGGTCGTCGATTAGCCATTCCCCGGCCTCGTCCTCCAGGCGTTGGAGGGTGGGGCAGTTTTTTTCGACGGCACGGGCCAGCTTTTTCTCCTCCTTCAGGTCGCGGTGGGTTTGTAGCCGTTGGCCACCCACCTCCGCCAGCACCATTTCGCCGCCGCTGCCCGGTCGGTAGTAGGGGCCATCCTCGCCAAAGGGTCGGGTGAGAAGCGAGACCTTGAGGCCAGATCCGGCGGGCAGCAGGTGCAGGTGGGGAATCGCCTGGGCCGGGACTTCCTCGGCGTCGGTGATGCCGCCGCCAATGTCGGAATGCACCGTCACCAGGCTGACGATGGCGTTGAGGGTGTCTAGCACCTTGTCCTTGGCGCTTTCGGGCACCTCTAGGGCGTTTTGGGGGCCAAGGATAGCGGCGATGCGCTGGTGTTCCTTGGTAAACTCCACCACCTTGATGCGGGTGGGGGTTTCCTTAATCAGCGCCACGGATTGCTGATCTTCTAGGGGCGGCGTCAGGGAGAGGGTGAGCATCCCGTTTTTACCCTGTTTCACCGTTAGGGCGGGTTCCCCTTTCACGATTTCCAGGGGTGTGGTGGGGGCATCTTCCCAAAACACCAGGGGATGCCCCACCAGGGCTAGCATCACCTCATCCAGAAAATAGTAATTGGTGGATCCGTAGGAACCGTACTCTGAACCCATACAGGCACAAATCTCCCGATCCTGGGGTGTCAGGTAGGGAAAGTCCGACAGGCTATACTTCAGGCGATGCAGGGCCACCGCTCGGCCCCGACTCCAGCCCCCCTTCACGCTAATTTTTTGTTCCTTCGGTTGTAGCATCCAGCGTTGGCTGGAATACATCGTTAAAAACCAGGCCATCCGATACGCGGTCTCCGCCACCGCTTCGGTTTTCCCAGGGCTAGCCTGAAGGCCCATCAACGCCGTCAGGGCCAGTTCCCAGGCTTCCTTGGGGGCAATGATGTTGGCCAGGGGCAGAATCCCGGTTTTTTCCTGGAGGGCGGCGGCGTCTTTGCCGTAGGTGCTGCTGGGATTCAAGCGCGCTAGGAGGGTGGCCGCCTCTAGGGCAAACCAATCAAAGCCCGCCTCCTTAGCGTTTTTGTAGATGTCCTTGGCAGAATTCGGCAGACGCTTGCGGGCGGTGTCCATATCCACCCAGTACAGGCAGAAGGCATCAATCAGTGCCTCAAAACTGTGGGCCTCGGCCAGGGTGCTGAGGGGGGTATTGATCAGGTAGGCCTTGGCCTGGGTTTTGCCCTGGAGGGCTTGGGCCACCTTCTCTAACGACCCGTGGGTCACGGCTAACCAATGGCTATAGGTTTGCTCGGCGATGGGGCGGGTATATTCCTCGGCGGTGCGCAGACTGGTCGCCGTTCCCTCCTGTAAGAGGGCTAACACCGGAAAAATCCCTGGGATCGTATTAAAGTAAATTTTGCGCTTACCCGTGGCTTTTTTCAGCATTTTGAGGGCCAGTTCCCCCACTTCACGGGTGCGCTCGTAGCGGCCTTGCAAGCAATAGAGCCACCCTTGCAGCAGCAGGGCATCCTGCGAGGCATCTTCGGCCAACCGGTAGATCTCCGCTTCCGCCTCCGTCAGCCGCCCCCGCATCAGCAGTTGTTGAATCCAAATATTCCGCAGTTGGGTTGAGGCTGTGGAATCCTCCCCCTGGCAGTCCTCGTGCAGCAGGGCAAAGGCGTCCTCCGATGGAGTGAGGTGCAGCATGGCATTCACACACAGATTGCCCAGGGCCGCTTCGTACAAGTCCGGGTCTTTTTTGAGGGTGACAAACCACTCTCGGTCGAAGGGGTTGTTGCAAATGATCTCAAACACCTGGGCCATGGAGATGCGGCTGTTGGCAAAGGCGTGGTTGTAGTAGATTTCCACCTGGGCTTCGATGTAGTCCCAATCGGCCCGGTATAGGCCAATGCGCACCTCCCGCAAAAACTGGTCTTCGTTTTGAAACGACCGCTGATTGCGGTTCCAGCTTGGGGTGGACAGGGGCAGTTTCTCCTGCACCGCCTTCACGCAAGTCTCAAAATTGCCCTGGCGCAACGCATCCCGGGTGGCCACCTCCACCAGCAGCGGATGACACCGAGTTCCGTACCCCCTTTCCTCTATCAGTAGTGCATGCTTCTTCAGCCGAGTTAGATAAGGACTCACCTCGGACAGTTTGTACCTAAGCTTTTGGCTACTGTGGTGCAGATAGGCATTGAGGCAATCCACCAACTTAGCCTGGGCCACGGGCGCATAGATCACGGAAAATAACTGCACCAGATCTCGATCAAAGGTTGGCAGTTGGCGATAGCGATCCGTGAGAGTCGCCCGTAATTCCTCGGTGGGTGCGGTCGTTTGAGTCATCCTTAGCCAATCCCCTCTTGACCCATATCTGTGATTGTATCGGTTTATCCGTGGCTGACATGCGCTGAGTACGGTTCGACGGTTCGACGGTTCGACAGGCTCACCGCTCACCGCTCGCCGCTCGCCGCTCACTGCTCAGCCCGAACGGTACATCCTTCCCCGAGCGATATCGTCTTCCCTGGGGCGTATCATCCTGAGAATTCCCTGAGACGCATCATCCTGGGAATTGCGGATAGTCATCCATGACAGCGGGCAAGGTCAGAATATCTATGATATACATAGGAAAGATTGGAATAAAGCAGACTCAGTGCGTGGATGATGCTTCGCCGCGATAATTCCTGAGGGTGATTTAGCCTCCTAATGGCCCCTTTATTCGGGTTGGGATGCTTGTTAGCGATGACGCGATGATTCAATCAAGGGTTTTCTATGGCTCGTTATACTCACTTGCTAACCCTCTCTGAGCCCACGATGGCCTCTGATTTAGAGGATTCCATTGTGAGAACTCTGGAGGGCTGTGGCCTCAGTATGGTCTACGCTAATAAGGATTACTTTGTCGCCAAGGAAAAACCGGGACAGGTCACGTTTTCTCAGCTCACAACCATTGAGGTGATGGTTACCCTGCCCAACGCCATGGCAGACACCGCCAAGATAAACTTGGTGGTCAAAAACGAGGAATTACCCCTTCAGCGAAATAACCACTGCCAGCGAATGTTTGAGATTGTGAGTCAGGCCATGGGTGCGGTGCTTTAGGGGCAAACGGCCCCTTCCCGCCGTGGGTGATCGTGGTGGATCCCGTTGTTTGGGCGTCCTTGTTTTTTGGCGTCCCTAGGTGAAGGGGTTGAGGTCTTCGTTGAGATCGGTGTCTAGGGTTTCGTCGCCTTCTTCCACCATGTTGGGGCTGATCAAGGTGATGTCGAACTCATCTGGGGGCATGACGGCTTGGCTATCGCGCTTGAGTTGATAGTAGATGGCGCGGGCTTGGGGGCCAAACACAATCTCATCCTCATTCGACAGATCGTGGGCTAGCAGCTTTCGACCATTGATGAGCATCCCATTGGCGCTTGGTTTACCCTTGAGGTTGCCATCCACAATCCGGTAGTAGAACGTATCGTCGTCCTTAGGCAACTGAACGAGGGTGGCATGGTGCCGAGAAACAAACTGAGAGGACAGGCGAATATCGCATTTGGGATCCCGCCCAATGGAGTAGACCGATCCATCGAGGATAATTTCCCGGCGGCCCTTACTGTCTTCAACGATCAGAATATTATTCAGCTTGTTATGTGATGCCATACTCGGAAACTAAACAGTAACGTTGTGCCGGAGGGTTCCGCAGGGTTATCTTCAGAACGATTGCCCTCTAGTGTACCTCTAGATTTTGCCGGAAACGGCACCGGATCGCCGTTGGATTGGCCCTTGCCTTTGGTCATTCCCCCGTGGAAAACTCGAGATCGGGATTCTCGAGATCTTCCCAGGGGTTAGATCGGGTGTCTCGGAGTCGCTTGAGCAGCCAATCAAACCGGATGTTGCCCACCGAGAGCAGGTCGCTCATTTCATCGACAATGGCCGTTTCATCGCCCATGCTGATGGGCTGCCATTGTTCCCCTTGGAGGTGGCGCACGGTGCTCCGCAGTCGGCTGGAGAGCAAAATGGTCAGTGCTTTGTAGAAGCGGGAGGCAAACCAGGTATCCTGCTGTAACTTTTCGTTCAGAGTGTCCCAGGAGAGGCCCAAGACGACCGTCGGCTCTAGGGCGGTCACGGTGGCCGAGGGGGGGAGGCCATCCACAAAGGACATTTCGCCCACCACTTCGCCACTGGCCAATTGGGCAATGGCGTATTGGGCCATGGCTTGAACAGACACTTCTAACTGTCCGGCCAGAATAATGTACAGGCTTTGGCTGGGTTGACCTTCGTGGATGAGGACTTCCCCGGGTTCGACTTCCTGCCGCTGCCCGCTGGAAACCAGCCAGTCCACATCATCATCTTCTAAAACACCCAGAATAAATACAATCCGCTTCATTGGTGTGGCCCCACGGCGTGCAAACATTGGCTACCCTGAGGGCAGAGAGACAGGTGAACTCTAACGAACATTGGCCATGTCAGCGTTTTAAGAGACGGGCTAGACCCCAGGGCGCAGATGGTGCCGCCGCCCTTCACGCTACTGCAAGAGGCGGTAACGGGGCGAGGCTGTAATCTATCGCAACAAGGGGTGGAGATAGAGCCATCGGTGTCTATGAGGTTGCTGAATCTAGTTTACCTGTCCTTGGGATCAGCGGCAGCAACCGCTTCAGGGGGGTGCTATGGTGAGGGATCGATTGATATTTTCTTGCGGACGCCATGGGACAGTCGATTACCGTTACCCAAGCCAATTTTGAAGCCGATGTGCTAGTGCCGTCGGTGGATCAGGTGATCCTGCTAGACTTTTACGCGACCTGGTGTGGCCCCTGCCAAATCCTCAAACCCATGCTAGAGAAACTGGCCCAGGAGTACGAGATTACGGTGGCGAAGGTGGACATTGACCAAAACCCCGACCTTGCTCGGGCGTTTCGCGTTGAGGGCGTGCCTGACGTGCGGATCGTCAGCCAAGGGCAGGTGATGGAAGGCTTTGTTGGGGTGCTGCCCGAGGCGGAAATTCGGGAACGACTGGCCCAGTTGGGGCTGCAATCGACCTTAACCCAGGCCCTAGATCGCTTTGCTCTCGTGCAGAGCACCGGTGATGCTGAAGCGGTGCAAGCGGGTTTGGCCGAGTTGTTGACCCAATTTCCCGAAAACCCAGCGGTGTTAATCACGGCGACCCAAATGTACCTCCGCCAAGGCGCGGTGGATCTAGCGCGTCAATACCTGGATTTGATCCCCACGACCGATCATGCCGTTGATCGGTCTGTGGCCCAAACCGTGGCCGGGTTGCGGGAAGTGATCACCCTGCACCAAACCCTAGCGGACCCCACCGAGGACTCTCCCTTGGACGTCGCCTATCAGCAGGGGTGTGCCGCTGTCTTCGCCGGGGACTATGGGGCCGCCCTCGAAACCTTCCTTGCGATTGTGCAGCGGGATCGCCGCTTTCGGAATGATGGTGCCCGGAAGGCCATGCTGACCGTTTTTAAGTGTCTAGGCGATGGGGACGCCCTGACCACCACCTACCGCAAACGCCTGATGCAGGCCTTGTACTAACCGTTACATTGCGGTAAAAAACTAAACCTAGTTCCTGAAGCTGGATTGCCGCTATACCATTAGAGCGTTAGCCCATTGGCAGTCGGTACCTATCCATGAATACGACCCCGTCTTCCTCAACGGATTTTCTATGGCATACCGTTGACGAACATCAGGCACCCAGGCTTTTGGAGAGTAACCCAAGCCATGGGCTGGATAGCAAAACCGTTGCTGACCGCCAACAACTCTATGGCCCCAACGAGCTCGAGGCACTGGGGGGGCGTCGGCCTTGGCAGATCATGCTGGATCAGTTCACCAACATTATGCTGTTGATGCTGATTGCGGTGGCGGTGGTGTCGGGGGTGTTATCCCTACGGCACCAGGAGTTCCCCAAGGATGCGATCGCCATTTTTGCCATTGTGATCTTGAACGGGGTGTTGGGCTATTTCCAAGAAAGTCGGGCGGAAAAAGCCCTGGCGGCCCTCAAAAAAATGGCCTCCCCTGTGGTGCGGGTGCTGAGGGATGGGCGTTCCCAGGAGGTGCCTTCCCAGGCCCTTGTGCCCGGTGACATTGTACTGCTGGAGGCCGGGTCTCAGGTGCCTGCGGATGGGCGTTTATTGGAGTCTGCCAACCTGCAAGTGCGGGAGTCGGCGCTCACCGGGGAAGCCCAGGGATCGAGCAAGCAGGCCCAGGTGACCTTGCCGGAGTCGGTTCCCCTCGCAGATCGCAAAAACCTGGTCTTCCAAGGCACCGAAGTGCTGCAAGGGCGGGGCAAGGTTTTGATTACCCACACCGGGATGAAAACCGAACTGGGGCGGATTGCCGCCATGCTGCAATCGGTGGAAAACGACCCCACCCCCCTCCAGCGGCGCATGGATCAACTGGGCAATGTCCTGGTCACAGGATCCCTCATTCTGGTGCTCCTGGTGGTTGGGGGCGGTGTGGTGGTGGGCGGATGGAACGCCTTTGAGCCCCTGCTGGAGGTTGCCCTTAGTATGGCGGTGGCGGTGGTGCCTGAGGGGCTCCCTGCCGTGATTACCGTCACCCTGGCCATTGGCACCCAGCGCATGGTGCGGCGTCAGGCCCTCATCCGTCGTCTGCCAGCGGTGGAAACCCTGGGTTCGGTCACCACAATCTGCTCCGACAAGACTGGCACCCTGACCCAAAACAAAATGGTGGTGCAGCACATCCGCACCCTGTCCCACCAGTGGCAACTCACGGGCCACGGCTACGATCCTACAGGGGAGTTCATCTCGGCGGATCAGACGGTGGATTTCACCCAATGTCTAGACCTACAACTGCTGCTCCTCGACGGGCTGCTGTGCAACGATGCGGTGCTGCAACGAGAGGCGGGAGACTGGGCGGTTTTGGGCGATCCCACCGAGGGCGCTTTGGTGGTGATGGCGGCCAAGGGTGGGCTAGATCGACACCATCTCACCCACGCCCTCCAGCGGGTGGCAGAATTTCCGTTTTCCTCGGAACGCAAGCGCATGAGTGTGGTGCTGGTGGGGGGCGTTGACCCCTTGCAACTCCCCCTGCCTCTGCCCTCTGATTTGGCCCAATCGCCCTATCTGCTCATGGCTAAGGGGTCGCCGGAACTGTTGCTCGACGGCTGCACCCATGGGTTTAGCGGGGGGCAACCCCGTCCCCTCAGCCCCGCTGATCGGCAACAGATTCTAGCCGATAATACGGCCCTGGCCGCCAAGGGGCTCCGCATCCTCGGGTTTGCCTATCGTCCCTTGGCGGCGCTCCCCAACGAAGATCATCCCGATCAGGCGGAACGGGATCTGGTGTGGCTGGGCCTGGTGGGGATGATCGACGCCCTGCGCCCGGAGGTGAAACTGGCGGTGGAACGCTGTCGGGCGGCGGGGATTCGGCCCATGATGATCACGGGCGACCACCAGGTCACGGCCCTGGCCATTGCCCAGGATTTGGGCATTGTGAACCATCCAGCCAAGGTGGTCAGCGGCACCGAACTGGAGGCCATGCCCCAGGCCCATCTCGAAGAAATGGTCAAAGCGGTCAGCGTCTACGCCAGGGTTTCGCCGGAACACAAGCTGCGGATTGTGCAAGCCCTCCAAAAGGATCACCAAATTGTGGCCATGACCGGGGACGGCGTGAATGATGCCCCCGCCCTGAAACAGGCCGAAATTGGCATTGCCATGGGCATCACCGGCACCGACGTGAGCAAGGAAGCCAGCGATATGGTGCTGCTCGACGACAACTTTGCCACCATCGTGGCCGCCACCGAAGAGGGGCGAGTGGTCTACACCAACATCCGCCGCTTCGTGAAATACATCCTTGGTTCTAACATTGGCGAACTGCTCACCGTTGCCCTGTCGCCCATGCTGCTGCCGATTTTGGATGTGCCCCTCAGTCCGCTGCAAATTCTGTGGATGAACCTGGTCACGGATGGGTTCCCGGCCCTGGCGTTGGCGGTAGAACCCGCTGCCCCCGACGTGATGGAACAGCCCCCCCACGACCCCCAGGAAAGCATTTTCGCCCGTGGTCTCGGATCCTATATGGTTCGCATTGGGATCGTGTTTACCATCATCTCCATCACCATGATGCTTTGGGCCTACCACGATGCCCAAACCCACGTCACCGACGTGCTTTCCCCGGAGCGCTGGAAAACCATGGTGTTTACCACCCTGTGTCTAGCCCAAATGGGCCATGCCATCGCCGTTCGTTCCGATAACCGCCTGACCCTAGAAACCTCCCCCTGGTCGAACCCCTTTGTGCTCGCTGCCGTGGTCATGACCACCCTCCTGCAACTCATGCTGATCTATGTGGAACCCCTGCGGCAATTCTTTGGTACCCATTTGATTAGCTCCCAGGAATTGCTCATTTGCGTGGGCTTTAGTTCCCTGCTGTTTGTTTGGGTGGAGTTTGAAAAACTCTATCGGCGGATCCAGGGCAAAGTGGTGCATCCCTAGACCGCGCCTCACGGATTGCGCCGCCCTGTCCGCCCTGGGCTTCCGCGCCAAGGTCAGCGGGGGAAGCGTGATCCCAGTAGCGCCTGAACCAGGTCTAGAAACCCCTCCACTTCGGCCCGCTGGGTGACACAGCGAGGATGGTGGGCCAGGTGATCCCAGTAGTGTTTGACGTTGGCCACCCCAACGGACTGGGGAAACCGATCCCCATCAAACAGGCTGGCATCGTTCGGGCTATCGCCAAGGGTGATCACCTGATCGGGGGTGAAGGCGGGAAAGTGGCGCTGGATCACCCGTTGCAGCCCCGCCGCCTTAGATTGGCCTCGGGGAAAAATGTGACCTTGCACGGTGCTGTAGGTAAAGCCCCAGCCCAGGGCGTGGCAAATCTCGGCCATTTGGGTGAGATCCGTCGGGGTCAGCCCATCGATGGCAAAGGTCCAGTCCGTCATCCGAAAGGCGTTGTCTGCGGCGGGGGTGAGGTCAAATCCCTGGGCTTGCAGGGCTCCGAAGACCTCCCTGAGGTCGTCGCGATGGGTGGCGGGGTTGGCCAGGGTACTGAGGTATTCGGGTCGGTCGGTACCGGGAAAGTAGAGGCCACCATTTTCCGCCATCGCCCCGGCAATGGGGAGATAGTGGGCTATCCCCTGCACCCAGCCCGCCGAACGTCCCGTCACAATTAGCACCGTCCAGCCCGCTTGCTGCAACTGGGCTAATCCCTGGAACAGATCGGCACTGAACTGGCCTCGGCGCGTCAAGGTGCCGTCCATATCCGTGGCGATCAGCCCGGGCTGAGGGCAAGTTTGCCGGAACTGGTGGACAAACTCAGGGACGGTGCATGGTTGGGATTTGTTCATCGGTTCTACACTTAGGGACAACAACCGCATCACCGCAAGACCCAGGGGTCGCTGGGATGCACAGGAACACCGTAGGGCAGGCATGGCTGGCCACGCAGACCGCCAAGGGTGCTGTTCTACTCGGTTGGGGGAGACAAAAGCAAAGGTATGGACAAACTAGCACCGGATCAGCGCAACGATTACTATCTCATTGAGGCGAACCGCACGGGTCTCCACAAACCTCTCTTGGCGGCGCTCTATGCGGTGCAGGGACAGCCTCCCCTAGCCGACGGGGAAACGGGCTTGGGCCTCATCTCCATTCACCAGGTAGACCTAGCCCAGGTGGACACCTTTGGCGGGCAAGTCCAGTTTGCGGCCAACACCCTACGCCGCCTGATACAGCAATTAATCAACCAGGGCTGGGCCGCCGCCGACCTGTGGAATGCCAGCGCCGGACGCTATAGCGACCGATTTCTGCGGAGGGTGGCAACGGGCTACATCCCCACGCCGGAGGAGCCCGATGCGGCCCATTTGGAAGCCTGTGAGGCCTCGGCCCTGCGCCAAGCCTACCTCGAGGATCTGGCGGCGGACTATGGGGACGCTTCGCCCCCCCAGGGCATGGCCCAGCTAGACCCAACCCTGCTGGCCTTTGCGGAACGGGTGCCGCCCAACTACAGTCGGCTAGAATCCCAGCGCCAAGCCTTGGTAGAGGCGGTACGGCTGTGGCGGCAATGGGATGATCGGGCGGCGGTTTATGCCGAACTTCAGGTGCCCGTGGTGGATCAGGTGCCGGAGGAATCCGCCTTAGATCAAGCGCTGTTGGCCTTTATCCAGGACGCTCTGCGCCACTACTCCGGCTATCCCAACCAGCGAGAGGCGCTGCTTCGCCTGGTGCAACTCTGGCGCAAATTGGATTCCCGGGAGGCCGCCATTGTGGCACTTCTGGAGAGCGATCCCTTTGCCCAAGAAGCCCATTTGCCCATCATCGATCCCGCGTTGATCGCCGCCGTTCAACGGATTCCCCGCCTCTACCGGGGGCAGGGCGACCAGCGCCTTGCCCTCACCGAGGGCTACCGTCGCTGGTTTGGGCTAGCGTCTCGCAATGCGGCCCTAGAACGCCTGGGCATCAACCCCGAGACCCTGGTCGCTAACGCTGACAACCCCGGGGCGCTGGCGGGAACTGCCCAAATCCTAGACCGAGCCCTCCTAGACTTTGTCCAGAGCATCCCCAGCACCTACCAGGAAACCCCGTCCCAGCGGGAGGCGCTGATTGGCCTCGTACAACGTTGGCGCAGGCTGGAGGATCGTACCGCTACGGTGCAGGCTCTGATTGAAGAGGTGCGTTGCCTGGAACGATCCGCCCCCACCTCGCCCGATGCCATGCCCGTGCCCGTGCCCCTGCCGCTCCCCGCCCGCCCCCCTCAATGGACTCCCCAGAACCTTCAACTGGCGGCCAGCATTGTGCCCAACGGCCACTTTACCTGGGCTGAGGCCACCCAAGGCGGGGTGTGTATGCCCCCCAACCAGGCCGCCGTGGATGCCATTGTGCGCATGGCTCAGTTGGCCCAGCAGGCCCGAGATCGCCTCGGTCGGCCCTTGATCATCACCCGCTGGTATGGCCCTACCGAGATCCCCCGCCGGGTGGGTGGCCCGGGCCACCGTCGCCCCATGGTGGGGGATGCCATCGACGTCTACTGCGTTGGCCTCACGGGCAATCAGGTCTACTGGTTCCTCGATCCCTGGTGGCCCGGTGGCTTGGGGCGCTACCGTCACTACCCCGATCTGGTGCACCTGGATGCCCGCCCGGAACGCGCCCGCTGGACCGACTAACCCAGAAAACCGGGGGTTAGGGCTGCTCCTCAATGGCCAGGGAAACGCGGTTGCCGCCGATGCGTCGCATTTCGCCAAGGAACTGCATCACCGGTTCGTAGGGGAGGTCTGGGTTCGGCAGGAGGAAAACAATGTTGTCGGGGTGGCGGCTGAGGTATGCCGTCATCTGGGGCGCGAGGATAGTGAGGTCGATGGGCTGACCATTGAGCCAAATGTCGTTTTCCCCCACCAGTTCCACAATGAAGGGATCGGCGGGGAGGACGGTGGGGGTATCGGCCTGTGGTTCCCCCGGAAGCTGAATCTCGACCAGGGTTTCCTGGCTGAGGCTGGTGGTGACCACGACAAAAAAAGCCAAGATGCCCATCATCACCGTCAGCATGGGGATGAGGTCAACCTGGGGCGGGGGTGGGCTGGGCTCGGTTCTAAAGCGCATAGCCTAGCCCCTGCGGTCGGGGGTGGGCCGAAGATCCCCCTGGGGGGCGGGCCGGGGTTGGCTGGGCTCATACCAGTATTGCCGATAGATCAGTTCTAGCTCATTGCCAGCCTCAGAGAAGTAGTCGATCTGTTGGGATTGCAGCGTTACCATCACCCGGAAGACGATCAGGGCGAAGATGGCGACCACCATCCCGGCGGCGGTGGTAATCAGGGCCTCCCCAATCCCCGCTGCGGCTGCCGTGGCTTGATCCCCCGATCCGCCGCCGCCAAGGTTGAGGTTGCCGAAGGTGGCAATCAGCCCTGTGACGGTGCCCAACAAGCCTAACAAGGGCGCAACGGCGACCACGGTTTCTAGGAGTTTGTCACCCTGGCGCATCTGGGCAAACTCGCGATCACCCGCCGTTTCCATGGCTAGCCGAAAGGTCTCTGGGGAAGGGCGATTCAGCCGCAACGGAGCCAGCAAAAAGCGACCAATGGGCGAATCTTGGGCCTGGGCAGCCCGGTCAGCGGCTTCCCGGAGGTCACGCCGAGCCGCATCGAGCACCGCATTGACCACCTGATCCTCCCGTTTCAGCAGCCGCCGCCAAAACAGCGCCCGATCAAGGGCCGTGGCCAGGGTGAGCACCGAGCACCCCACAATCGGTACCATCACGGGGCCACCTTTTGCCAAGAAATCAAGAACCGTGGTCATGGGATTAGGGGGAGGGATTCATCCATAATAAACATGGCCCTTCACACTTGTTCACAATGGCGAGAGATCTACGGCAATTTTTAAACCTCCTGGAAGAACGGGGACAGTTGCGACGCATTAGTACCCCGGTGGATCCCTACCTGGAGGTGTCGGAAATTGCCAATCGATTACTCTTGGGGGGTGGGCCAGCGCTGCTGTTTGAAAACGTCAAGGGGGCTTCCATGCCCCTAGCCATCAACGTATTGGGCACCGTGGAGCGGGTGTGCTGGGCGATGAATATGGATCACCCCCAGGAATTGGAGGCCCTCGGGGACAAACTGGCGCTGCTCTATCAACCCCGTCCACCCAAGACCGTTTCTCAGGCGGTGGAGTTGGGGAAGGCGCTGTTTGACGTGGTCAAAGCTAAGCCCCTGCGGGATTTCCTGCCTCCCTGCCAACAGGTGGTGCTGAAGGATGAGGCGGTGGATCTCACGCAAATCCCCATGCTGCACGTCTACCCCGGCGACGCGGGCAAGGTGCTGACCCTGGGGCTGATGATTACCAAGGATCCGGAAAGCGGCATTCCCAACGTGGGGGTCTATCGCCTGCAACTGCAATCGAAAAACACGATGACCGTGCAGTGGCTGTCGGTGCGGGGCTGTAGTCGGCACCTGCGCAAAGCGGCGGAAATGGGCCAAAAGCTAGAGGTGGCCATTGCCATCGGCGTCGATCCCCTGGTGATTCTAGCGGCGGCAACGCCCCTTCCCATCGACCTGTCCGAATGGCTATTTGCCGGACTCTATGCCGGGAAAGGCGTCCACCTGGCCAAGTGTAAAACCGTGGATCTTGAAGTCCCCGCCGACTCGGAAATCGTCCTAGAAGGCACCATCACCCCCGGAGAAACGGCGGTGGATGGCCCCGCTGGCGACCACATCGGCTACTACGGCGGCGTCAACGAAGCGGCCCCCCTGCTGCGCTTCCACGGCGTCACCCACCGCAAGGATCCAATTTACATGACCACCTTTAGCGGTCGGCCCCCCAAGGAAGACGCCATGATGGCCATCGCCCTCAACCGCATCTACACCCCCATCCTGCGCCAGCAAGTGCCGGAGATTAAAGACTTCTTCTTGCCCATGGAAGGGTTGAGCTACAAAGCCGCCGTCCTCTCCATCGAAAAAACCTACCCCGGACAGGCGAAACGGGCCGCTCTGGCCTTTTGGTCGGCCCTGCCCCAGTTCAACTACACCAAGTTTGTGATTGTGGTGGATGAGTCCATTAATATCCGAGATCCGCGCCAGGTGATGTGGGCCGTCACCTCTAAAGTTGACCCGGTGCGGGATGTCTTCATTCTGCCCAACAACCCCTTCGACAAACTGGACTTTGCCACCGAACGCCCCGGCCTGGGCAGCCGCATGGGCATCGACGCCACCACCAAGGTCTACCCCGAAACCGACCGCCCCTGGAGCGAAGAACTCGTCCCCGACCCCGAAACCGCCGCCCTCGTGGATCGCCGCTGGGCCGAATACGGCCTAGGCGATCTAAACTTGGGCGACGTGGATCCCAACCTGTTTGGCTACGACATCCGCTAA
>JAYKHF010000122.1:0-4889 GCA_035285305.1 Leptolyngbya sp.
GGTTAGGGTGGGGAGGCGGATGCGGTGCCCAGCGGGGGAAGTGGCACAGCTTTTGGCCCAAATCCTTGTGCCAGTAAGGAAACTTTAGGGGAGGAACAGCTCAATTTTCCGGGTTTATACGGGTATCCGTGAAACATTGGGACATTGGGTTGTCCTGGTTCCCGATTCACCTACAGGGGGGTGGCTCCATAGCCTCGTTCCTCCCTAGGACGGCGGGGTTTGCCATCTACCCATCCTCTCTCTACCGTGGTTGCTGCTATTTCGTTGAATTCACAGACGTTCTTGGGGCACAATCGTGCCGTTTATCAGGACTTGCGGGCGGCGCTACAGCTTTCGTTGCGCCGTCAACTGTTAATTGCGATCTGCGATGACAGCGGGTTGCAGCGGCAGTTGGCCCAGCAGCTAGAAGCTGAACTCAGCCCTGGCTTCGTCCCTGGGCTACGGCAGCCCCAGGAACCCAGCCAGCCATCGCCCCTCGTGACGTTGCGCCTCGATAGCCGTCATCCCGACCTGGTGCGGGAGGTTTTACTGTGGTTGAAGCAGCAGCGACGGTTGGGGGAACCCTCGGGGGGGATTCCAGCCTTTCAAATTGTGGGCGTAGAAACCCTAACGCAGCAGTCGCCCACCATTCAAAATCGGTTTTTAGCCTCGCTGATTCGGGTAGACACTCTGCTCACCCGGCTGGATTGTCGGTTGTTGGTATGGGTGCCTCGGCCCTGGCTCGGCAAAATTCAGCAGGTGGTGCCGGGGTTTTGGCAATTGCGCAATGGCCTCTACGAGTTTGAGGGGGAACCCACCGCTGACGTGGTGGATTTTCCGCCAGTTCAGACGGGGCCATCCCCGACGGCGGGGGAGGGATGGTCAGCCGCTGTCTTGGCTCCTGCGGCCCCTGAGATGGACGCCTGGGCCGCAATGGCCATGCCCATGGTGCCCCCAGCGGCAGAGACGGGGCTGGTGTTGCCCTTAGCCTTAGCGGGCCAGGAGATGATCCGTCAGCGGTGGCAGCACCTCCATCGACTTCACCAGCAACAGGCGGGGCCGCTGACCCTGGCTCAGGCGTATTTAGCCCTAGGGTACCTTTGCCGAGAAGCCATTGTGCCGGGGGACGAGGGGTTGCCGATTCTGATGTTTACCCTAGAGGTCTATCAGCGGGCCTTGCAGGGCTTGGTTGTGGGGGACAGGGCTTGGTGCGATGCCCTCAATGATATGGCCAGCCTGTACTGGATGCGGGCGCAGTTGGAAACGCAGCCGGAGGCGATGGAATCCTGGCTTCAGCGTAGTGTAGCGGCCTACCAACGGGCGATTGAGGGAGCGATTGAGGGAGCGGTTGAGGGAGCGATTGAGGGGACTATCCAAGGATCTACGGCGGCGGCGCTTGGCAACTCGGCCATGGAGGATAGCCTGGAAGAACCCGCAGGCACAGACGGGGCCGTCACGGTCTACGCTCGGGTGTCCCCAGATACCCTGGGACGTCTGTACAGTAATCTAGGCCGGGTCTATACCCAGCTCGCGGATCTGAGCGATCCCAAGGCGTCCCTAGCGCAGGCGGCGGCGGCCTATACCCAAGCTCTGCGCTATACCGTCACCGCTCCCCTGGAGTATGCCAACGGCCAAAATAGCCTGGGGGCGATCCATTGGCGACTGTCTCAGATGGAGCGCCCCCAATACCACCTGCACCGAGCGATTACGGCTTACCAGGCGGCCCTACGCTACCGCCTTCCCCAGGCAGAACCCCAGGACTATGCCATGCTGCAAAACAATCTAGGGATTGCCTACTGGAGCCTAGCCCAGTACGAACCACCGATTCCCTGGCTGGAACAGGCGGTGGACGCCTACCAAACAGCGCTCGTCTACCGCACCTTAGCCACCCACCCGGCAGGCTATGCCGTCACCTCGAATAACCTGGGTACAGCCTACTGGGATTTGGCCCAGCAGCAAGCGCACCAGCCCCAGGAACGTCTGAGCAGTCTGCGCCAAGCGGCGGATGCCTACGAAGCCGCCCTCGATGCGGTGGAGTATCTCCTTCAGCAGTCCTCCCCGGAAGCCCCTGACTTTGACCCCTGGGCCACCTGCCACAGTGCAGGCATCGTCCATGACCAAATTGCCCTGGCCCTACCCGTCCACCGTCCTGAGGAACGGGAGCGCCACCTCAAGGCAGCCCTCAATCACTACCTTCTCGCCTATGCCGGGTGGCAAAATCACCCCGATCAACTGGATGTGTTAGCCGAGGCCTTGGTGTATTCGGTGCGTCTGCACTTCGACATCCTGGGGTTTTCGGGGCAACAGGCGGTGTTGTCTCAGCTACCGCCGGAACTCCTGGGTCGAGTCTTACCCCAACTCTAGGGGCAGACAGTGGGGCGGGTGTTTTCCTCCGCCGAAAAAAGGTATACCATGCTTACTAATGACGCATCGGTCGATTCCAATGGGGGATCCCATCATCCATCCCAACGGCCATCCCAACGGCTATCTGTCCTTCCAGGGGCCACCAAGGGCATCCCGGCCATGCCGCCTGGAAATATGTCCTGGGAATGCGTCTCTGCCCCGACTCACTCGGCTTTCCCGTTGTTGTTGTCTTCTGTCTAACTTTGTCTGCTAGCGCCCCCCTGCCGCCACGTACCCATGTCGGGGGGTGTTCCGAAAGCCCCCTGAGGTTCCCCTCTGAGGCCATCAGTGGCCATTCCCCCTCCTACATTCGATGGTTCACCGATGACCTACTGTTCCACTACCAGCGCTGTCATCGGCGCGCTTTTTTAGATGTCTACGGCGACCCGAACCAACAGGATCCGCCCTCCGATTATTTCCTCAAACTGCGTCAGGATAGCGCCGATCACCGATCCACCATCCTGCAAACCTTCCAGCCCCTCCAGCGACCTCAATTTTCACCGGGGGATTGGGCCGCAGGGGCGAAGGCAACCCTAGATCTGATGGCCCAGGGGGTAGAGGCGATTCACCAAGCGGTTTTGGTGATGCCCTCCCCGGCAGAGGGGGTGCAGTTGGTGAGTCAGCCCGATCTGCTCGTCAAGCAGCCCGGTTGGTCATGCTGGGGCAATTGGGTCTATGCACCCATTGATATTAAGCTGGGCAAGAAGCCAAAACTAGACTACCAGGTGGTGGCGGCCTACCATGCCTATGTGCTCTCACGAGCCCAGGGGGTGTGGCCAGCCCAGAGCTATTTGGCCCTGCGGGGTGGGCAACTCTACCCGATTGACCTAGGGCGAATGGTGCTAAAACTGCAAGATATCCTGAACCAAGGGCTGAGCGATCTGCGGTCTCCCCAGCCGCCAGAACTGTTCATTTCCCACAGTCGCTGCGATCTCTGTCAGTGGTTTAGCCATTGCTATGGCGAAGCCAAGGCCCAGCGCCACCTATCTCTGCTGCCGGGGGTAACCCCCGCCCGTTACGAGTTTTTGCGCCAGCACCACATCACCACCGTGGCGGCCCTAGCCCAGGCCTCTCCCCATCATCTCGCCCCCCTCCCAGGTTTTGGCGAGCCCGTCGCCGAAAAGCTAGTCCACCAAGCCCAAGCCCTGATGGACAATCGCGCCATCCCTCGCACCGACACCCGATCCCCCCATGGGTTTCCCCTCTGGCCGGAGGATCTGCCGGAGGGTGAGTTCGAGCTCTTCTTCGACATTGAAGCCGCCCCCGACCAAAACCTGATTTATCTCCATGGCGTCCTGGTGGTCAATCGCGTCACGGGCGAGGAAACCTTCCACGCCCTGCTCGCCGAAAGCCATGCCCAGGAACGTCAAGCTTGGCAAGACTTCCTCGACCTCGTGCATCACTATCCCGATGCCCCGGTTTACCACTTTTGCCCCTACGAAGCCCAAACCGTGCGCAAACTAGGCCAACGATATGGCACCCACAACCGCCAGATCGACACCCTCCTCAACCGCTTCTTTGATGTCCATAAATGCGTTACCGATGGCGTCACCCTGCCCATCGAAAGCTACGCCCTCAAGCACATTGCCCGATGGATAGGCTTTGATTGGCGGGACGAAGGAGCCAACGGCGCTCAGTCCATTTGCTGGTATAACGCCTGGGCTGAAACCGGCGACTCCGCCTACCTGGAGGCCATCCTGCGCTACAACGAAGACGACTGCCGCGCCACCTACCAGGTCAAAGACTGGCTCGTGAAGTTCTCAGAACCCTACTGGGAAGGCCTCTACACCCACCACCGATAGCATCCGCATCGCTGTAGATTTCAAGACCCAGCGCCTCAGCCACAGGTCGCGCCCGATCATCCACCATCGGCGAAACCACAATCTTGCGGCTAATAGGACGCTGGCCTACCCATCGATCTTCTCCTACTATGGGCTTCTCGCCTAGCAGGCGCAGATGGATTGGGCGGGATGTCCCTGGGCTTACGTAACTAAGTATGTGGAGGTGAAATCTTTACCGATTCCCAGGGCAGAATAGGTCACATAGCGGTTGTCGCTGGTTACATTGTCTGAGTTTGCTGAGCCCCATGGCGGATACGGTTATCCAGGTCGAAAATCTTGGCAAGAAATACATCCTGGGCCACCAGCAGGAGGGCAACTCTCGTTATGTGGCGTTGCGGGATGTGATTTCTGATGGGGCCAAGGCTGCAATGCGGCGGCTACGGCATCCGGGGAAGCGCCTGCTGAGACCAAACCAGGAGGAGTTTTGGGCGCTGAAGGATGTTTCCTTTGAGGTGAAGCAGGGCGAAGTGGTGGGCATTATTGGCCGCAATGGGGCGGGCAAGTCTACGCTACTGAAGATCCTTAGCCGCATTACAGAACCGACGACGGGACGGATTAAGCTGCGTGGTCGGGTAGCAAGTTTGCTGGAGGTGGGCACAGGATTTCACCCAGAGCTAACGGGCCGAGAAAACATTTTTTTGAATGGGGCCATCCTGGGGATGAGCC
>JAYKHF010000123.1:0-9694 GCA_035285305.1 Leptolyngbya sp.
TAGGGGTCAGGTCTCCTGACCCTTTGACAGATACGGGTTCTAGCTAGTTTTGTCAGTCAACCAGCCGTAAACGACACGTTCGGGCTGAGCGGTGAGCTTGCCGAACCGTCGAAGCCCTAATTCTTAATCTTGACACTGCACTAGGGCGATACCGTATCCTCCTGCTCTACCTCCCCAGAGGCGGCTCCCAGCAGGGACAACAGGGGGCCAACCTGCTCCTGACCGCTGACCGCCAGGTCGCTATGGCAGAGAATGACCCGTTCCGTCACCCGTCCTAGGAGATCGCGCAGGGTGCGCTCTAGGCGGGCTTGGTGGAGGGCTTCCAGATCGTCACTGCGCCAGGGGCATCCGGCATAGGAGGCCAGAAACATGGGGAAGCCAAACAAGCTATCGGCGGCAATCCAGCGGGGGGATCCCACATCCAGCCAGAGGTGCCAGCGGTGGCGCAGCCGTTGCAGCCGGTACTGAAACACCGTGGCCAGGGTGACGCCCTGCTGAGCCGGGTCGAGGGGTTGGGCAGGGTAGGGATTGGCCGCCACGGTGCCCTGGCGCAGGAGGAGGATGAAGCGCTCGGTGGCACTTTGGGACGGGTTGCGAAGCCCCCCAGGGAAGGCACCCAGGGCCGGGGCAGAATGAGGGGATCCTGGGCCATCGCCCCACCCCAGCCCGTTGTCGCGAGCCTGCCCAAGCCGCTGCCGCCGGGGCGATGGGGGTTCCCGCTGGCGCAATTGGTCGTCCACCAGCCAGTATTGCTGGGCGGTTTCCACCAACTCCCGCAGGGCCGTGAGTTGATCCGCTGGTAGATGGTGCCCTCCGGCGTAGAAGGTTTGGATCGCCCGATCTAAAAAGCCCACCACCCCAGGGATAAACCGCTGCTGTTGCTGTTCCTGCTGCTGGGCAATCCACTGGCGGATCTGGTTGTAGCACTGGGTGGCCCGATAGCCCAGGCGATACCAGCGCTCAAACCGCTCCACCGGCAGCAGTTGGGGCCGATCCAACTGGGGAGCAAAGCAGTGATCCACCAGCAATTCCGCCCGCACCGGGTCAATCTGCACCGTATCAAACCAGGGGGCGACCTCGGGGGGCTGGGGCCGCTGGCTCAGCACCACCAGCATCTCCGCCACGGCATCGGCATCGGCCAGGTGGCCCAGGTTGGGATAGACAAAGGTAATCAGCGTTAACAAGGCCCGTACGAGGGGCGAGTGAATTAACGGTCGCTGGTCGTTCAACGAGGCAACGGGGATGCCATGCTTGAGCAGAATTTCCGCCAGGGTATAGCGGGCGATGGTATCGAACCCCGGCCCCACAATGGCAACCTCCCCAGGGGCCACCCGGCCCTCAGCCACGGCCTGGGCCACCACATCCCCCACTCGCCGCAGCAACGCCCCCCGCGATAGGGTCTGAATGCTGTGGAAGGCGGCTAGGGGCAGGGCCAGGGCCAGGGGGTTGGCCACCCAGTCCACCACGGTATCGGCCCAGGGGTTAGCCAGGGTGCCCTCCGGCGGGGGCAAGGTCGTCACCACCGGGCAGTCGTTCCGCAGGGATTCTAGGGCCTCTGGATCCGCCCCCACCCCCAGACGCACCTTACCGTCGGGGTTCCAGGTCATGGCCACCGGGCGATGGTGGGCCATAAACACCCGGAGCCACTGGGCGGCGATGGCGGGGTATTCGTCTAAGTCATCCACCCAGACGCCCCCATAGCGGGCCAGCAATTTTTCCTGGTACTGGGGGTGGGGCAGCAGGTAGCGCCAGTAGAGTTCCGTCATCACCCCGTAGGTGAGCAGGCTGTGGTGAAGGCACCAATCCCGCCATGCCACCACCGCCTCCCCCACCGTGCGCCACACCGCCTCCGGGGCAAAACCAGCGGGGATGCCCTCCGGCAAGAGGGCGGGTAAGTCTTCGGCAGGAATCGTGGCCGAAGCCGCCATTTGCAGAAAGTCTAGGGCACGGCGTACGGTCTGGGCCTCCGACCAGCCCTCAATCGCCAGGGTGCCATCCCGCAACTGTTCCTGCCAAAACCGGGTGGCCAATTCCTGTTCATTCTCGGGCCGCAACCGCAGCGGAAACTGAGGCATCGGCCCCAAGTGCGGCACCAGCAGCGGCCAAAACAGCGTCACTTCGTCTTGAATAAACCCGTTAGGGGTGGTGGTGACGATGGGAATCCGGCCCTGGAGACGCTGGGAGAGGTAGTCGGCCAAAACCAGCCGATTGTCGCCAATGGCCGAGAACATCAGCACACTTTGCCCTGGGGCCAAGGGAGAGGGGCCTTCTGGGTTAGCCCAGTCCAGCAGTTGATCCACCAGCCAGGTGGTTTTGCCGCTGCCCGTTGGCCCCTCACCCCAGCGCGGCCAGCCCGGTGGGGCCGGGTGGGACTTGTGGAAAACCGTGGATGCAGCCATGACAACCCCCAGGAGGCTATAGCCCACCATAGCCGATCACCAAGACAGGGCCACCCCCTAAAGGATGCCCCTGTCTTGGTACGGTACGCAGCCGGATTTGGAAGATGGAAGATCTAAGGTTAAGGCCGAGGGCAACCCAGCCCCGGGGGGAATGCCCTTAGGACACAGAGATGGCGACCACAAACAGCCCCACCACCAACGCTGCCGCCAGACCGCCCAGAATGATGTAGTTGCGCTTCTGGTTAGCCGTGGGGGGCTCCGCCTCATACATTTTAGGCTCGTTGGCGAAGTTATTCAGGCGTCCGCCTTCTTCAGTGGTGTAGGGCATGGTTAAGCATCCTTCCTAAAACTTTACCTAGCTTAGCAAAGGTTGGGAGGGTTCGGCCTAGGGAGATCCCCCTTGGCCCTTCGCCCAGGCGCTAGAGCAAAAACCGTTCAATGGCCACGGCCACACCGTCCTCCTCTACCCCAGGGGCAACCCAATCCGCCCCCTGCTGCACGGGGATCGGCGCATCGCCCATGGCCACGCCCACCCCGGCATAGCGCAGCATTTCCAGGTCATTGAAGTTATCGCCGACGGTCATCACCTGGTCGGGCTTCAGTTCCAGGAGATCCTCCGCCATAAAGCGCACCGCTTCGCCCTTGTTGGCCAGGGGATGGGTGGCTTCCACAAAGTAATCCACCGAACGGGTGAGGTAGAGGTCGTCGCTGGGGTAGCGCTGCTCTAAGTCAGCCAAAATTTGACCAATCAACGCGGTATTGCGGCTGAGGGCCAGCAGCTTCGTGGTTTCGAGGTGACTTTGGCGCTGCATCAACGCGGCCAAATCCCCCGCCGCCAGGGGGGCAACCCCCGACCGTTCCGCGTAGGCTTCGGTGTCTTCAAGGATGGCTCGCACATGCAACTGGTCATCAATATAGAGATGAATCGACAAATCCTGCTGATTCTCCATCGGAGCGAGATAGGCCAAGAGATCGAGGGCCAGGGATCGGGGTAAGGGAAGATGGCGGTGTAGCGTATGGGTGCGGGGGCATTGGATCCACGCGCCTTGGTAGGCCACGAGCGGCAGGGTAGACCCCACCGCCCGGTGAAACCGCAAGGCCGCCTGATACATGCGTCCGGTGGCTATGGCCACCGCAATCCCCCGCTGTTGCGCCGCTGCAACAGCCGCCAACACCCGGGGCGAAATGTCATTGGACTCCCCCGCTAGGGTGCCATCAATGTCCAACACCAGCAGCCGAATATCCCTAGTCATGGGTTCTCTCCCTGCGCCACATCTGCGATTGAGCCTATTATCCCTGGCTCGTTATCCTTGGCTAGAGGCCTCTGCCCTTGCCCAGCCTCCCCCGTCCCCGTCCAGGCTCGCCCTCGGAGACAGCCCCCAGGCGATATAGTGGGGGACAGTCTCCACCTCGGGCAATCATGGCCGACACCCTGTTTCAGTTTGAGCAAGACTTTGCCGATACCCTACACTGCGTGCCGATGGCCGTGCGGCTGAAGTTAGACACCTGCGGCATCAAACTCTCCCTCGCCCAGTGGAACCAGCTTGATCGAGGGGAACGGCAGCAACTCATGACGCGGCCCTGTGATACCCCGGAAACCATCGCCACCTACCGCGATGCCCTGGCCGACCTGATCGCCCAACATCAAATCGGCCCCCTCAAAACCCTGACCGTGGAGGCTCAGCCCCCCTGGGCTCAAGCCCAGGAAGTGCCTTTAGCGGTGCAGCAGCGGGCTGAAGCCTTAGGCTATGCCCTCCCCCTCGACCAATGGCAAGGGCTCACACCGCTACAGCGGTTCACCCTGATTAAACTCAGCCGTCCCAGCCACGAAAACCAGAATTTTTTGCCCGCCCTCCAGGAATTTGGCCTCGGTCGAGGATAATTCCAAGCCCCGAGGGCCAGGGAGGCCTCAATCGGTTTTAGACCGGGGCTAGAGCGGGTTCGGCTGATAGGCTTCAAAATCGCTACAGTCGCCTTTTTTAACGGTAATCACCGTTTTCACACCGCCCCGACGGGTAAAGTCGCCAATCACGCGAATCCCCTGGGGAGCGAGCTCCTCCCAGAGGCGATCCACGATGGCATTGGTGACCGCCTCATGGCTGATGCGCTCGTTGCGAAAGGAATTAATAAAGAGCTTGAACGCCTTGAGTTCCACCACCCATTCCCCGGGGCAATAGTCCACCACAATGGTGCCAAAATCTGGATAGCCTGATCGGGGGCAAAGGGCGGTGAATTCTGGGTGCTCTAGGTGGATGGTATAGCGATTTTGACCCGGGCTGGGCCACTTTTCTAGGGGCGCTTCACGGGTTTGGGCAATGGCCAAATCGCCATACTGGTTGGCAAGGGGTGCCGCTTCGGAGGAGGTCAACATAAATCCAGCTTTCACCAATAACAACAATCAGCCCTTCGCCATGCTACCCCATCATCCCCATCCCCCGGAACGCTGGCCCACCGCCTTGCAGGTCAGCGGTTTGGGAACCGCTTTGGTAAGCTAGGGAAACCTCAGATCCGAATCTGGGAACATGCTGCCCCAGGAAACGGGGGAAATTGCCCATGGATATTGTTGCTATTGTGGCCAGTGCCCTAATGGCCCTGCTGTCTCCGACGGGGATGGTACTCGATAGCGTGGCCACCGATGCCCTGCGACAACAGGTGGTATCGGCGGATGCCTTGGTCGTCCGCATTGATAATGTACCCAACCACCAAATCCTGAATGGGCGCATTGACCAAGCTCGGGTAGCCGCACGCGGGATTTATCCGCGCCAGTTGCCCGGTTTGCGCATTGCCGCCATTGACCTCGAAACCGACTCGGTGGCGGTGGATCTGGGGGCCTTGCGGCAAGGGCAGATCAAGCTCAACGCCCCAGCCCAGGCGGCCCTGCGGCTACGCATCCAGGCCGACGACATCAATGCATTTTTAGCCTCGCCCCAAGTGCAAGCTTGGCTGGATACGCTTCAGTTCGACCTGCCGGGGGTCTCCGACCGCGTCCAGCGCCGCTACGGCCTCGCCAACCCCACCCTAGCCTTCCTCGACGGTGATCGATTTCGGCTCGTGGTGGATTTAGAAGACCAGGTTTTGGCGGAGACCATCCCGATTACCCTCGAGACAGGGGTGAGGGTAATCGATGGCCATCGGATCGAGGTGGTGGAACCGCGCCTAGAGGTGGAGGGGGTGGAGTTTCCCCCAGAACTGGTGCTGAGCTTCGCGGAGGGGGCCAGTCAAGAATTTTCCCTGCGGCGACTGGAGGATCAGGGGCTCACGGCTCGAATTTTGGCCTTCACCGTACGCAACAACGAGCTCGATATCGCCATTTTCGCTCGCCTAGACCCCGATTCTCCCTTCTTGCAGTCTGGCGCTAGCGCCCCACCCACGGAACCCCCTGGGCCACCCCTAGGACAGCCCTAGCCAGCTTCCCAAGCTGTCCTAATCAGCCCGTCATTTCCGTAAAAGTGATCTAGCCTGACAGTGTGATTTCATTTGGGAGACCCCCCATGGACTATAAAGATAAGCTGCGTCAAATCCCCCTGGGGCTAGCGGCGGGTCTGGCCACCCTAGTGCTGGCTTCTGGGGGGTCGGTGGCCTGGTTGACCTGGCGCACCCTGAGCCCCGTGCCCCCGGCTGCCGAGGCCCCACCCCTGGAAGTCAGCCCCCAGCAGCCGAGTCAAGCGGATCCACCCCAAACGGCCCCCATCGATGCGGTGCCCCCGGAGGTGGCCCAACAGGATCCGGCTAACCCGGCCCCCGCTGCCGAGAAAACCGGGCAGATATTCTGGCTGAAGGATCACGATGGACGGCTGCAACTCGTGCCCGAAACGATTACCGTGGCCGGGGATGCCTCCCCCGAAGCCCAGGTAGCAGGGGCCTTTGAGGCTCTCCTCGCCCAGGCCGAGAACACCGACCAAGGGGCCTTTACCACCATCCCCGACCAAACCCAACTGCTGAATGCCAGGGTGGAAGCCGACGGCATCCATGTCGATCTATCGGCGGCGTTTACCAGCGGCGGCGGCAGCGCCTCCATGACCGGGCGACTGGCTCAGGTCATCTACACCGCCACCGCCTTTGACCCCACCGCCCCCGTGTGGATTTCCGTGGAGGGAGAAGCGCTCACCCGGCTGGGGGGTGAAGGCTTAGAGGTGAGCCAACCCATGACCCGGAACGACTTTAACCAAAGCTTTGACCTCTAGGACACCCTCCACCCTCGCCCCACGGGGGATACCCTCCTCCCTCTCCCTCCAGCGTATGTTGGCCACCACCCTCTCCACGGTCTTGGCCGACTTGGTGGCGGCGGAGACTCCTTTGGCTGCGCCCGCTTCCCCACCGGGAACGCCCCCCCAATCCCTGCGCCTCAGCCGCGATCCCCAGGACATGGCCTACCTCTACCGCCCTGGCTACCCCGCCACGGATGCCGGAGGCCAGATTCAGGGATCGGGGCTCCCTCTCGATCTGGCCGCCCGCTGGAATGCGCTATCCAGTTCTAGGGATATCCCCTCCCTGGATGTCGGATCCTTGCCCCTAACCCCGTTCCTGGCAGACTATCTCAGCGCCCATACCTCCGCCTCTATCCTGGCCCAGGGCCAACTGCTGCTGCGCCCCAGCGCCACCGCCCTGCGGGTATGGCTGTGGGCCTTTGCCGACACCTGCCCCCCTCCCCCTGAACCTCGGCGGGCAGTGAGCCTGTCCTTTCCCCACAAGCAAGCCCCCCTAGCAGAGGCCTTGCAGCTTTCTCCCCTGGCGCTGCTGCAATATACCCACATGCGGTGTCACCGGCTTGCCCAAACCTGCCCACCGCCGCCCGCTGAGCCAAGAATCGCCCCGTCACCAGACCCCAGGGGCATCGCCCTATCCTCCAGCACCCCAACTCAGCAGAAACTCTGGCGGGCGTTGGTCACCTTGGTGGATGATCTAGCCGCCGATCCCCTACCCCCCACCTCGGATCCTGACTATCCCGCCCTACCCCTGCTCCAGCAAGGCTTTCTCAAGGGCTATGCCCTCTGTGTGGCCGTGGATGTCTGGCTGCGGGAGCTATCCGGGCAGCCCCCATGCCCCCATGCGAGTCTGATGCTGCAAGGGATTACCCATAGTCTGGCCCACCTGCTTCAGGGTTGGTTTCAGGTGCCAGCGCCTCCCCGCCTTTAGCGGCAGTGTCGTTGGTGGGGCCGAATGGTCTGGGCCAGAAAAAAAGACGGGCACACCCGGCAAACCCCCTGGTGATTAACCTACCTGTACAAAAGCAGCAGAGGCCATAAGAAATCCTGGTCTAAAAATGCTGTACCCAGGGTGACATATTCAAAAAGATTCACTACAATAATGGACGTGTGAGGAGCGAACCAGAGGAGATGCCGAGACGAAACACGGCCAGTCGTCGGCATCTCTTTTGTTTTAAATCTATTTTTCTATCCCGCTGATTCCCCTTCCTGCCATCCCTGGGCGCTCTGCCCCCCTTGTGGCACGGTTCCCCCGCCCTAGGGTGATTGCAGCATGGATAGCAGGGGCTTCAGCCGTAAGCTTCAGTCGTAACATCGGCTTCGGATTTCAGCCCTCATCAAGCTGTCATCGTTTTGTCATGTCCCCGTCATCCTTTTGTCACTTGGCCCGGGCTTAATGGAAAGCAAGCCCCCCATTGGGCCGATGGAATTCCCCTCAGGGCCGACCCTTAGGGATTCCTAGGGCCTGGTTTAGACTCCTTACACGAGGTTGATACATCCTATGTCAAGACCACACCCTCTCTTCAACGCCTTCCTAAGGTTAGGCTCTGTGAGCTTAGTTGGGTTTGCGGCCCTAGGGGCCTTCCCGATGAGTTCGGCCCTAGCGCGGCCTGACACCGCCACCACCAGCCCCAGCAACCCGCTGGAAGCGACGCGCCAGCAGGATCGTTTCCTCAGCCAGGGGCACCGCGAAGGCCAAGATGACTCACATCCGGCACCCGGTCGTCCCTGTCAAGAACAAGGGCAAGGGCGAGAGCAAGAACAAGAACGAGGGCAAGGGCCACGGGGTGACCATGGCGGCGAGCATCTCGAAGCCGTGGCCGAACAGCTTGGGGTGAGTGAAGCGGCCCTGAGATCGGCCCTGGGAATCCCCGACCAGCCGCCCCAGCGACCTGATCTTGCGGCGGCGGCGGCCCAACTGGGCACCACCGAAGAGGAACTGCGCACCTCCCTGCACGAGCATATGCAAAGCCAGCACCAATCTCGCCCAGGCCAAGGCCCCCAGGCTGGCCCGCCAGATTTCACGGCCCTAGCCCAGCAGTATGGCGTCAGTGAAGCGGAGTTTCGTAGCATCCTGGGCATTCCGAACCGCCCCGACTTGGCGGCGGCGGCAAGCCAACTGGGGGTGAGCGAAGCCGCGCTGCGGGATGCCCTCCGTTCTGCCGCCCCGGGACCTGGCCCCGGTGGGCGTCCCGGCCCCAGTGATCGCCCTGGCCCCAGTGGGCGTCCCGGCCCCGACCAATAATGCGTCGGGATTCGCGATACAATCCGAGGCCCAGGTGATTGCAGATTTAAGGTTGGCGGATAGAGCCTATGGCTGTGCAGCGCGTGTTTTCAGGGACCCCGTGGGAATCGGCTGTGGGCTATTGCCGCGCTCTGCGAGTGGGGGCACAGATTTGGGTCTCGGGGACAGCCCCCAGCGATGGGAAAGGCGGCACCTATGCCCCTGGAGATGGCTACGCCCAAACCCATCGCTGTTTAGCCCTGATTGAATCGGCCCTGGAGGAACTGGGGGCCAGCTTAGCGGATGTGGTGCGCACCCGCCTGTACGTCACCGATCTAGATCAATGGGAGGCCATCGCCAAGGCCCACCAAGAGCGCTTTGGCGATCATCCTCCCACCAGTACCCTGATCAAGGTCGCGGGGCTGATTAACCCGGATATGGTGATTGAAATTGAAGCGGAAGCCTACGGCGAACCTGCGACCCTAGCCACGCCCCCAGAGGCTCCAGCCATGACGCGACGAGCCATTTTAGGCCGTCCTGTGCAACCCAATACCTATCCCTACGGCAGCACCTACCCCCCCACAACGGCCCCAGCCTTGGATGAGGGTTGCTTAGATTGAGATCCTGCGAGTCGCCTGAAGCGACGGCCTCTAGTGGTTTGTCAGGGTTAAATTTTAGGGTTGCAGATATCCTCAAAGCCCTTCGACTGTTCGACGGTTCGACAGGCTCACCGCTCACAGCTCAGGACGACCGTAAACGCTGGTTGGCTGACAAAAGATTCTGCACCGGGCGCGGAAACCGCGCCCCTACCGCATTCGGGCCATGTAGGGGTCAGGTCTCCTGACCCTTTGACAGATACGGGTTCT
>JAYKHF010000124.1:0-6309 GCA_035285305.1 Leptolyngbya sp.
GCAGCGAAAACAAGTTTGACCACTTCGGGGCGGGCCACGCCTCCACCAGTATCTCCGCCGCCCTGGGGATGGCCTTGGCGCGGGATATGGCGGGCGAGAACTACAAAGTGGCGGCGATCATTGGCGACGGTGCAATGACGGGCGGTATGGCCCTGGAGGCCATCAACCACGCTGGCCATCTGCCCCACACCAACCTGCTGGTGGTGCTCAACGACAACGAAATGTCGATTTCCCCCAACGTGGGCGCGATTCCCCGCTACCTCAACAAAATGCGGATCAGCCCCCCGGTGCAGTTCCTCACCGACAACCTGGAGGAACAGTTCAAGCACCTGCCCTTCCTGGGCGATTCCCTCTCGCCGGAACTGGATCGAGTGAAGGAAGGCATGAAGCGCCTTGCCGTGCCCAAGGTGGGAGCCGTGTTTGAGGAACTGGGCTTCCTCTACATGGGGCCGGTGGATGGCCACAACCTCCAGGAACTCATCACCACCTTTAAAGAGGCCCACAAGCACACGGGGCCAGTGCTGGTGCATGTATCTACCACCAAGGGCAAGGGCTACGCCATCGCCGAAAAAGACCAGGTCGGCTACCATGCCCAATCCCCCTTTAACCTAGCCACGGGCAAGGGCATCCCCTCCACCAAGCCCAAGCCCCCCAGCTATTCCAAGGTATTTGCCGAAACCCTGATCACCCTGGCGGAGAACAATCCCAAGATCGTCGGCATCACCGCCGCCATGGCCACGGGCACGGGGTTGGACAAGCTCCAGCAAGCCCTACCGAAGCAATACATCGACGTGGGCATTGCCGAGCAGCACGCCGTTACCCTAGCCGCTGGTTTAGCCTGCGAAGGGGCGCGTCCCGTCGTGGCGATCTACTCCACCTTCCTGCAACGGGGCTTTGATCAGATCGTCCACGATGTCTGCATCCAAAAGCTGCCCGTCTTTTTCTGCCTAGATCGGGCCGGAATTGTGGGTGCCGATGGCCCCACCCACCAGGGCATGTACGACATTGCCTACCTGCGCTGCATCCCCAACCTGGTGCTGATGGCTCCCAAGGATGAGGCCGAACTGCAACGGATGATGGTGACGGGCATCAACTACACCGATGGGGCCATTGCCATGCGCTACCCCCGGGGCAATGGCTACGGCGCACCGCTGATGGAGGAAGGCTGGGAACCCCTACCCATCGGCAAGGCGGAGGTGCTACGCCAGGGTGACGATGTGCTGCTGCTGGGCTACGGATCCATGGTCTATCCCGCCATGCAAACCGCCGAAATCCTCAGCGAACACGGTATCGAAGCGACGGTGGTGAACGCCCGCTTCGCCAAACCCCTGGATGAAGAACTGATTCTGCCCTTGGCTCAGCAAATCGGTAAGGTCGTCACCCTGGAAGAGGGCTGCCTGATGGGCGGCTTTGGTTCCGCCGTGGCCGAGGCGATTATGGATGCCCAGGTACCGGCCTCCCTGCTGCGGATTGGGGTTCCCGATCTGCTGGTCGATCACGCCAGCCCTGACCAATCCAAGGCCGCCCTGGGGCTAACGCCACCCCAAATGGCTGAGCGTATCCTCAGCACCTTTACCCTGAAAAAGCCCATGCTGACCCTGTAGGCTCAGCCTAGACCCAGCCCCAGCCATCCCACCGATCCCCTAGGCTAGCCGCCGAGCATACCAGCGGCTAGCCTGGGGTTAGGGCCTTACTGTAAGAAGGATGGCCTTCCCGTCCATTCCTCCTACCGAGCTATGGACACCCTTTGCCTAAATCCTGACTGTGCCCAGCCCATCAATCCCGCTGCGGCCCTGCGGTGCCAAGCCTGTGGTGCGCCCCTCCGGCTTAACCAACGCTATCGGTGCACAGCGGTGCTGGGTCAGGGCGGCTTTGGCCGTACCTATCGGGCCGTGGATGAGGGCGTCCAGCCACCGGAAATCTGTGTGGTCAAGCAGCTTTGGCCCCGGCAGAGTTGGCCCCGGCAGAGTCATGCCCTAGGGGATCGCTCCACCGATGCCCACCATGAACGATTTTGGCTGGAGGCCGAACAGTTAGCCACCTTAGGCCACCATCCTCAAATTCCCCGGCTGCTGGAGGCTTTAGATACGGATCAAGGCCAATGTTTGGTGCAGGAATACATTCCCGGTTCCAGCCTCGACCAACTGAAGTTGCCCCTAGGGGAAGCCCAAATCCGCCGCTTGCTGAGCGACCTGCTGCCTGTCCTGCAATTTGTGCATGGGCACCAGGTCATCCACCGCGACATCAAACCAGCGAACATCATCGCGCCCCCGGATGGTCGTCCCTTCATGCTGGTAGACTTTGGCGCGGCCAAAACCTTGACCGCTGATGCCCTGGCGAAAACCGGAACGGTGATCGGCAGCGCTGGCTATGCGGCCCCTGAGCAAACCCTCGGCAAAGCCGTTTTTGCCAGCGACCTGTTCAGCCTCGGCCTCACTTGCCTACACCTGTTAACTGGTCTCCATCCCTTTGATCTCTATTCCATCAGCGCCGATGCCTGGGTGTGGCAACCGCTTTTGCCCCAGCCCATCAGCCCAGATCTCGCTCGGGTGCTAGACCGGATGGTCAACCGCCGGTTAAAGGAACGCTACAGCCGTGCCCAAGATGTGATCGCTGACCTCCGCTGGGGTCGCCTCTCCCGACCCCCAACTCCCGACTCCCGACCCCCGACCCCCGACTCCCGACTCCCGACTCCCCCCTCCCCCCCTGGCAAGAACGCCACCGCATCGATCTCCCTGGCGTTGGGGTTCAGGCTTTAGCCATTAACCCCCAAGGCCGCATTCTCGCCGCCGCCTGTGCCGACGGATCGGTGCGGCTATGGGACTGCACCAATGGTCAACCCTTGCACCGGTTCCGCAAAACCCTGGGCGGGCTGGGGCATCGGGGTAAGGTGAATGCGGTCATCTTTGGCCCGAGGGAAAGGCTGATCAGTGGTGGTGAAGACGGACAGGTGATTCAGTGGGACTTGACTGATCCCGGCACTCGTCAGCGACTTCCCCTCCATGGTTGGCAGGTGTCGGCCTTGGCGGTAGATCAGGCCTGGGATGGCGACACCCTGGCCGTGGCCTGTGGCGATGGGCGAATTTATCTGGTGTCCCTCACCCAGCAGTTCCCGCCCAAACTGCTGGTTCAGCACCAAGCCGCCGTGACGGCCCTGGCCGTGAACATCCCAGAGAAACTGCTGGTTAGCGGTAGCCAGGATCGCACGATTCGCCTATGGTCCTGGCCCGGTGGACGGCTCAGCCATACCATCACCCTGCCCAAGGTGGCCATCACGGCCCTGGCCTGCCACCCCCAGGATGGCCGTATTATCAGCGGCGATGCCCAAGGTAACCTTCAGGTTTGGAATGCCGCCCAACCGGATCAAAACACCATCGGCCCCATCCTGCCGCCATGGTCTGCCGCCATTACCGCCTTGGCGGTGAGTCCGAATGGTCAATGGCTGGCCATTGGGACGGACGCTGGACAACTGACCCTGATCGACCTGTCCCGCCTGGGTGGGGGGGAACTGGATGGAGGGCAACAGATGCGCCATGACTGGTCGATCACCGATGTGGTGTTCACCCCCGATAGCCGCATGGTCGTTAGCGCCAGTGCCGATGAGACCCTGCGGTTTTGGTGCCAGTTATAGGGTGGTACCGAACAACCCTAGCACCCGTTCCCAGGCATCCGTGGCAGCGGCGGCGTTGTAGCTGTAGCGCTGGTCGCAGAAGAATCCGTGGTCGGCGTCGGGATAGCGGCAGATTTGGTAGGGCACTCGGTGTTCCTTGAGCGCCGCCTCCATCTGATCCACCTCCTCTGGGGAAATCAGCGGATCCTGGTCGCCAAAGAAGCCGTAGAGGGTGCCACGAATATCACCGGTGCGGCTGAGGGTGGGATCGCCGCCGCCCGGGGTGCTGTTGACGATACCCGCCCCGTAGAAAGACGCCGTGGCCTTCACCTGGGGCAGCGTCGCCGCCAGATAGGCCACGTGCCCCCCAAAGCAAAAACCAATACAGCCAACGCCATCGGGGCGCACGTTATCCTTGGCGAGCAAAAAGTCAATCGCCCCCTGCACATCCCTGAGCAGTTCCTCGGCGCGGGTGCCCATTTTGTACTGGCGGCCTAGTTCTAGTCCCTCCTCGGTGTAGTCCACCTCAAAGTTGGGCGCTTGGCGGTGGTAAATATGGGGGGCGATGGCCACATAGCCTGCTCCTGCCAGCCGTTCAGTAATGTCTCGGATATGGCTATTCACGCCAAAGACTTCTTGGATCACGACAACACCGCCAAAGGTACCTTCGCGGGAAGGCTCAGCGAGGTAAGCGGGAATGGGCAGGTCGCCGCTGGTGATAGAAACGGTGGCGCTACGGACAAGGGAAGACATGGCGGCTGGAGATGATCGACATCCCTTACCTTACCCCTGGGGCTGGGGCAAATGTCAAAAATTATTACGCGAGCCCGTGGCTGAGGCGGGATAACCGCGAGTTTTGAAAGTTTCGTCCTAAATTAGCAGTACGGTCTATGGATCAACGGATAGGATTGAGCCCTCACCAGGGACTTGGCAATGCCTCGGTCTCCAAGGACGCCTTGACCATCCATCCCGTGGCCTTTGTTCAGAGGTAAGTGCAGTGGTGCAGTTTCACATTCAGCCCGATAGCGACATTCCGGCTTCGACCCAACTCTACGACCAAATTTGGTTTGCCATTGCCTCCCGCCAGTATCCGCCGGGATATCGGCTACCCAGCACACGCCAACTGGCTATGCACACGGGTCTGCACCGTAACACCATCAGTAAGGTCTACCGCCAACTGGAGGATGCTGGCGTAGTAGAAGCCATGCCTGGATCGGGCATCTACGTTCGAGAGCAAGGCGTGGGGGAGAGTGCCCGACCTCAGTCGGCCCTGTGGGATGAATTTCCCCAAGCCCGGGCGATCGTGGAGTCGGGTTTGGATGAACTGCTGCGCCAGGGCTGTTCCCTCAACCAAGCACGGGAGCTGTTTTTGGCCGAAATTGACTGGCGACTACGATGCAGTGCACGGGTGCTGGTGACGGTGCCGATCCAAGATATCGGCGCGGGCCAACTGATTGTGCGGGAACTGGAAGCGGCGCTGAAAATCCCCCTGCAACTGGTGCCCCTGGAGGAGTTGGAGATCGTGCTGGCCCAGGCTCGATCTGGCACGGTGGTGACAAGCCGATACTTCATTAACGAAGCGGAGGCCATCGCTGCCCCTAAATCGATACGGGTAATTGCCGTAGACATTTATGACTACAAAAAAGAACTCAGCTTACTGAAGGACTTGCCCCAGGGCACCTGCCTCGGCATGGTCAGCCTGAGCACAGGCATTTTACGGGCAGCGGAGGTGATTAGCTATAGCCTGCGGGGCGACGACATCCTAGTGATGACCGCTCAAACCGAAGACAGCTATAAACTGGAAGCGGTGGTTCGCAGCGCCCAAACAATCGTCGTGTTTGACGAAGCCAGCCTACCCGCCGTGAAGAAAACCATCACCGCTTCCCGCGATGACCTGATTCGCCCGCCCCATCTGGTGGTGTGCGACAACTACATCGGCGAAAAGTCCATTACCCTGCTAAAGCGGGAATTGGGCCTAGACTAATCTGCCTTGTGGATGATCGATCCCGGTACAGATGGCTCCAACCCGAGCCATCGAGTCGCTAGCTAGCCTATAGGCCCGATCTATCCATCCGCCTGTTTCTAGGATTAGCAGGATCCCTTTCGCAATCAAGAGCGCCCCCCGTGAGGAGAGCGCTCTTTGTTCCTATTCAACTATGGCTAGCTGATTCATGGACAGGTCAGTGAGATGAACTCAAGACCTAGCCGATGATTTCAGGAGCCTCAGCCGTAGCCAGGTCGAGGGGGAAGTTGTGAGCATTGCGCTCGTGCATCACTTCCATACCCAGGTTGGCCCGGTTGATCACATCCGCCCAGGTGCCAATCACGCGACCTTGGCTGTCCAGGATGGACTGGTTGAAGTTGAACCCGTTCAGGTTGAACGCCATGGTGCTAATGCCCAGGGCGGTGAACCAGATGCCGATTACAGGCCATGCACCCAGGAAGAAGTGCAGAGAACGAGAGTTGTTGAAGCTGGCATATTGGAAGATGAGACGACCGAAGTAGCCGTGGGCCGCAACGATGTTGTAGGTCTCTTCTTCTTGACCGAACTTGTAGCCATAGTTCTGAGACTCAGTCTCGGTGGTCTCACGCACCAGAGAAGAGGTCACCAGAGAACCGTGCATGGCGGAGAACAGAGACCCACCGAACACAGCGGCCACACCCAGCATGTGGAAGGGGTGCATCAGAATGTTGTGCTC
>JAYKHF010000125.1:0-8853 GCA_035285305.1 Leptolyngbya sp.
TCTCTCGACTATTGGCACCCAGGTGTAGGACGCCTGGGTGGCTGACAAAAGATTCTACACCGGGCGCGGAAACCGCGCCCCTACCGCATTCGGGCCATGTAGGGGTCAGGTCTCCTGACCCTTTGACCGATACGGGTGCTAGCTAGTTGTGTCAGTCAACCAGTCGTGGGGGTCACTGGTTCGAGTCCAGTTACGTCCATTGGGTTTTGTACAGTGACACGTTATTTGTCATCGGGGACAGGCCCAGCCAGAACAAGCCCCCTGGCGTAAACCTTTATGACCAACTCAGCCGAGGGCGGATGGCAAGGGCAGGATAAAGAGGTCATTCCATTCAACCCGCGTCCTATGTTGGATACCTCCCCTTCGCCCCAAGTCCCTGAATCGGTGTCCAGGGATGGCCGCACTACCGCCCCAACGCCCTCCAATGAAGAACTGTGGGACATTGTGGACCACCACTTGATTCGCTATGGGGGAAGCTTTTCCCCTCGGTTGATCGAGCGGGCGAGGGGCAGTTATCTGTATGATCGCCAGGGCCGCAAAATCCTGGATTTCACCTCTGGGCAAATGTGCGCCACCCTGGGCCACAATCATCCCGATGTGGTGCAGGCCATCCACAAAGCCTGTGAAGAGGTGCTGCATTTATTTAGTGGGATGCTGTCGCCCTCGGTGATCGAGTTGGCGGATGCCCTCTGCAAGCTGCTGCCCCCGACTTTGCAAAAGGCCATTTTTTTGAATACGGGTAGTGAGGCCAATGAAGCGGCTCTGCGTCTGGCCAAGCTGTACACCGAGGGCTTTGAGGTGGTGGGTCTCAGTGCCTCCTGGCATGGTATGACGGCGGGGGCAAGCGCCAGTACCTTCGTCGCTGCTCGCAAGGGGTATGGGCCAACGATTCCCGGCAACTTTGCCCTGCCCACCCCCAATTGCTACCGCTGCCCCGTGCGTCACTGCCAAAACCACTGTGACATGACCTGCTTGGCGGTGGGGTTTGATCTGATCGATAGCCAGTCTGTCGGATCCTACGCCGCCGTGGTGGTGGAACCGGTGCTCAGTGCAGGGGGCATCATTGAACCGCCGGAGGGCTATTTTCAACGGCTTCAAGCCTATTGCCGGGAGCGGGGTATGCTGCTGATTTTGGATGAGGCCCAAACCGCCTTTGGTCGCCTGGGCAGTTTATTTGCCTTTGAGCAACTGGGCATCGTGCCCGATATCCTCACCCTCTCCAAAACCTTGGGCGGCGGGTTGCCCCTGGCCGCCACCGTCACCAGTGCCGACATCGAGGCCGCCTGCTACGACAAGGGCTTTCTCTACTACACCTCCCATGTCTCCGACCCCATGCCAGCGGCGGTGGGCCTTGCGGTGCTGCGGGTGCTAACCACCCAAAACCTGGCGGAGCGGGCTGCAACCCTGGGATCCTACCTCAAGGCCGGATTGCTGAAGCTCAAAGATCGCTACGAGGTGATTGGCGATGTGCGCGGTCGGGGGCTGCTGCTGGGGGTAGAGCTTGTGAAGGATCGGGAAAGCCGCGCCCCCAACCCCGAACTAGGGGCCGCCATCACTCGCCGCTGTATGGAACTGGGCCTCAGCATGAACATCACCGCCCTGCCCAACATGGGAAGCGTTTGGCGCATTGCCCCGCCGCTCACGGTGAGCCAAGCGGAACTGGACGAAGGGCTGGCCATTTTGGAACAGGCGATTGGCGACTGTCTCGCGGCCCAACCCTAGGCCCCAGGTCAGCGCATCTGAAAAAGCCCGATCCATGGATCCCATCGTCTGGGCTAGACCGCATGGCAAGGGATCCGAGGGATTGCCAAGACCTCGGCAGGCCCAATCGCCCTAGCCACCTGCATGGCCGAGGTCGTCGCTCCTTCATGGAGACCATCGCCGAGATAGGCCCCAACGTGATAGGTCTTGTGGTCGCCGTTGGTGGCCCGCACCTCATCCACAGACCGAAAAGCCTCTAGGGTATACAACGGGGTGTGATGGGGCTGCCTATGGATGATCTTTTCCGGGGCAATCCCCTTTTCGAGGTTAAACGCGAGGTAGTAGGCGGGCTCGGCGGGTAGGCCACAAAGCTGGTTGAGGTAAGCATTGTAGCCCCAGCCCGTCGGGGTTTGAAAGAAGTCAAACTCCGAGCCGTGGTGCAGGTGGTAGGGCTGATAGAGATGCGGATCCTGGTGCAGGGTGGTGGTGATGTCGTTGGGCTGCCATGCGCTGAACCGCCTCACCTCCTCCGGTCGAGGATCGGCCAGCAGCCGCAGCACCTGATCGGGCGGCGTGGCAAAAATCACCCGATCAAACTCCCGTTCAAACGGTTGTTTGCGCCGTTGTTCATGCCGTTGTTGCCCCAGGGATTGACCTAGGGGTTGACCGTTCCAGGTCAGTCTTTGATCGCCAGGAATCACGAGGCCGCGAATCTGAACCGCTTGATTCGACCGATGGATCGCCAGAATTTGGGTGTTCAGTGACACCTGTCCCGAAAACTGGTCGAGAATTTTTTGGATATAGGAATAAACCCCTCCTTTAATGCGCACCCAGGGGCTAAACACATAGCGCCGCAGGGCAGGAATCGCCAGATCGGCGGGAAAGGCATCAATGGTCTCGTAGGCCATCGAGTAGCTGTACATGGTCAGGAGTTTTAGCCAGGTTGCCTGGGTCGATGGGGGGGCGAGATATTGCCCCATCGACTGACCGTGCAGGTCATGCATCGAGGTGAGATGGGCCTTGAGCCACAGCCCAATCGACCGGGCATAGAGGCTGTCGATGTGCAACATTTCTCGCCACTTTTCCAACCCGTGAAAATTCTGCCCAATGCAGGTCTGGGACAGAAAGTGACGACCATCTTGAAAGAACAGACCCGACCCCACCTCCACGGGTTCTAGGGGCACCTCAAGTTCCTCCATAAGCTGAAGAAAATGGGTGAACTCCACCGGAAACTCCAGCACCCCCATTTCTAAAATGGCCGGACAGTCGGTGGACGGAAAAATATTTTGATTGAGGGTGCGAATGTGCCCGCCTAACATGGCCTGACGTTCGTAGACAGTCACCTCATGGCCACGGCGATCCAGCAAATAAGCCGCGATCATCCCGCTAGCCCCGCCCCCAATAATCGCGATCTTCATGGCCCTACCTCCGCTGGTCGTGCCGATTTCCCTTCAGGGATCGTCGCCGTTACTAGGGGTTGACCCGACAACCGTTGGTAAAGCATGGCCCCCGTCCAAAACGTGGGCGCAAACCCCGGATACCCCGAGGAGGCATTGCAGAAGTAAAACCGCTGAAGGGAGGTGTGATGATTAAGCCGACCTAAGCCCATATTCCTAGGAGTTAGGATCGACCCATAGGAATTACCCTGGGGACACCAGCAAAAGCGTTCATTCGTGGTCGGACTACCCGTGACTTTAAACACAATATGCTGGCGAATATTCGGGATATAGCGCTGCTCAACAATATCGAGAATGGTGTTGAGGATGTTCTCTTTTTCCTGATTATAGGCGTTACGATTCCTCAGACGTAGCTGGTTAAAGTAGTCATAATTTGCCACGGTCAGAAATTCGATGATCTGGCAATCTTCTGGGCAATCGCGCTGTCCTGGGGTTAACAAAGTAGGCGTGGTGATGGCAAAGCTGGGCTGTGAATAGTCCTGCTGCTCATACATGCGGACAAAGGCCCGATTGAGATCGATATCTTCGCTATGAAACGTATTCCAGGGGCCAAAGCCGTACTCGCGGAGGTCTAGATCTTTGACAACACAGTAGGCCATGAAGTTAGAGGGTGAGTAGTCATAGTCTAGTCGTTTTTGAACCTTACGAGAAAAGTGGTTAAGGCCGATCATCTGGGCCGCCTTCTTGGGGTCAATATTGCAGATAATGGTTTCGCCCAAAAAGGTCTGGGTGACGTGGGTGCGGCGGTCAACGGCCTTAACGCCTTTGACCGTCTTGCCATCCAATAGGAACTCGGTAACTTCTGTATGGGTTAGCACCTCACCACCCTGGTGCTCAATGGTGGCCACTAGGGCCTGAATGACCTGCTCAAAATGCTGGGTGGGGTAAAAGGCACCCTCCTGATAGCCCGTCAATAAAACCACCCAGGCATAGAAGGATAGCTGTTCGGGCGGTAGCAAAAAATCTGGCCACTGAAGCGCCAACAGGGTTTGGGCAGCTTTGGGCAAGGAGAACTGATCAAAGACATCCTGGAGGGTGCTGCGATAGTATCGAAGGGCGGTTAATGCCGCTGGTAAGTGGCTTAAAATTAGCCTAGGGCGTAGGGGCGGTGAAAGACATTTCAAGCCTGTGCTGACGGTTTGCACGGCCTGTATAAACCGCTGAATCTGTTCCCGATGATCTGGGAAAAGCGTCGATAGCCGTTGCCCTAGATCCTCTGGATTGGAGGGAATATCTAGGGCATATTCTGGCGTACGCATGTGGTCAAATCCGTTGGGATCGTAGCGTTCAAAGGTAACGGATTGGTCTAACCCTAGTGCTTTCAAAACTCGATTGACGGTGTGGCCTTCACCGCAGTCCCAGACATAGTGCAACTGGGCATTAAAATGATACTGCTTCGCCATGGTAAAGGTATGACCAAAGCCCCCCGCAGAGCCGTGGGCTTCGAGGATTCGTATCGACTTCCCAGCCTTGGCCATGAGAGCCCCAAAGACCAGAGCCGAAAGACCGCTACCCACAATCAGATAATCCGGCAGATCCTTTTTTTTCATGGTTTTGCCCTAGGTTATCAATCACCCCCATGCCCTATAGATCAAGGTTGCCATGGCGCATAGGGTAGATAAACTTGGAATAGAGAACCCACACCAAAAATATTCCTAGGGACATCACGCCTAGAAACATCACGCCTAAAAACATCAATGTTCCCAGAAGTTAAGGCGTCCCCTAGGGTATTTATATTCACCATACTGCGGGGATTCGCGGATCACCAATAAAGCGAATTAAACGTTATGGAACTTATGGCACAGCAATGAACGACAGCACCATTCTCCGCTGACGGATTCTAGGGAACAGATACCCCATTTTTGAGGTATTGGGCGGTTGTAGATGCGGCGACAGAATCCTCACAAAAGCTGGGAAATGGTTAGCACCGCTTGACGAATATGATCCACGGCCTGAGTGAGGTCTGATTCTGTCGTAAATTTGCCCAAGCCAATGCGGAGAGCGCCTTCAATGAAAGGCTCTGGCAAGTTCATCGCCCTTAATACATGGGATGGGGCTTCTACCCCAGAGGAGCAGGCGGATCCGGTCGAAATAGCGAGTTTGTGGCGCACTCGGGCCATGATGGCGCTGTTGGGGATACCGGGGATGGAGATGTGGAGGTTCCCCGCTAGGCGGTTTTGCCGGTCGCCGTTGATCACGAGGTCGGGGATGTGAGCTTGGAGTAGGGATTGGAGGTAATCGCGCTTTTTCCCAATTTCAACCTCATCCACGGCCATTTCTTCGGCCCGCAGCCGACAGGCTTCGCCCAGGCCAACGATACCGGGCAAGTTTAGGGTGCCGGGGCGCAATCTCTGTTGCTGTCCACCCCCGTAGAGTAATGGCGCTAGCCGATGGTCTCGCCGCACCACCAGCGCCCCAACGCCTTGGGGGCCATAGAGTTTGTGGGCCGACAGGGCCAGGATGGTCATGCCCCACTGGTTGAACTGAATGGGAATTTTGCCGACGGCTTGGGAGGCATCGCAGAGGAAGGGCACCCGGTAGGTTTGGGCGATGGCGGCAATGGTCTCGATGGGGTAAACGGTGCCGACTTCGTTGTTGGCCGCCATGATGCAAAGCAGATGAATACCGCTGGCACAGGCTTGCTCTAGTTGATCTAAATCAATGCGGGCCTGGGTATCAACCGGAATATAGATCAGATCAATGCGCCCCTGGCGGTGGAGGGCTTCGCAGGTATCGAGGACGGCTTTGTGCTCAACGGTGGAAAGGGCGATGCGGGGTTTGCCCTCACCCCCAGCCCCTCTCCCAACCTGGGAGAGGGGGGTTAGAGCGTTGATGGTGCCTTGGATAGCGAGGTTGAGGCTTTCGGTGGCCCCGGAGGTGAAAATGATGTCTCTGGGGGTAGCGCCTACGAGATCGGCAACGTGGCGGCTGGCTTGTTTAACGGCGGCTGCGGCCCGATCTCCAATGGCATGATCTAGGCTGCTGGCGTTGCCAAAGTTGTTGGTCATGGCCTGCAAGACGGCCTGGGCCACCCTAGGATCGGTTGGGGTGGTGGCATGGTAGTCCAGGTAGATCATGGCTGGCCAAGGCAATCACAGAAAGGATGGAATAATAGCTTGCTCATTGTGCAGGGCTAGGAGGTAAAGTGTCGCTCGGCCCATTCAACCATGCGCTCACTTTGCTGAATCAGGTCTTGCGCATCCTCTGAGGTTAGTTTAGCCTCCTGATCGATGCCGTAATCGGCTTGGGTGCGCTTGTCTTGGGCATCAATTAAATAACGATGAAATTCTGTGGGGGCTAACCCTGGTTTCGCCAGTTCTCTACCAAAGGCGGCAATGACGGCACCATGACTAGAGAATGATAGCCCCTGTTGCCAAAGTAGGGCTTCAGCAATGTAAAACATGGTGTAGTAGGCTCTGGAGCCAGCGAAGTCATACATTTGGTTAGCCGCTAGCAATTTAGACGCTTGCAGGCTTTCCTTAGCTTTATCCAGAAAGGCTTGCAGGTCTTCTGTCATATCATAATTCCCTCTTTTCTGATGTTTGACAGAAAGGGGGTTTGGCTAGAGATAAACTTTTCAGCGGAAATAAAATGCCGTGAGATAACCACGTCATACTCAAGGCAAAGATGGGCGATGAAGTCTCCAGTTTTGTCAATTTCTAGGTAGGGACTTGTGAGTTTATCAAGCACTACTAAAATATCAATGTCAGAATCATTATGGCTATCTTCCCTTGCCTGAGAACCATATAAAATAATGCTCTGAAGACGATCTGAATAGAGGGTTTTCAGGTAGTCTTTAACGGCATTTAAGATGATATCAAGGCTTTGGTGTTTCATGGTGCTATTGAGTAGTAGCTATGTGACCCAAAATAGATAAAGCAATAGTGACAGGACTAATTAAGAGGATTTCTGGGCAATGGTAATCTGATCGTAGTACAGGTCTAGGGCGGTGGAGGCAATTCATGGTGAGAACGGTATTGTCTAGCCAGAATCAAGCCTGGTTGGCTGACAAAAGATTCTACACCGGGCGCGGGAACCGCGCCCCTACCGCATTCGGGCCATGTAGGGGTCAGGTCTCCTGACCCTTTGACAGATACGGGTTCTAGCTAGTTTTGTCAGTCAACCAGGAATCAAGCACCTCAGTTAATGTCTCAATCAGGGAAGGGATGTTAAAGGTGGCTGTATCCCAAACCACGTTATAGTCGATATCAAAGTAGGCATGAACGATGCGATTTCTCATGCCGATCATCTCTTTCCACGGTATTTGAGGTAGATCGGCTTGTTTTTCTGGGGAAACCCTTGAAGCTGCTTCGCCAATAATCTCGATTAAGCGCACCAGGGCAAGGGCAAGCTTTTCATCGCGCTTTAAGGTGTCTTGGGTCTCGTTTTCAACATACTGGACGACTTTTTGGGAGGCATCCAGCATGTGCCTAAGTCGGGTCTTATCGTCAATTTTTGACATACTGGATGACCGCTTCGTTGAGAACGTCTTGGCGAAAGTATGGGCTAAGTTCTTGGGGTGTACGCAGATCAACTTTTCGGCCAATGAGATCGGTTAGGGCATTTTCTAGGCGGACTAGTTCAAAAAAACCTATCCTAGCCTGGGGCAAGAACTCGACTAAAATATCAACGTCGCTGCTGTCGGTAAAGTCTTCTCGCAAAATAGACCCAAATAACGATAGCCGCTGGATAGGATGCTTTTCGCAAAACTGCACCAGTTGTTCGGGCTGGAGGGACACCTGCTTCAGGTTACTGGCCAGATGGGGCTGAGTGGTTGGGGCTGGAACCGTTGTCATGGGAGGTTGGGATGGCAGTGATCTGATCGTAGTACAGGTCTAGGGCGGTGGGGCAATGTGGGTCTTAGCCAATGTCAACGTTTCTCTCAATTGCGCTCCTTCGGCAGGATTGTCGGAATGGGTTGATTGCGATTAATGCGATAAACCATAAAATCAGTATCTAGGGTAAACACCGTGCTATTAGGGCGTAGCTCAACCATTCTGACCAAACAGGCATCAGCCAAAGACATCGGTACAGATTCGTATCGTTCCATGAGCGCCCAAACAGCCATCACTTCGGCACTAAGCTGAAAATCAATCATCAGTAGCCCTTGATCGAGCCATGCTAGAAGAGCTTGCTGACCTCCATAAACCATCTGAAGTAGGAAGCAGGCTTCAGAAACGACGGCTTCACAGGTGTAAAGGGGCACTTGAATGTTGCTGAGCTTTTGTACAACCCAGGGATGAAATCTGTCTTTGCGGTTAATGGCAGCAACTAATGGCCCTGTATCAACAATGACGTGCGGCTTCATTAGGTGCCATAGCCTCTTAGGTAGGCTGGATTGGTAGATAGATCGCTAGGGCCTTCTACGCAGCCAATTAAATCGCCTGCGGCCTCCAAAACTGAAAGGGTATCTTGGGTGGGGCCAACGGATGATGTTGGCTCATTGGCGGAGGGTGTGATCGGCTGGCTAGGGGGGATGTGCGCCCATGGGCCTCTAGACAGTAGAAAATCAATGAAGTCAATAATTTCTTGCTGGCGCTCTGGGGGCAAGGCTTGCATTTTGGCTATGGCCGTATCAACAAGGCTCATTGCAATGGGCTCCTATTCAGAATGGGGGCTTGGAATGCAGGTCTGGGCAGTAGTGATCTGATCGTAGTACAGGTCTAGGGCGGTGTGGGCCATGTGGGCCAGGGTG
>JAYKHF010000126.1:0-30247 GCA_035285305.1 Leptolyngbya sp.
ATTTCCCAGACTCTCGCCGTTAACCATGCCCCTATGACGGCGAGAGTCAGTCCGGAACCCAGTCGTCAACCTCCAAGGGGCCGAGGGTGATCGTGGCGGCATTGCCCAACGCTACCCAGTTGGCATCAACATTATTCACCTAACCTTCTTAATAAAGGAGGCTGGTTGGCTGACAAAAGATCCCGCACCGGGCGCGGTTCCCGCGCCCCTACCGCATTTAGGCCATGTAGGGGTCAGGTCTCCTGACCCTTTGAGGAATCTGGGTTCTGGTAAGTTTTGTCAGTCAATCAGACTAAGTACACACATCTCGCTAACCGCCTCCTGGCGTTTCTAGGCTGATAGTAACTCAACGATTTTTCTCGCAAATAGGTGAGCATGTCCCCCGGATCGCCCGGTGACTAAATCGCCATCTACGACCACATCTTCGTTGGTGTATACCGCTCCCATATTCACCACATCGCCATGGAGGTTGTTGTGGCAGGTGACGGGGCGGCCTGCGACTAACTCTGGTGCGGGAGACACCAACCACATGCCATGGCAGATAATGCCTTTGAGAATGTTTGGTTCGGCAAAAGCTCGCTTGAGAAAAGCGGTGGCGGGGGGCAACTGGGTAACGTCGTCGGTGTAGCGCAGGCGATCAGAAACCCCCGCTGATGGCACAATAATGGCTGCAAAACTGCGCAGTTCGTCGTCGCTCATATTTTCAAAACTTTCGTTGCATTCAAAGGGGGCATGGTATTCATGGCCCTTAAACGTGAGGGACGGTTGACCCCACAGTCGGGTCATGAAGTGGAGATCGGCCCCCTCTTCAAGAAACCGATAGCGGTAATACCAAATTTCATGCTCATAGAAATCGCTCTCGATCAGAATGCCAATTTTCTTGCCATGGATTGTCATAAGCTTGCCTGATTTAATCAATTTAAGGATGAATTTGAGCCACAATCTTGCCTCGCCCATGACATCGAGCTAGGCGATTGAGACCTGCGGGAATTTCGTCGAGGGAAATGACCGTTTCTAGCATGGGGATCACGGCGCGATCACTGACTAATTGGCCAAAGTCTCGACCGATTTGGGCCAGTTGGGCCTGGGCAAGGCGATCCCCTGACAGATGCGCCCCACCCAGGGCAATGTCATGGACTGACAGCGCCTTACCAAAGGACTGAAACTGGCTGAGATCGGGCAGCGCCGCTACACAGGCCATGCCGCCGCCAAAGGCCAGCATTCCTAGACCTGCCGTGGCCGTATCGGCGCTGACCGTATCGACAATGGCATCGACCCCCCGCCCCTCAGTCAACTCCCGCACAGCGGCGGGCACATCCTGAGTGTGGTAGTCGATCACCTCGGTGGCCCCCAACTGACGTACCCAGTCGATATTGCTTGCAGAGCAGGTAGCGATGACGCGCAGTCCAGTGATCGCCGCCAGTTGAACCGCAAAGCCTCCCACCCCTCCAGCCCCCGCCTGCACCAAAATGGTTTGACCGGGCTGAATGTGAAGCTTGTGATGCAGCGCTTGGTAGGCCGTGAATCCGGCACAGGGCAAGGCCGCTGCTTCAGCAAAGGACAGTGACGACGGCAGCGGTGAAATGGCGTGGGCTGACGCAACGGCCCATTCCGCAAAGCCCCCCGGCTTAGACAAATCGCCGTGATAGTAGACGGCATCGCCCACCTGCCACTGGGTGCTGCCATCGCCCAAGGCATCGATTACCCCAGCGACGTCTAACCCGAGGATATGGGGATAGGTCCAACGCCCCACCCCCCGATTCGCCAGCTTATAGTCCGCCGGGTTAAGTCCGGCGGCATGCACTCGAATTCGCACCTCCCCCGCCGCCGGATAGGGTTCGGGTGCATCCCCCACATAGAGCGAGGTCGGCGGGCCAGGTTCATTCAGAAGCAGTGCTTTCATGCCGTACCGTGAAATATCTTCAGGCCCCAGTGCTGTCTAGGATATTGGGTCATCCCCGCCAAGTGAATTGCGATCTTGCCATCGACTGAGAATGAACACGTAAAAACAAGAGAGTTCTAACTGCTGCTCTGATTTGCGATTTCCGCCTCAATTAAATCTGCGATTTCGGTGTAACCAAGGGTGCGCGCAAATTGTGCTGGGGTTTCCCCTTGATGACTTTTCTGATCAAGAGGGACTCCGTGTTTCAGCAAGAGGCGTACATTTTCGACATGTCCATGCCAACAGGAATCATGCAAAGCTGTATAGCCATTGTAAGGACCTTGCGCGGTTAGATCAAGGTTAGGGGCAAGTTCCAATAGCACCTTTAAGGCCTCCGGTTTCCCTGCATAGCAAGCTTTATGGGCAGGAGTGGCCGCCATCAGGTAGTCGTTAATGGTTTCCTTTGCTCCGGCCACTAATAACTCCCTGACAATGTCCGCATGACCGAGGAAACAAGCTACCAACAGGGGCGTTTGTCCATCATTACCGGAACCAATAACAGGCGATTTTTCATTGACATCTATCCCTTGTACAATCAGTGACTTTACGGTAGAGAGATCACCAGCCATGACCGCAGACATGAGTTTTTGCGAGTCTATAATGTCCTGATCTTGAGAACGTTTTGCTTCACATAATTCAAGAATTTCTCTCCCCCATGCTTCACTGGATGGAGCCGTAAATCCGGCTGTCCAAACCTTCTCTTCACCCAGAAAGTTGAAAACCGTTTGTTGATGATGCCCAACAATCGTAACGGAAGCCCCTCGCGATAGGAGGAACTTAACCATGGACACCTTCTTAGCCCAAACGGCATCGATCAAAGGTGTATGTCCTGTAGCCGCTGACTGCAAATTAATAAATGCTCCTCGATCTAAGAGCAATTGAGCAACATCAACAACGCCACTTTGGGCTGCTTTGTGCAACGGCGAAGCCCCTAATGAGCTATCTACCGTATAGATATCGGCCCCAGCATTCAACAATTGTTCTACAATGCCGGGAAGCCCTAATCCGCAAGCAAGCATTAGGGGCGACAAATGACTACCGGATCTCTCATTGACATCGACACCGGCTGAGATTAAGTCGGCAACTTGTTGATAGCTATTGGCATGAATAGCTTCATAAAGACCTAAGACTGAACTATGCATAACCACCTAAAGTGTAAGGTTGACTTTGTACCTGAATGCTTCAAACCCTGGGGCAGTAAGGATCATCAACCAGGCCATCTTATTGGAAAAATTACAGCAAGACTTTCCGGGAGAAATTACAGCAGGGTTTACTCTAGTGAGGCATACGTTGATAGCGAGGGTCAGATATGGCAAGGGTTCCGGGCTTTGTACCGCACCTCAGTTTGACCTGAAAGTACCATCAACTATTGATCCAACAAAGCCCGGAAGAAACGAGAAAACGTTGAAATACCCTAGCGAATCATGCCATCCAGCAAAGACATGTCTAACCCTTTGGCTTGGTAATGGGCTCGAGCAATTTCTAAAAGGGTAAAACCATCGTCATAACCAACCATTTGCCCATTTTCGATGCTGTCTACATAGACCAATCCACCTTCAAGATGGAAAAATGCAATCATGTCTTCTGTAGCATCTTCTGGGACGATTAACGTATGCATCTCGCCCGGGGGCTCATAGACATAGGTTCCTGCGGTAGCCCGCCAGGGATGCTCCAGGTATCCCCAGGTTCCCTGAATCGTATAGCCATGCACAATTCCTACATGATAGTGAGGATTGAGCTGCGCCCCAGGTGGAAGTCTTAAAATATTTGCAAAACCACCACTAGTTACATTGAAATAGCAGGCCTGGAAAGATCCGACTCCGTAGGGAATCCACAGATCTTCATTCGAGAAATCTGTATTAACCGAGTATTCATGTCGTAATCTTTTTTCAGGAGATAAACCATCCGTACGAAACTTGAACTGAGCTTGACTATGTTCACCACCACAAACAGTCATAGGAAATACCTTTCAGATGGAATGAAGTTGACCGAACAGACTCTCTCGCTCTAGCATGCACGAGAGTTTTTTGAAGTCATAGATTCTCTCGAACTAAAGTAAAGCTAGATATAGCGCTTTCAGATCCTGCGAGGTACAGTGCAAGGTTCAAAAGCCTTTCAAAACTTGGCTTTTAAATCTAAGCGTGCACCTTACTAGGGCAAGCACTCTTATATATTAGATATCATAACTTTCTGGCATGTTATTAACGATAGCGATAGTTAAACCACCATCGCTTTAAAGACCTTCTTCACCTACCAAAGAATTCCATAAAACTCTCCACGATTTTGAACAAGCGAATCATCTATCATCGCCGTATACCTAGCCCATCAAAGGGTAGATCTATCATAATTAAAAGGTCAATCAACCATCAATAAATCTTAATACGCCTCTAGGGCTATGGGCGATGTCGTGCGAAGCTAATTCCTTAAAAGCTTGATCTGGGCTTCGATCTTTTGATCTAAGAAATGCCTAACCCAGAGACTATCATACCCTTCAAGACAGTCAGAACAAAAGAAAATAAAAATAAAGAATCATTGATCACTTCAAAGAGTACAATATTTTTCATAAAAGTTAACGGCGAGGTCATTCATGTCGCAGAAAATACCTTTTATCAATAAAAATCAAAAACTTTGATTAAGTTAATCCAACGTATAGCCGTCCTAGCCGTTGGTGAGCAGCGGATCCTTATGACAAGAGGCCTAAGCCCCTTATCTACCCATAACTTAGCTAGGATGGGCATAGTTGTGCGGCTTTGATTGAAACCGCTGATTCTATCAAGTGTTGGCATGGATCAAGAAGATAAATTTCATTAAAAATTTTTATGGGACTTCAATATGCCTGAGATCCAAGGCTTTCAATCAGGAGTCATGCTAACTTACGAGGGGGTGGTGGCTTGACGAAGTCATGGGCGTAATGAGGTGAAATATTCTGGTGGCTGGGAATACTTTGATTTTGATGCGTGTCAACCTTTAAAGCTGTCATGGCATAATTTAAAGGACAGTTTTACCTTGTATCCATCTCTCGTATCCCATGAGCACTCCAGATATCAATTCCACCAACCCGCTTCAGGCGACAGACCCCTATGATCGGGAGCATCAAATTTTTCCAACATTGCTCCTAGAGCAGATAGAACGGGCAAAGGCATTTGGCACGGTAGAAGACATCCCACAGGGCACAATATTGTTTGAGCGTGGCCAACGCACCGTCGATTTCTTTATTGTGCTCCAAGGCTCCATTGAAATCTTTGAACACCAACGAGACAGTCTAAATATTATTACTGCCCACCGTACGCATCAATTCACAGGTGAGCTAGATCTATTTAACAATCGACAAATCCTGGTTAGTGGTCGGATGGGGGAAGATGGCCGCGTTATTCGTATTAACAGAGCTGATTTTCGCAAGTTGATCACGGCGGAGCCTGACATTGGTGAAATCATCATGCGGGCTTTCATTTTGCGACGGGTCGCTTTTATTTCCCACGAGCAGGGAGGTGTTACCTTAGTAACCAATCATCAAAGTGCCGATGGTGTACGCATTGAGCGTTTTTTGCGACGCAATGGCTATCCCCTCAATGTCATGGACTGTACGGACCAAAACCGTACAGAGCTTTTGCAGCACTACCATCTCACTGAGTCCCAACTTCCAGCGGTGCTGATTCATTTGGGCAATGTTGTTTTAGCAAACCCATCTAATTATGAATTAGCCTCTTCCCTTGGTCTCGTAGAGGAGATTGACGATCAGCAGACCTATGATGTAGCGATTGTCGGAGCTGGGCCAGCCGGATTATCGGCAGCGGTCTATGCGGCTTCTGAAGGTTTGAATACCCTCTTGCTCGAGGGAGAAGCCCCAGGAGGACAGGCAAGTACCAGTTCTAAAATCGAAAATTATTTAGGTTTTCCTACGGGTATTTCTGGTCAGGCCTTAGCTGGTCGAGCGCAAACGCAAGCGATGAAATTCGGTGCCACCATTGCCCTGCCCCGCCAGGTCGTTGGTCTAGATTGTCAGCGTCATCCGTTTCGCCTGCAATTGTGTGATCAAGACTGTGCTGCTCAGACCGTTCAGGCCAAAACCGTTATCATTGCCAGTGGTGCCACCTATCGCACCTTACAGGTTGAAAATGGTCGTAAGTTTGACAATGCGGGGGTGTATTATGCCGCCACCGCTATGGAGGGAAACCTGTGTAAAAACGAAGATGTGATCGTAGTTGGAGGGGGTAACTCTGCCGGACAAGCCGCTGTATTTTTATCTTCTCAGGCTCACCATGTACATCTGCTAATTCGCCGTGATAGTTTGACAGACACGATGTCTGACTATTTGATTGGTCGAATCCTTTCCTCAGATCGCATTACGCTATATCCCAATACTGAAATTGTTGAGTTGCAGGGTAATCACCACCTAGAGCAGGTGAGTTGGAAAAATCTGAAAACGGGTCAAGTAAAAACGAACTTGATTCGCCATGTTTTCTTAATGATTGGTGCGGTACCGAATACATCTTGGCTGAATGATTGTCTTGCAACGGATGATAAGGGGTTTATTAAAACCGGCTTAGATGTACCTGCGAGTGGAACTGAACAGCGCCAGCCCATGATGCTAGAAACAAGTCAACCTGGTATTTTTGCGGTAGGTGATGTGCGATCAGGATCCGTCAAACGGGTTGCTTCTGGGGTTGGAGAAGGGGCGATGTCAGTGAGTCATGTCCATAGCTTCCTCGCTGAATTAGCCTCATTAACCTAATCTCAGAAGAAGCCAGGTTCGGCAGAACAGAAAGTCCCCTTACCCCCTCTCCTCGTGGGAGAGGGGAGCTAGAAAAGCCGAAAGTCCCGCTCCTCCCTAAGGGAGGGGCGGGACTTTGAATGAGGGCTCAAGGAAATTTAGCCGTTAAGCTTAACCCACACTGAGATTCATGATCTCCTCGATAGCACACCAATAAAGCACACCAATAATCTACAATCTTTCAGAAGGTGATCAACTAAGTCTGGTAATACATTGAAATTAGCGTAATGTCGTCGAAGGGATCAATGCCAGCAATATGGTTATGAACAGCCGTATCAATACGATCTATCAGTTCAGAGGCTGAGGTGATTGGGGCTGATTCAATTAATTGCTGTAAAGCAGCTTCTGAGTAGAGTTCTCCCTCAGGGTTGCGTGCATCCGGAATGCCATCTGTGAATCCTAGCAATAAGTCTCCAGGTTCTAGTTGGGTTAATTCAATATTAAACTTTGCCTTTGGGAAGACCCCAACTGCTGGCCCGGTCGGCTTCAATCGCTCTTTAATGCCTTGAGAGTTGCAAATAAAGGGGGCCTCATGGCCACCATTAATATAAATTAGTTTGCCCGTTTTGGGGTCAAGAATGCCAAAGAAAATGGTGGCAAACATATTGGTGCGATAGTGATTTTCTGCAATATATATATTGGCGCGTTCAATGGCATTTTTAAGGGCCTGAGTACCAATGCTGGGCAGTCGAGAGAGTCGGCTTTTAGCGGTTTCCTGTTTAGCCGCTGGGCTAGTAATTTCGTCTAATAAGCTTAGAGAGTAATTTTGCTGGCTCAAAATTCGTAGTAAGCTCCGAAAGAGCGACATAAAGAGTGCCGCGCCAACGCCTTTGTCGCAAACATCGGCAATAACAATGCCTACACGTCCGTGGCTAATAAGAAAAGAATCATAAAAGTCTCCAGCCACTTCCCGGGCTGGGCAAAACTTGGCAGCAATTTCCCAGCCCTTAACCTGGGGTAGGTTCTCGGGTAAGAAATCAAGCTGAATTTGACGTCCGATCTGAAGCTCGCGCTCTTGTTTGATCCAGCTCGCTTGGGATTGGTAGGACATCTGATACTGAAGTTTGCCGCCAGCTAGGGTCAGAAAGTCGTCTATCACGTCATCGACGGCTAATTTAAAGGAATTCAAGGCCTCGCTGGGGCTAGGGTTGATTAATTTTAAGACGCCCATTAAGGATTGATCATATCCCCTCAAGGGCAGCACTAAGCAGGCTTGGGAGCGGTACCCTAATACCTGATCGAAGTCATGATCGCATTTCCACTGGGTATCTGCTTGGCTTAAGTCTGCTAATTGTATGGGGGCTAGGGTGAGGGCAGATTGAGCGGCTAGAGCCGAGGGACTGTCTAAATTGTCTCGCAGAATAACGGGCGTGAGTTGGAGAAGTTGGTGGGGATTTTGGATGAGGTTGAGGTTCAGATCGAGGGAGTCAATCTGAATATAGGCATAGACTAAAACATCCCCTTGATCAGTCGTTTTCTTGAGAAATAACACCCCGGCGTCGGTCTGGGTAATGGCTCTGGCCCCAGCCACAATTTTTTCGAGGACAGCATTAAAGTCGTTCTCAGTTGTAATACCGGCTCCCAGATTAAGGGTCTGGCGCATGAGGGCATTTTGGCGCTCAATCGTCATCATTTGTTTCTGCGATGCTTGCGTCAAGGGTGTTCTCCGGTAGATAAGATCAACGGAATCAGGCTAAATTCATCACAAAGGTGTTGCGGTTGCGATCACGCACCCGCTCATAGCGAAATTGGTCAACCCCTTGAATTGCCAGATACACTCCCAACCCGCCTACCTGTCGCTCTTCTAGGGGGCGCGTTAGCTCCGTTGCTTCTACCTGTCTAGCCGAGATGGGGTCAAAGGGGATTGCGCTATCTTCAATCGCAATTTCAAGTTTGCCTTGGTCGGTCGTAGAAAATAGCTGCAACTCCCCTTCCTGGGATGATTCCTGAAAGCCATAGAGAATGATATTGGTGGCGATTTCATCAATGGCTAGTCGCAGTCGATAAGCCGCTTTCTTATCTAGACCAGCCTTAGACGCCTCAGCTAGCACAAATTCGGCAATGAGCTTAAGGGATGCTAGCTCTCCGGGAACGGTTAACTGTTCCATGTCTCAATACTCCATGTCTCAAGACCCCATGTTGTAAGCACCGATTAGGCCATTGCGGCGGCGATATCATCCACAATAATGACACTTTGATCAAAGCCAGTTTTTTGCAACGTCTCTAAAACGAGCTCTTGGGGAGCAACGAGATAGATATCAACATCGGTGCCGAGTTTTTGGTTAGCAAATACGAGCACCCTGAGCCCAGCACTGGCCATGTAGTCTAGCCCGCTGGCTAACAGAACAATGCGCTGAGGATTAGACTGAGCGGCAATATCAATTTGCTCACGAAAGGCTGGGGCGGATGAGGCATCTAGATCCCCTGTCAGGGTAATCGTAGCGATGGCATTGTCAATTTGAGTGGTGGCGTTAAAAGACATAATGGGTAATAGATCACGAATGAACAGTAGGCGATTAACGAAACAAGCGTACAGCTAAACCTCAAAGGGGCTTAACCTCTGACTAGTCTGAGGGATTTTAACCCGAGCGGCCCACAAGCACCACTACGGATCGATCTCGCACTAACAGCCCATACTGAGGATCGAGCATGGGTTCTTCCCCGAGGGCGAAATGATCCAGATCGGCCCCGGTATTGATGGAAATATGCCACTGCATCCCCCCGGGCAGACCCGGAACCTCAAACCACTGGGTCTGCCAGTGCATATTGATGGCCACGTAGAGGTAGTCATCCTCGGCGGTGCCCGACTTGGCATGTTTGCCGCAGAGCAGGAAGGCCAGCACCCGACTATCCGCCGACCAGTCAGCATTCCAAGCCTGGGTGCCATGCCAGGTAATGTCGGCGTAGCCACTGCCCATGTAGTCGCGGTTTTGGAGGTGATAGCGACTCCGTAGGGCGGGGTGGGCAAGGCGAAAATGGATGCAGTGGCTAACAAACTTGAAGAGTTCCCGATTGGTCTCTAACAGGTTCCAGTTCAGCCAGTTCAGATCGTTGTCGTGGCAGTAGGTGTTGTTGTTGCCGTTTTGGCTGCGGCCTACCTCGTCCCCCATCAGCAGCATGGGCACGCCTTGGCTGACCATCAGCAGGGCGATGGCATTGCGCATCTGCCGACTCCGTAGGGCATTAATACCGGGGTCATCGGTCCAGCCCTCGGCCCCGCAGTTCCAACTGTCGTTGTCGTTGCCGCCATCGTTGTTGTACTCCCCATTGGCATCGTTGTGCTTATCGTTGTAAGACACTAAATCGGCCAGGGTGAAACCATCGTGGGCGGTGATGAAGTTAATCGAGGTCGCTGGGCCTCGTCCGGCCCAGGCGTAGAGATCGGGCGAGCCTTGTAACCGCTGGGCCATATCTCCCACTCGGCCCGCATCGCCCTTGAGAAACTTGCGAATCCCATCGCGGTACTTGCCGTTCCACTCGGCCCAGCGACCGTAGGCCGGGAATGACCCCACCTGATACAGGCCCCCGGCATCCCAGGCTTCGGCAATGAGCTTGCAGCGAGCCAAAATCGGGTCGAAGGCGAGGGCCTCCAGGAGGGGGGGGTTGGCCAGGGGTGCACCCCAGGGATCGCGACCCAAAATCGAGGCGAGGTCAAAGCGAAACCCGTCGATGTGGTACTCTGCGGCCCAAAATCGCAGGCAATCGAGCACTAGGTTACGCACTACAGGGTTGTTGCAGTTGAGGGTATTACCGCAGCCGCTAAAGTTGAAGTAATAGCCCTCCGGGGTGAGCATATAGTAGGTTTTGTTGTCGAGCCCTCGGTAGGAAATATAGGGGCCATTTTCGTTCCCCTCAGCCGTGTGGTTAAACACCACATCTAAAATGACTTCGATCCCGTTTTTGTGTAGCTCTTTCACCAGGGATTTCAGCTCATCGACCTGCATCCCAAACTTGCCGGTGGCCGCATAGCCCGCCTTGGGGGCAAAGAAGCCCACGGTGCTATAGCCCCAGTAGTTCATCAGCAGATCGCCGGTTTCAGGATGGTGGCGGGAGTTCTCAAATTCGTCGAACTCAAAGATCGGCATCAGTTCAATTGCATTAACCCCCAGATCTTTGAGGTAAGGAATTTTGGCGCGGATGCCCGCAAAGGTGCCGCGATGATTTTCCTTGACGCCTGAGGAGGGGTGGCGGGTAAACCCGCGCACATGCATTTCATAGATAATCTGATCTTCGGGCGGGATTTCCAGGGGGCGATCATTTTCCCAGTCAAAATCATCAAAGGCCAACCGAGACCGATGCTGGTATGGATCGCTCCAGTCTGGATCGATTCCCCAGGCATCTCGTCCGCCAATGATTTTGGCGTAGGGATCCATCAGAATTTTGTCGGGGTTAAACCAGTGACCCTCCTGAATATTCAAGGGGCCTTCCATGCGATATCCATACTCCACGGTCTCGTAGTCGAGATTGAAGACGGTCATCGCCCAGACATCCCCAATGCGAAATTCATCGGGGAAGGGAATTTCCGCCACGGGTTGCTTCTGATGCTTTTCAAAAAGAACCAGGGTACAGCGGGTAGCATAACTCGAATAGATGGAAAAATTGACCCCCCCTGGCACCAACATTGTCCCAAAGGGCAACGGGCGACCACAGCGTAGCTTATAGTCTCCAAAGGTGTGAGTAGGATGGATATCAATACGATCCATGGGTGCTCCTGAAAATAAACCAAATCTAAGGTCAGGGATGGAGTTTTCTGCTAATCCAGAAAACTCCATATCCTTTGGGAGATTGAGCGCCGCCAACAGGGCCGTTCGACCCATTTAGGGCTGTAATTTTAGAACTGCAAAGGCCTCATCTAGGGTGTCGGTGGTGGTGAAGAAATCTAGGAAACCAGTCACGCTCATGGTGTCTTTAATTTCTTCTATTAGTCCAACTAAAACAACTTGGCCATTTTGGGCCGTAGCCTGACGATAGACCGCAAGCAAAACCCGTAACCCCGCACTCGACATGTAGGAAACCTGGGTCATTTCCAAAATCATTTTGATGTCAGGGGCGGCGGCGGCTAGGATATCGGCCTGGACACCGGGGGCTGTGCTGCCATCGATATCCCCCACCAGGGTGATCAAGGTGACCGGGGCAGGGGCCTGGGTCTCTAGATCGGTAGCGGTTAATATTTGCTGCTTCAGTTCCATAGGGTGTTTTAGAGGCGACAGGGAGAAGTGAACGGTAAAGGCTATGGCAACGTCTAGGTGGGTAGAAGTTGTACTTTGACCTTGACCCGCTCTTGGGTGTCAGGGAGCTTGACGGTGAGATCGTCAGCATTAAAGTGCTCGTAGGGTTCGTCGTTGACCCAGCAGGCCCCAATGCGAATGCTGCCCGGGGGCAAAATATCGGGGGAAACTCGCAGGATATTATCTTTGAACCCACCGGGCAGGGGCTTGAAGTAGAGGTCGAGGGGCTGCTTGGTGATAAGCAGATTGATGTAGACCACACTGAGGAAACAGAGCTCGGTGGAGTGGTAGGCACTCATGGAGTGTGACCCCTTGTAGCGCTCGGTGCCTAGCAGGTAGGGTAGCCCATTGGCCAACACATTGAAATAGATGGCCCCATCGTCGTGATCGAGGAAGAAGGCATTGTAGAAGGCCGCCGATTCCCGGGCGTGGCGCAGATATTCAGGGTTATCTAGCGTCCCGGCCAAAATCAAGTAGGCCAAAATCGCTTGCTCCTGTTGCCACCAGGCCTTTCGATCATGCCAGACAAAGCGATGTTGTTCTTCTCCAGGGCCTAGCACCCGCTCGACCACATCGTACCAGCCCCCCCGCTGGCGATCGCTACCCACATCCGGCATCAGTTGGGCAATCTTCTCGGCGAGCCCCTGGTAATCATCCTTGGCCTTGAGGGACTGCATACGCATGAGGTTCCAGGCAATCTTCAGGTTGTGGCCTACCACAGCCCGGTTTTGCTGCCAGCCCCAGGACTGGTCGTGACTCCAGTCCTCAAAGAATTTTTCCTGCACAAAGGGGCTGTTGTCGTAGTCAGGGAAGTACTTCACGATGGTGTCAAAGGTGTACTCCAGGAAATCGGCATACTTTGGGTCACCCGTCGCCAGCCATAGATTAATGAGATAGGCCGGGGCATGATCGCCCACGGAGTTCCAGTTTTTACGCGCCTGATTCCATTTGAGAGATTCGGCCTTAGGATCCAGGGTTAGGGGGTCGAGGTGAGAGAAATAACCGCCCTGTTCATTGTCAATATAAAACCGATCAAATAGGCTCACGGTCATCTCGGCATCCTTCAGAATCCGAGGGTCGCCGGTAATTCGGTACGTCTGAATTGGGCCAGCCAGCGCATAGATCTGCTCATAGGCTGGAATGGCATCGTAGTCATCGCCAAACTCAGAGGTTAGGAGCTTTTGCTCACGATTGCCGGTCACTCTGACCCCGTGATACCAATAGATCAAGTTCTCATCTGGGTCATAAAAGCGCATGTGATCGCGCAGGTACTCTGTACCCTTTTCTGCGGCCTCTAAGAAGCGATCTTCCCCAGTTAGCAAGTAGGCTGATGCCATACCGTAAACCATTCGAGAAATGGTATCGGTTTCTTGTAAGTAGTCATCCTGCTGCTTGGCCCCAGCCAGATGCAGCATGGTGCGATAGTTCGCGTAGTCAATGTCTTGATGAGGATAGCCAAACTGCCACTTCAAGTAGCAGTCGGTAATTGAGGTGATTTGACTAATCCACCAATTTGCCTCTTCATGGCGATAGGCATCAGCAGATTCCCCTGGAAACACAAGAAATTTAGCCTCAAACCTATGTCCGCCTCCCTGGGGATAAAAAACACCATAGGTAAAGACATAGACCCCAGGAGAGAGTAGTTCTCCCAAGCGACCAGTGCAGTCTGCGTAGGGTTCATTTAAGTTCTGAGCAATCCGTCCATATACCGTGTCGGTCAGGTAAATGTCATACTCCCGTCCGTCGGAGGTCTTGACCTGAAAACACCTTTGATGACGATCAAAGGACGTCACATAGCCTGCAATAGTATCTGAAAAAGAAAAACTGATTTCCGTCATGTAAACGTTACTCCTTGAGGTAAGGTAACTGAGCTGTCAAGGCCTAGTTAAATCAGCGACATAGCGGACTAAAACATTGCTAGATCATAGACCTAGACCTAGTCGTACTAGCAGGCCCATTGACTAAAAATCTAAGCCATTATCTTAGCCGTTATATCACGAATAATATTGGTGTATGGATGATCAGGAAACTTGATCGCGAATACACCGTTACTAGCAAGAAACATCATGTCATCGGAGTGGGGAAGTATTCCCGCAACGGTAGAGTTATAGGTTTTCTCAAGTTGATCCTTAAGCTCATCAAAATCTAGAATACAGGGCGCTTTATTAGCCACCAAAAGAAGCTTCTCAACCCCTAGCTTTCGGGCAACATCAACCGTGATAGCCGTCCCTTGATAATCTTGCTTGTCAGGGCGCAAAACAAGAACAGCTACATCAGATATGGCAATTGAGAGCAATGTTTCTTCGTTTAAGCCGGGGTGGGTGTCGATCAGCAAATAATCCAAGCTTAGATCATCGATTAGATCCTGAAAACCCTCCCGTAACATTCCAACATCATATCCCTGCCTTAAAATTTCAGCAATATCTCCAGCTTTAACACTCGAGGGAACAAGATAAATTTCACCTTGCGTCATTCCTAAATCATGAATCACCCAGGAGACATTGCAGGCCGCCTCTGTAATGGAACATCGACCCCAAAGGAAATCGTTGAGCGTCAGCTTAATGTTGTTTTCATCAAAATCAAATAGAGCATGGATACCAGGGGACTGAATGTCAGTATCAACAATGCCAACACGACATCCTTGGGCCGCTATAGATACCGCAAGATTAGCCGTTGTATTTGATTTGCCAGTTCCACCTCGATAGGAGTGAACTGAAACAATTTTTGACATATCAACCCTGACCGAAACTACATTTCGACTCAATATCGACAAGGTGTAACTCGAAACAGACAAAAGACTAGCATCAGATTCTTGAGATCTGTGAATCCTTGAGATCTGTAAATCACTGCATGTCTCAATCCGGCACGCTTATACGAGGGTGAACCGGTAAGTAGTATTGCCTGGATTACATCCTTATTTAAGGCAGTATTAGACTGGCAGGCTTTATTCTCTTATCTCCCAGGATGCAGCGCAGATGTTCCAGACCAGCTTCCCACAATTTTCCATTAATCGCATTAACTCCTCCAGAGAATAAACATCGCTAAACAAATCTTGAAAATCTGTTACGGATACTGTTATCATTTACCATGAAATATTTCCGTTTTTTGCTCCTTTGTTTCATAAATTCATTAGGATTCGGGCTGGTTGACTGACAAAGGATGCTGGGTCAAGCGCGAAAACCGCGCCCCTACGGTATTGGTTCCATGTCGGGGTCAGGTCTCCTGCCCCTTCGACGGATAGGGGGTCTAGCCAGTTTTGTCAGTCAATCAGGAATTTGGGTCTGGGCTCAGTTGAGTTGTGCCCGAAAACGGCTGATGCTGAGGCCCATAAGCACTACCGCAAAGGCCAGCAGCGTCACGACTTCCGGTAGCAGGACTTGGAGTCCAACTCCCTTGAGAATTAGACTGCGAGCAATGGTGACGTAGTGGCGCAGGGGGTCAAAAAACGACAGCACCCGAAAGAAGGTAGGCATACTTTCGATGGGGGCGATCGCCCCGGATAGCTGAATCAGCGGCACATTAAAAAAGAACGAAAGCAGCACTACCTGCTGCTGGGTGCGGGCTAGGGTGGCCAATAAAATACCTAGGCTGATGGCCACAAAGATGTAGATTCCCGACAGGGCTAAAAATAGCGGGTAGCTGCCGCGAAAGGGCAGGCCAAACACCACACGACCGAGGGCCGACGCCAGCAGCACATCTCCCATCAGCAATCCAAACAGCGGCGCAATTTTGGCCGTCAAAATCTCCCAGCCCTGGGCCGGGGTCATCAGCAATTGCTCTAGGGTGCCCACGTCTTTTTCGCGAATCACCGTGGTGGAGGACACCAGGGATCCGGTCAACGTTAGCACGACGCCGATCACCCCCGGCACAAAGAACCAACTACTCAGCAACCCCGGATTGTACAAAAACCGCACTGCTATCTCCACGGGCGGGTCTAGGGTCTGCCCTGCTTGCTGCCGCAGGCTTTGGCCGTAACGGGTGATCATCTGTCCCATGTAGCCCCTGGCAATGCCCGCCGTGTTGGCATCCACCCCGTCGATCAGCACCTGCACATCCACCGGTTGCCCCGCCGCCAGCCGCTCGGCAAACTCCGGCGGAATCACCAGCCCGGTGGAAATGCGCCCCCTGCGTACCTGCTGCCCGAGGTCGGCGGCACTGGGCTGAAAGGACTGAATTTCAAACCCATCGTTGGTCACTAGGGCGGCGACAAAATCGCGACTGGCAAGGCTGGGGTTGTAGTCCACCACGCCCAAACTGAGGTGGTTAACGGCGGGGTTGAGGGCTAGCCCAAACACCAAAAGCTGCACGGTGGGCGGAAACAATAGCAAAAAGATAATCTGCCGATTTTTGAGAATCTGGCGGATTTCCTTGAGCATGAGGGGCCAGAGGCGAGGGAAGGGCATGGGGATAAGGAGAATAGAGTAGAGGGGTTTAGAAGAGTAGGGATGTTTAGAATGAAAGGAGAACGCTTCTCCGTTGTAACGCCTATGAGCTGGAATGTTGAAGACGCGCAGCAGCAGTTTGCTGAGGTGATTGAAGCCGCCAATCAAGAGCCCCAGCTCATCTATCAGGACAACTCTCTAGTGGCTGCGGTCATTCGGGCCGACCTGTTGCAGGAGTTTTTGGCTTGGCAGCAGCAGCAACCTTCTATTGCCAGCGCCTTTGACGATCTGCGCCAAATTTGTCTTGAAGAAGGCTACACCTTAGAGGCCCCTCCCCGCCAAGATCGGCCCCAGGGGCTAGACATGAACTGGGTATGACGTTTCTTTGCGACACCAACATCATCAGTGAACTGGCTCGGCCTCAGCCCAACCCAGGCGTGATTCAGTGGAGCATGGGAGTGACGACCTTGGCGATCAGCGCTATTACCCTCGAAGAAATCACCTACGGGCTTAGGGCCAAACCCAATGCTCGAATTCAAGCTTGGTTACAAGGGTTCCTAGAAAGATCTTGCCATATTCTGCCAATTACGCCCGAAATTGGCCATTATGCAGGGTTATTGCGCGGTAGTTTGAGGAGCAAGGGCATGACTCGAACACAGGCCGATATGCTGATTTCAGCTACGGCCCACATCCATCAGCTCACCCTCGTAACCCGCAATATCCGAGACTTTGAAGACTGTGCCGTGATGCTGCTTAATCCCTTCACAACGACGGATCAGGCCGATTGATAGGGATTGGGGGGCAAGTCTTAGCCCTAGCCAGGGTCTAGCGTCTCTGACTCCTAGCAAAAAGTTCTCCATTGCCGGGGCTAGCTAGTCTCGAAACTGCATCTGGTGGAGGATGCGGTTGGCGGTGCGGAAGAAAAATCCGCCCAGCAGGGCGATGGCCAGGGGCGCATACCAAACCCCCGCCCAGCCCGTCCCGCGTACAAAGGCATCGCGGGTGATGACAATGAAGTAGCGGGCCGGAATCACATTCGACAGCAGCGACAGGGGAAAGGGCACATTCTCTAGGCGGTAGATAAAGCCGGAGAGCAGTAGGGCGGTGAGAAAGCCGACAATGGCGGTGCCCTGGACGGCTCCGGTTTGATTACCTGCCCTTGCCCCCACCAGCAGCCCAAAGGCCACCGCCGCCGCCAGGTAAATCACCAGCCCCAGCAGTAGCGGGGTGGGGTCGCCATAGAGACGCAGGCCAAACAGCACCATGGCCACGGTGATCACCACCAGGGTTTCCGCGAGACCCACTAGCAGGTAGGCCAGTTCTTTGCCCAGCAACCATTCCACGGCGCTGAGATCGGAGGCGTAGACCTGTACCAGGGTGCCCTGTTCCTTTTCGCGCACCAGGGCAATGGCGGCCAGCATGGAGGGAAACACCCAGAGCACCACCCCAAAAATGCCGGGGACAATGTAGAGGGCCTCCCGGCGACCGGGGTTGAACCATAGGCGCACCTGGGGCTGAATCGGGGATCGGGCTTGGTCGGGGATGAGGTTGCGGCTGCGGAGAAAGAACTGGGTGGTGGCCCGCAGGCTGTTTTGAACGACGCGGGCATTGTTGACGTCGGTGCCGTCGATCAAGGCCTGCACCGTGACGGGCTGACCGAGGGCCACCTGGCGCTCAAAGTCTGACGGAATGATTACCGTGGCCTTGGCGGTGCCAACATCGAGGGCCACGGTGGGGTCTGGCCCCGGCATGGGCACAAAGACAAACTGGTTGGTGGCAAACAATTGCTCCACGTAGGCGCGACTCAGATCACTGCGGTCGAAGTCTTGGATGCTGAGGGGAATGTTCTTGGCTTCGAGGCGAATGGCGTAGCCGTAGATCAGCATCACCGCCAGGGGCAGGACAAAGGCCAGGGCCACGGTCAGGCGATCCCGGCGAAACTGGTTGAGTTCCTTCCAGGCCTGGGCCAGAATGCGCTTCATGCTCCCTCCCTCCGTGGGACGGTTTCCGTTTGCTGGGCGATTTCTACCTGCTGAAGGCTTTCCGTCCGCTGCTCACTTGCCGCCCGCTGCTCACTTGCCGCCCGCTGCACAATGCCGATGAACGCATCCTCCAGGGAAAAGGGGATAGGGCGGGTAGACTGGACGGGAATCTCGGCGGCCTGGAGCCAGCCCTGTAGGGTGGGCCAATCCTGGGTGGGATGATCAAGGACGAGGTGGAGGCGATCGCCAAAAATTGACACCCGCCAAGGATCTAGCCGCGCCTTCAGCAGGTTTGAGGCGGCCTGGGTTTGCGGCGTTAGTAGCTCGATCAACTGACCGGGCTGGCTGGTTTTGATGGCGCTGGGCGACCCCTGGGCCACGATGGATCCAGCCACCATAAAGGCCATGGTGTTGCAGTTTTCGGCCTCCTCTAAATAGTGGGTGGTGACAAGGATGGCGGTGCCGCGCTGGGCAAAGTCGCGAATCAGTCGCCAAAACTGCCGCCGCGCCAGGGGGTCTACGCCGGAGGTGGGTTCGTCGAGGAACAGCAAATCGGGTTCGTGCATCACCGAGGCCCCAAAGGACACCCGCTGCTTCCAGCCCCCCGGCAGACTGCCCGTGAGCCGATGATCTTGCCCTGTGAGGCCACAGGTTTCGAGCACCCAGTCGATTTTGTCGCGCTGAAGCCGCTTGGGTACGCCGTAGACGCCACAGTAGAACTCTAGGTTTTGGCGCAGGGTGAGGTCGTCGTAGAGGGTGAATTTTTGGCTCATGTAGCCGATGCGGGATCGCACCTCCGAGCGGTTGAGTTGGCTGGTTTTCCCTGCCAGTTCCACCGTGCCACCGCTGGGGGGCAACAGACCGCAGAGCATCTTAATCACCGTGGTTTTGCCCGCCCCATTCGCCCCCAGCAGGCCGTAAATTTCGCCGTAGTGGACGGTGATATCCACCCCCCGCACCGCCTGAAAATGGCCAAAGGTTTTCTGCAACTGGCGGGCCGCCAGGGCCACCCCCTCCTGGCCTGAGCGGTAGGTCGGAAACGCCAGGTAGGCCGGGTCTAGGCCCTGCTGGCGCAGACGGTTGACGAACACGTTCTCCAGGGTGGGTTCATCCAGCCGCAGGTCAGTGGGGTGCAGGTTGTGATCGGCCAGCAGAGCGCGAATCTGCTGCTCCCCCTGGGCCGCGTCGGTCACCATCACATCCAGACGATCCCCAAAGGTCTGAATATCCACAATCGCTGGGGCCAAATCCCCCGCCGTTGCCCCCCCTGGTTTGAAGGGACTCTCATTCAGGGGACTCCCATTTACCGGAATCCCATTCACAGAACGTTCAACCCCCTCTCCCTGGGGGCTAGGGTGAGGGCTCCTCAACCGCTGGGATAGCACCGCCTCCGCCCGTTCCAGCGGATCGGCCCACAGCTCAATGCGCCGCAGCCCAAGACCATCGCGCAGGGATTGCAGAGTGCCTATTTCCTGAATCTCGCCCGCATAGATTAGGGCGATGCGGTGGCAGCGTTCCGCCTCGTCGAGGTAGGGGGTGGCGGCGATCACGGTGACGCCTTCCGCCGCCACCGCCGCCAGCAAATCCCAAAACTCCCGCCGCGAGACGGGATCCACCCCAGTAGTCGGTTCATCCAGCAGCAGCACTTTCGGCCCCGACACCAGGGCACAGCAGAGGGCTAGCTTTTGCTTCATGCCGCCCGAGAGTTGTCCCCCTAGGCGATGGCGAAACGGAGCCAGCCCCACCTGCTCTAGCAAGTCCTCGGCCCGGGCCGCAAACCGCGCCTCCGGCACCCGCCGCAACCCGGCACTGTAGCGTAGGTTCTCCAGGATGCTGAGGTCGGGATAGAGGGAAAATTTCTGAGTGACGTAGCCCAGGTTCAAGCGGGCCAAACGCGGATCGGTGCCCAGCACCCGTACCTCCCCGGCGGTGGCCTGCATCACCCCCGCCAAAATTTGAAAGGTGGTGGTTTTGCCCGCACCGTCGGGGCCAATCAGGCCAAAGATTTCCCCCGGCGACACCGCAAAGGTAATCCCCTTGAGAGCCTCGACGGTGCCGTAGCGCTTGCCGAGGGATTGCACCACCACCGCCGCCTCTGCGAGGGGGGCCGGATTCCGAGTCATGGCGTTGCCCCATCATCCAGCAAGATCTCGCCATCGGCGGGCATCCCGGGTTTGGCAAAGCCCCCCGGCTGGTCAATGGTGAGCCGCAGCCCAAACACCTGGGTAACACGGTCGTCGCGGAAGTAGATATTCTCCGGCGTAAACGAAGCCTCGGTGTCCACCGCCGTCACCCTAGCGGCCAAGGGCTGATCGGGGGCCGAGTCTAAAAAAACATTCGCCGCCTGCCCCACCCGCACCCGGCCCACCTCCCCCTGGGGAATAAAGCCCCGCAGGTAGACCGCATCCAAATCCACCAGGGTCAGCACCCTGGCCCCCGGCGCAATCACCTCCCCCGGCTCCACCAGGCGCGTACTGACAATGCCAGCAATGGGGCTGGTGATAGTGAGATCATCCCGTCGTGCCTCCACTTCGGCCTGGGCCGCTTGGGCCTGCCGAAGGTTGGCCTCGGCCCCAGCCAGTTGGGCACGGGCCTGGTTTTGCTGGGTTTGCAGCCGCTGGATCTGGGCCGTACGCAGGTCGGGGTTGAGCTGGGTAGTTTGGGTTTGGGTTAAGGATCCCTGGGCGGCGATCACCTGCTGCTGAGCCGCTGTTACGGCAGCTTGGCGGGCCTTCAGGGTTTCTTGGGTGGTGGCCACCAGGGTTTGAATTTGGTCAAACTGCTGTTGGGGAATCGCCCCCTGGGCCACCAGGGTAGACAGGCGGTTGCGGTCAGCCTGGGCCTGGGCGAGGGCGGCCTGGGTTTCCTGCACCCTGGCCTGGGCTTCCGCAAATTGGGCCTGGGCGGTGGCCACCTGAGCCGCCGCCTGATTCACCCGCCCCGCTGTGTCCCCTTCGGCCTGCTGCAACGCTAGCTGGGCCTCTTGGATTTGGCTCTCTACCACCGCCACCTGAAGCTGGGCCTGGTTTACCTGCTGCTGGGCGGCGGCCACCTGGGCCTGGGCGGCGGCCACCTGGGCCTGAAGGGCGGCATCATCCAGACGGGCCACCACTTGGCCCACCGTCACCGGGTCTCCCTCCCGCACGGTGATGTCCACAATGCGCCCGCCCACCTTAGCCCCCAGGTTGGTCTCGTCGGCTTCGATGCGGCCACTGAGGTCAATCACCGAGTCATCCGCCGGGGTGAGCCAATACCGCAACCCCGCCGCTCCGACCCCCAGCAGCAGCACCAGGGGCAAGGCCATCACCAGCTTGGGCTTCCGGCGATCAGCGTGATTAGCCCCTGAACCACCCGCTGGGGCCTGGGGAGACGATGCGTGAGCCATTGGGAATCCTCTGTCCATTTGGCTTAGTTTGAGGAACGGAAAAGGTCTGGTCGTTCAGACTGAAACAGTCTGTCAAGCATGGATTCTAGCTGGTTGACTGACAAAACTAGCTAGAACCCTTATCTGTCAAAGGGTCAGGAGACCTGACCCCTACATGGCCCGAATGCGGTAGGGGCGCGGTTTCCGCGCCCGGTGTAGAATCTTTTGTCAGCCAACCAGGGATTCTAGTCGTCAAAACCGGCTGGATTGACGGAGCCTATAACTGTCCCAATTTAAACGCTTTAAACGCTAAATGGGACAACTCGAAAACATCACTGATGAATGACCGACGTTGCTTCAGATCGTTATCGCTGTCGTCCTTTTGGTTAAGCTAACCTCAGTCGATCGCAAAGTCCCCGTAGCCCACCCTGACGGGAAGCAAGCTACACCCCCAGCCCCGCTCCCGGTCGGGAGAGGGGATCTAGAGAAATCCTCAAAGTCCCTCTCCCACATTGGGAGAGGGATGTAGGGTGAGGGCCAAATCAGGGCAAGAGAGCAAGTTTGTGATCTACTGAATATCAGTTCATGCTCGACTTACGCCCTATGTCTCCCCCTTGGCGGTTGATCCCTCCCCTCGTGGCCCCCGGTGCCCTGCACATGGCCATCGACGCCTGGTTGCTCGATCAGCACCTCCACCACGGCCACCCGCCCACCCTGCGGTTTTATACCTGGGATCCGCCCGCCATTTCCCTAGGGTTTAGTCAGCGGCGCAATGTGCCTGAGCACTGGTATAGCCTCACCTGGCGGGGGCAACCCATTGACGTAGTGCAGCGGCCCACCGGAGGGCGGGGCGTGTTGCACCAGGGCGACCTCACCTACGCCCTGATTACCTCTGGCGTTTCCGGCAACCGAGATCAGGCCTATCGCCACCTGTGTCAATTTCTGATTCAGGGCTGGGGCCAATTGGGTCTTGATCTCCACTTTGGCTCCGCTTCCCGTCCCGACCTCATCTCTCCCAATTGCTTTGGGCTGTCTACGGCGGCGGATTTGGTCACCTCCACGGGGCTGAAGTGGATTGGCAGTGCTCAACTGCGGCGCGGGCCAGCCATCCTCCAGCACGGCTCTATGCGGCTTCACCCAGACCCGGATCTGTACGAGCAAGTCTTCCAAACCCCATTCCCCAGGGCGGATGAACCCCTGTGCCTACCGCCCCCAGCGGAGATCATCGCCACCCTCGTCCAAGCGGCCACGGAGGTCTTCGGCTGCCCCCTCATTTCCCAGGCGCTCAGCCCCGCAGAACTGGCCGCGATTCGCACTCAGGCGATAAAACCCCTCAATCTCTGAATTCTCTCTGACCAAGAATATTTAATAATCTCTAAAAAAATTTGCAGATAGTTACTATCTGTGGGCTCCATGTCACGGCGGGGATCGCCTGTGCTTAGAATTAACCTACCCAGTTTCGTAGAAATACGGTGCGGGACAATAATCCGAGTTCCAAGGAGCTCGCTGCTCATGGTGAACGGTTTTGGCCCTTGGCCCCACGCCCGCTCGGTCAGCCCTTCGCCATCCCGGGGGAATGGCCCGTTCATATCTTGGAGAGATCCCATGAAATTTGAGGATATTTATCAGTTTTTCGAGGATCCGCCGCCCATCTATCTCAATAAGGAACTGGCCGTATGCTACGTGCTGGCGATGCTCCTCCAGCAAGATTCCTACGGCACCGAGCTGATTCAACACCTTTCGGATCAGTTTGCCCACTATCGCCTCTCTGACACCGTGCTCTATGGAGCCCTCAAATTTCTAGAGGATGAAAAGGCGATTGATGGCTACTGGAAAAAGGTAGCAGGGCGAGGACGGCCTCGGCGGATGTATCGTCTAAACCCGGATTGGCGGCTCCAGGCGGAGGAACTAGCGGAATTTTGGAAAATCTATATGGGAAATACCACTACTCCGGCCTATACCGTTAATTCGATGCTGTCGGTGCCTCGGCTATAGGAGGTTGGGGATCGCAGGTTCTAGCTGAATCGGCCAACATTGCGTACTGTAGAACAGTACCCTCACCGCCGAGCCCCGCTGTGACCGACACTGTGATTTACTCCACACTGTTTCTAACCCTGCTCATGATGGTGGGGTTATTCTTTTTCATCCGTGCCTCCACCAAGGATCGGACGGAGGTGCTGGTACTCGATCCACCCGCCGCCACCACCACCACCCTAGAAGCCCTCACGGTCTACTTCGAGCAGCGGGCCTACCGCCTCGTCAGCGATCCCGACCCGAATCAAATCCGCCTTGCGGGTCAAGTTCGCCCCAGCGCCTTTCTAGCCGTCTTCCTCAGTAGCTTGGCCGCCGTGGGTGGCCTATGCTTTGCCCTGGTGCTGTCCAGCCTTTTCCCTGGGATCGGCCTAGCCTTTGGTGGCCTCGTGTTGCTGGCCCCAGGGGCGGGCTGGTTCTACTGGCAGCGGGCCGGACGGGAGGAACAGGTGACCCTCGCCACCAAGGGTGAGGAGACCTCACAGCCCCAGGTGTGGGTCACCGCCCACCGCGACGAACTGATTGCCCTAGAGCAAGCCTGGAAGACTCAGCTACGGTCGCTGATCATCACCGCCGCCGCTGAAGTCGCCCCCCAGGGATAGTCCAGCCTCTAGGCTTCGGTGATAGGGCTCATCCGAGAGCCTTTGCTCTAGGGAGGCGGTTCAGATTGGAGCAGGCTCGCTATACTGGGCGGCGATAGAATTACACCCCCATGGTGGCAGGAGTTGTGATGAGCCAAGACCTAACCCAGTGGATTGCGGAGGTGAGAACCCTTCAGTGCCAGTTGGCCGATGCTCGCCGGGAGCGCGACCAAGCCCACAACAGCGCGGCTAACTGGCGTCGGCTCTACGAAAACGAAGCCCGCCAACGCCGCCAGGACGCGGAACAGTACCAAACTGAGATCGCCCAAATCAATCAGCGGTTACTCGAGCAGCAGCGCACTCAGAGGGAAGCCCAGCACCTCGTCACGGGGCTGGAGCAGGCCAATTCCCTATCCGGTCTCCAGGATCAACTCTCGGCCCTGGTGCAGCGCTGCCAGCGGTTGACCCAATCCCTCGACACCGAGCGCCAGTCCCACGAGAATACCCGCCAAGCCCTCACCGCTGCCCTGAGCGATACCTTCGATATCCTGAAGCCCGAGCGATCCCTCGCGGCGACCCGTCTTCCGGCGGCGGGCAAGTCCCTCGATTTAGGGAGTGTGGCCTAGGCCCCATGCACAAACAGGAACCGGATCCCCGAGGGGATCCGGTTCCTGTTTGTAGACTTCATTATGGACGTGATGACCGACCGGCGTGTTCTGATGAGCAGTTAGTCCAGCGGCGGTCTAGAGATACTTTTCAAGGGTGTTGGCTAGGGTGGTTTTGGGAACAGCGCCCACCACCATGTCTACCCGCTGACCTTCTTTAAAGATCATCAGCGTCGGGATGCTGCGAATACCATAGTCGCTGGCCACCCGGGGGTTCTCGTCCGTATTGACCTTGACCACCTTAACTTTGCCGTCATACTGGTCGGCAATTTCTTCTACCACAGGGGCCACCATCCGGCAGGGGCCGCACCAGGGAGCCCAAAAATCTACCAGAACAGGGACGGTACTTTCGAGGACTTCTTGCTTAAACGTAGAATCTGTGACCTGAGCGGCTGCCATGCCTAGTCTTCCTTGCCTTTCGTAAACACACGCCATCATACCATAGCCAAAAACGGTCCCTTTGGGATGCCCTCGGTCGAGCCGTTCGGTCTTCTGGGTATTCTCCTGGGGTTGCCCAGGCCGACCGAGTCCTGCCCCCACCGTGATCAATCGCGGCTTCCAGGCGAGGGGCGGCCTGGGTGGAGATCCCCCCGCGCCCTTTATCCAGGGGAGACAGCGCAACACTGAGGCCGCTCAATTCTGGGGGATCGAAAACCCCGCCACGGGGTACCTCACGATCCCGAGAACGGCGATATTAAGATCTTTTTAAGATATTTCCTGATTCCTAGAATAGGTTTCTAATGTTCCTGTCGCCATCCTGTCAACATTTTGCCTCTCCCTAGTGCCCAGTCTGGTTATACGCTGCCCGTCTTTGCCTGTGCAGGGGCAGTGGCGGCCCTGCGGCGACTGATAGATCCCACCGATTCCCCCTCGGTGGTCAAGCTGGACTTGGTGCAGCCCGCCCAGGTCGCCGCAATCCCCATTGCCCAGATCGCCCCCCTGCCCGATGGATCGGTGCTGGCCATCACCCACAGCGATCCGGGGGATAATCTCGACCTGACCCGCCACACCCCCCTATGGTCGGTGGTGAGTTGGGGCGAGGCTGACCAGGCTGAACCGATTCACATTGCGGGCGGTGAGGGGGTGGGTCGCCAGGTGAACCAGGGCGATGCCCCGGCGATTTATCGCTACGCCAAAACGGTGATCACCCAGAATCTAACGCCGCTTTTGCCAGCGGGGAAAACTCTGCTGGTGACGATTACATTACCGGAGGGACGGGCCTTGGCGGAGCGCACCTCCAATGCGGCCTTTGGGGTGGTGGAAGGGCTGTCATTGCTGGGCACATCGGGCCTTTCGGAACCCCTCAGTGCGCCGGGGCAGTTAGAGCAGTCGCGGGCACAACTCCGAGAGAAAGCCGCCCAGCACCGCCATCTTGTATTTTGCCTCGGAGAAAACGGGCTGGATTTAGCCGTTAAGCTCGGTCTGAATCCCGACTGTCGGGTGAAAACCGCCAACTGGCTGGGGCCATTGCTCGTGGAGGCAGGGGCATCGGGCCTCGAAGGTGTGCTGTTGCTGGGCTACCACGGCAAATTGATTAAGCTGGCGGGGGGCATTTTCCACACCCATCACCATGTGGCCGATGGGCGGCAGGAAATTTTCGCAGCCCACTGTGCCGCAGCGGGGGTGTCCCTAGCCATCACCCAGGCGATTTTTCAGGCGGACACCGTGGAGGCGGGGCTCACCCTGTTGCAGGATCACAACCGGGCGTTAGCCACTCAGGTCTATCAGAATTTGGCAGAACGCATTGACGAGCGGGCCACCGCCTACGTCAACGCCCACACGGGGCAAGGGCTGAGGGTAGGGTCGATGCTGTTCAACCGCCAACGCCAGATTGTCGCCACCAGCACCCTAGGACAGGCGCTATTTCAGCAAGTTTTGTTAGACTGAGGAGATTATTTTTTTATCAATTCCCCCTTTACCATCCTTCGCCCAGTGGCGTCTTAGCCTCCTTGGCCTGATGGCTGGGCCGCCAAGACAGCGGTACTTGCTCCTCCCATGGCCTGCGCTCCTTTGGCCCCCTCAGTCACCCCCGTCGTCCACCTACAGGATTAAGCCCGTGACCCTTCAAACCGACTCCACCACCCACCTCGACGACCAGGCGATGCCAGAGGTGAACCGCCAAATGCTGGTGATTCTGGATTTTGGCTCCCAATACTCGGAACTGATTGCCCGCCGCATTCGCGAAACCGAGGTGTATTCCGAGGTGCTTTCCTACCGCACCACCGCCGATCAACTGAAGCAACTCAACCCCAAGGGCATCATCCTCTCCGGTGGCCCCAGTTCGGTCTACGATGCTGGAGCCCCCCACTGCGATCCCGCCCTTTGGGAACTGGGCATCCCCATTTTGGGCGTGTGCTATGGTATGCAGCTCATGGTGCAGCAACTCGGTGGCCAGGTCGAACGGGCGGAGCGGGGTGAATATGGCAAAGCGGGGCTCTTCATTGACGACCCCACCGACCTCCTCACCAACGTGGAAGACAACACCACCATGTGGATGAGCCACGGCGACTCGGTGACGCGCCTGCCGGATGGGTTTGAGATCCTAGCCCACACCGACAATACGCCCTGCGCCGCCATCGCCAACCACCAGCGCAAGCTCTACGGCGTCCAGTTCCACCCGGAAGTGGTACATTCCATTGGCGGCATTGCCCTGATTCGCAACTTTGTCTACCACATCTGCGAGTGCCACCCCACCTGGACCACGGAAGCCTTTGTGGAAGATGCCATTCGCGAAGTCCGCGCCCGGGTGGGCGATAAACGGGTGCTGCTGGCCCTCTCCGGCGGGGTCGATTCCTCCACCCTCGCCTTTTTGCTCCATGAAGCCATTGGCGATCAGCTCACCTGTATGTTCATCGACCAGGGCTTTATGCGCAAGGGCGAGCCAGAGCGGCTGGTGAAGCTGTTCCAAGAGCAGTTTCACATTCCCGTGGAGCATATCAAGGCAAGGGAACGCTTCCTCAATATTGTGAAGGGCATCACCGATCCCGAAGAAAAACGCAAGCGGATCGGCCATGAATTTATCCGTGTGTTTGAGGAAGAGTCGCGCCGCCTCGGCCCCTTCGACTACCTGGCCCAGGGCACCCTCTATCCCGATGTGATTGAATCCGCTGACACCAACGTTGATCCCAAAACCGGGGAGCGGGTGGCGGTAAAAATCAAGAGCCACCACAACGTCGGCGGTCTACCCAAGGATCTCCAGTTCAAGCTGGTGGAACCCCTGCGGAAACTGTTCAAAGACGAAGTCCGCAAAGTGGGCCGCAACATTGGCCTGCCCGAAGAAATTGTCCGCCGCCATCCCTTCCCTGGCCCCGGTCTGGCCATTCGCATCATCGGCGAAATCACCGAAGAACGGCTGGAAATCCTGCGCAACGCCGACTTTGTGGTGCGGGATGAAATCAGCAAACAGGGCATGTACCACGACTTCTGGCAAGCCTTCGCCGTGTTGCTGCCCGTCCGCAGTGTGGGGGTGATGGGCGACCAACGCACCTACGCCTACCCCATCGTGCTGCGCCTGGTCAGCAGCGAAGACGGCATGACCGCCGACTGGTCTCGGGTACCCTACGACCTGCTAGAAACCATCTCCAACCGCATCGTCAACGAAGTGGAAGGGGTCAACCGCGTGGTCTACGACATCACCTCCAAGCCCCCCGGCACCATCGAGTGGGAGTAGGGTCGTGAACCCATGGGCCGCACCCCCACCCTCACCTACGACCGGGGCACGCTAATTTTGCACCCGCCCCCACGGGGGAAGGGCTGGATGGATTTTGCCCACTGGGATGACCGGGTGGAGAAGTTCCGCATTCCGGCCCACCAGTACCGCGCCCTGGTGGAAACCCTGCGGGCAGAACAGATCGCCTTTACCGACCAGGCCCAAACCTTTCAGCCCTTGGATTTGGCCCCCAAGGTGACAATGGAACCCTATCCCCATCAGCAGGAAGCCTTGGCAGCCTGGGTGAGCAACCGCTGGCGGGGGGTAGTGGTGCTGCCCACGGCGGCGGGGAAAACCTACCTGGCCCAACTGGCGATGCAGGCCACCCCCCGCAGTACCCTGATCACCGTGCCGACCCTAGATTTAATGCACCAGTGGTATGCCCACCTGGAGGCAGCGTTCCCGGATGTGGAGGTGGGGCTGTTGGGCGGTGGGTCGAAGGATCGCACCCCGATTTTGGTCGCCACCTACGACAGTGCCGCCATCCATGCCGAAAGCCTGGGCAACCAGTATGCCCTGCTGATCTGCGATGAATGCCACCACCTGCCCAGCGACTTTAACCGGGTGATTGCCGAATATGCCATCGCCCCCTACCGCCTGGGGTTAACCGCTACCCCAGACCGGGCCGATGGTCGCCACGAAGATTTGGCCCACCTGCTGGGGCCGGTGGTGTACGAAAAATCAGCGGCGGATCTCTCCGGTCAAGCCCTCGCCCCCTTCGAGATTGTGCCGATCAAGGTCAAACTCTCCCGCCAGGAACGCCACCGCTACGATCAGCTCATGGCCCAGCGCAACGGTTTTTTGCAGGAGGCCAACATTTGGCTGAGTTCCGCCCAGGGTTGGCAGCGCTTTGTGCGGGCCAGCGCCCAATCCCAGGCCGGACGACGGGCCATGCTGGCCCACCGAGAGGCCAAAACCATTGCCCTCGGCACCGAAGGCAAACTGCGGGTACTCGAAGATCTGCTGGCCCAGCACCACCCAGAGCGCACCATTGTGTTCACCAACGACAACGCAACGGTGTACCGCATTTCCCAAACCTTTCTGATCCCCGCCATCACCCACCAAACCCCGGTGAAGGAACGCCACGCCATCCTGCAAGCCTTCCGCCAGGGAGACTATCCCACCCTCGTCGTCAGCCATGTCCTCAACGAAGGGGTAGATGTACCCGACGCCCGCATCGCCGTTTTGCTATCGGGGACGGGATCTACCCGCGAGTACGTCCAGCGCCTAGGCCGCATCCTGCGCAAGGGCAGCGGCCACAAACAGGCCATCCTCTACGAAGTGGTGGCGGAGGAAACCACCGAGGAAGCCGTCTCCCAACGTCGTCAGGCCGCCGTCCAGCCCCAAGGCCCCCGCCAGCTTGAACTGGTGCCAACCCAGCCCCTCTACACCGTGGAGGACAACCCCTTACCCAAGGTTGCCGACCCCGGCCCAGCCACGCCCTACCCCGACAGTTCCGGCGACGATGCCTAGGAATCGTCGCGAAACTCAATGCGCCAGAGGCCAGCGGCGATATCGCCTAGGTGTCTTTGGCGCGTCTCGATTTTTTGGTCATCCCAGGTGTCGTAGCGTTCGGCGATGGCTTGGGTAAT
>JAYKHF010000127.1:0-5645 GCA_035285305.1 Leptolyngbya sp.
CAGCCCCTTTGGGGGTGAAGTAGACCTGAAACCCAATGCCGAAGGGAGCCCCTCCGAAACCGTCGAATTTAACCCCGACACCGTTTTAGTGATCAACGAAGGGCAACAGGTGACGGTCAGCGCCGAAAGCGATGAGGCGGTGGTGTCCAGCCTGACAGCGGAAGACTTTATCAACCTGCTGGGGGGGCCACTGATTCAAGGTTTTGCCATCCCCATTCCTGGCCTTGGCGACCTCGAAAGCACCTTCCGACAACTCTTCCCCGGCATTCCGCTGCCCTTTGGCCTGCCCTCCATCAACATTCCGTTGCCGGGTATTCGGTTCCCCTTTTAGGCCACCTATCGGCCTTGGGGAGACCGATGAGAACCCGCTGAATCTCCCCAAGGCCATCCCCTAGCCATGATTATTGGCCGTGCATTTGTCCGGTAACGATGACAAATACCTAACTAATCACCCCTTGATCTTGATGCAGAATGGCTTGATCTTAGGAACCTTTAGAGCTTTGATTGATTTAGTATTGGCCCACGAAACCCCTTGTCAAGAAAGGATGAACACCCCCCTATCACCTTAGAGACAGCCCTAGATCGGCTGGATCGTTTAGTATTGGCCAAAACAAATAAGCATCTCAATACGCTGCAAACGATGATTATCAGCGGTGTTTGGTCGGATGCAACCTACGAAGATATTGCCCAACAATCTCGCTGGTCTGAAGCCCATGTGAAATCGGTAGGGGCTCAATTGTGGGAGGTTTTGTCGGATATCCTGCTGGAGCCCGTGAACAAGAAGAATGTCCGGGCGATCTTTGAGCGCCATTACCGAGACCTTTTGCCGACCGAGACTTCACTAGCCCTGGCTGATGATTTTCCCCTCACCCTCGAGTTTCCCGATGGGCCAGTCAATCTGAGCTCACCACTCTATTGTGTGCGCCCCCCCGTCGAGACGCAGTGCTATGACATGATTACCCAACCCGGGGCACTCATCCGCATCCGAGCCCCCCGACACATGGGCAAAACCTCTTTATTAAATCGCATTGTCAAGCAGGCGAAGGACTTAGATTACAACACCGTTGCCCTGAGCCTACAGATCGTTGACAGCGACATTTTGCAGGATTTGGATCGTTTTTTGCAGTGGTTTTGTGGCCGGGTGACGCAAAAACTCAACCTGCCGCTACAAATAGCAGACTACTGGGACGACATCTTTGGTAGCAAAACCAGTTGCAAAGATTACTTTGAAAATTATCTACTTCCTACCTGTCAGAAGCCCTTGGTATTGGCCCTAGATGAGGTGGATACATTATTCAAATATCCGGCGACGGCAGACGGATTCTTTGCCCTATTAAGAGCCTGGTATGAGGATGCCAAAAATGACACGCTCTGGCAGGTTCTAAGGCTAATTCTTGTCCATTCAACGGATGCCTATATTCCGCTGAATATCAACCAGTCTCCGTTTAATGTCGGGATCCCCATCGAACTGCCTGAGTTCAACGCTCAGCAAGTCGCCCACTTAGTAGAATCCCACGGTTTGCAATGGACGACCGAACAAACTCAGTCCCTCATGGATTTGCTGGGCGGTCATCCCTACCTGATTCGCCTAGCGCTCTACCATATTGTGCAGACACCCATGTCCCTGGAGAGTTTGCTGGCAACGGCGCTCGATACTCGCGGCCCCTTCTTTCCCCATCTTCAGCATTTAACCCATCTGATGGAACAGCACCCAGATTGGATCACATTTCTCCGACAAATGATAGCGGATCAAGCCTCGGGGTCACTCAATCCCATGGACCTGTTTCAACTGACCCGTTTGGGCCTCGTGGAGATGCGAGATGGGCAAGTTCAAATTCGCTGTGAGTTGTATCGTCAGTGGTTACGAAATTGCTTTTGAACAGAATTTATTTTGAATAAAATTGCTTTTGAGCCGATGCTGCCATGATTCAAAGAGTACCCTATCGCTATCAAGCGGGGGGCAGTTTGCCCGCCACCGCCCCCAACTATGTGAAACGGCAGGCAGATGAAGATCTGTATGGGGCGCTCAAGGCAGGGCAATTTTGCTACGTCCTCAATGCTCGGCAGATGGGCAAATCTAGCCTGCGGGTACGGATGATGGATCGCCTGCGTAGGGAGGAGGTTAGGGTCGGATCCATCGATATGACCACCGTGGGCAGTCAGCAAATGACGGCGGAACAGTGGTATGCCTCCGTCCTCCAGAGCCTAGTCAGCAGCTTTCGGCTCCAGGTTAATTTGCGAGGGTGGTGGCGCGATCGCAGCCACCTCTCTCCGATCAAACGCCTCGACGAATTTCTAGAAACGGTTTTGCTGGCAGAGGTACCGCAACCCATCGTCATTTTTATCGACGAAATTGATAGTGTGCTGGGGTTATCCTTCCCCATTGACGACTTTTTTGCCCTGATTCGCGCCTGCTATAACCGCCGCGTTGAAAATCCCGTTTACCAGCGGATCACCTTCGCCTTGCTGGGGGTGGCCACGCCGAGCGATCTGATTCAAGATCGCCAGCGTACCCCCTTCAATATTGGTCAGGCCATCGAACTTCAGGGGTTTCGTCTGTCGGAAGCCCTACCCCTCTTGCCCGGGTTGGAGGGCAGCGTGCAACAACCCGAGGTGATGCTGCGCCACATTCTCACCTGGACAGGGGGGCAACCCTTTCTGACCCAAAAACTGTGCCAACTGGTGCAAGATGTCTGGCAGGAGGGAACCCTGGTTCTGGCCCCTGGACAAGAGCAAGAACGGCTGGATCGCATCGTGCAAACCCGCCTGATCAACTATTGGGAACTCCAGGACGAACCCGAACATCTCCGCACCATTGCCAACCGGCTGCTCTACGATGATCAACAGGCGGGACGATTGTTAGGGCTGTATCAACAAATCTTGAACAGCCCGCCTCAAACCGTTGCCGCAGACAACAGCCCCGAACACATTGAGCTACGACTGTCGGGGTTAATCACCAACGATCAGGGGTACCTACGCGTCCATAACCCCATTTATGCCGCTGTCTTTAATACCGATTGGGTGGATCAGCAGCTCAGTGCCCTGCGCCCCTACAGCGCTAGCTTACAGGCCTGGGTGAAGTCGAATCGGGGGGATGAGTCGCGCCTGCTGCAAGGGCAGGCCCTGCGAGATGCCGAAGACTGGGCGACCGGAAAACGGCTCGACGACCAGGACTACCACTACCTGGCGGCCTCCCGCAACCTAGCCCAGCACAAACAACAACAGGCCCTAGAGGCCGCCCGCACCCGTGAGGTCGAGGCGCGTCTGTTGCAGGAGCAAAAAACCAGCCGCCTCCAGCGCTATCTCTTGGCGACGGCCAGTCTGGCGCTGACCATCACCGCCGGGTTAGGGCTCGTGGCCTATGGCCAATACCGATCCGTCCAATTGCGGGAACTTCAGGCGCTTACCCGTAGTTCTGAGGCGCTCCTCGCCTCGGACTATGGCCTGGAGTCCCTGATCGAAGCCCTCCAGGCTCGGCAACGGTGGCGACGGATCGGCCAGCTTGATGCCACCACCCAAACCCAGGTAGACCAAGCGCTACGGCGGGCGGTTTACAGTGCGGTCGAGGCCAATCGCCTCTCTGACCACCAGGGCTTTGTCCAAGGGGTGGCCTTTAGCCCCGATGGCCAGCACCTCGCCACCGTCAGCGATGACAAAACCTTAAAATTGTGGGCTGTCGATGGTCGCCTTTTGCAAACCCTAGCCATCGATGGCAAAGGGTTGGATGTCGAATTTAGCCCCGATGGTCAGTTCTTGGTGGCCACCACCAGCTATGGATCCGTCAATGCCTGGAACTTAGATGGAACGCTGCGATGGACTTGGCGGCAGGATCGCCAAGGATTGGGTGACTATCTGCTCCGCACCTTGGCCCTTAGTCCAGATGGCCGCTGGGTGGCCATCAGCACCGAAAGCAATACGGTGGAGATTTTAAACAGTCAAAATGGGCAGTGGGTGCGCCGCTTGAACGGCCATCAAAACATTGTGTGGGGCGTGGCCTTTAGCCCCAATGGTCAGCAGATTGCCTCGGCCAGTGAAGATGGCACCGTCAAGGTCTGGAGTCTGGAGGGGCAGCTTCTCACAACCCTGAGGGGCCATGGCCACCGGGTGACTGCCGTGGCCTTTAGCCCCGATGGCCAGCAGCTTGCCTCGGTAGACACCCAGGGAATCCTGAAACGATGGACGGCCACAGGCACCCTGCTGCAAACCCTTGAAGCCCACGATGGCAGTATTTGGGATGTGGTCTTTAGTCCCAACGGTCAGTACCTCGTCACCACCAGCGCCGATCAAACGATCAAGATCTGGAACCCAGCGGGGGAAATCCTACAAACCCTGCACCATCGAGAGGTCGTCTATCGAGCAGCCTTTAGCCCCGATGGGCAATGGCTGGCCTCGTCCGGGGCCGATCATCTCGTCAAACTGTGGCGACTGACCCATCCAGCCGTCACCCTGTTGCGAGACCACCAGGGGCGGGTGATGCGCCTGCGGGTTAGCCCCAGGGGCGATCTGCTGGCCTCCCCCAGTTCAGATAACACCGTCAAACTCTGGACTGGCGACGGGCAGATCCTGTCCACCTTTCGAGGGCACCGGGGGCCAGTGAACGCGGTGGCGTTCCATCCCGATGGCCAGCGGTTGGCCTCCAGCGACAGCCGGGGCTTCATTTACCTCTGGCGCAAAGACGGCACCATCCTCAGCCAATTTTCAATGCTCAATGCCGACCAAATCCAGGATCCGGTTCAGTCTACCCAATACATTGAACTGAGCACCCTAGACTTTAGCCCCGATGGGCAGCTACTCGCCGTCGCCAACCTGGCCCAATTGGATGCCCAACTGCGAACCCCAGAGGGCCAATGGGTCAGGGATCTGAAGGGGCATTCAGGGGGCATTACCTACATCCGGTTTAGCCCCGGTGGGGATGTGCTGGCCACCGCCAGCATGGATGGCACCGTCAAGCTTTGGCGGCGAGATGGACGCCCACTCGCGACCCTGACGGGCCATGGGGGAACGGTATGGGGGTTGGCCTTTGGCCCCGTGGATAGCACAGGGGGGGACGGGCAGCGGATAGCCACCGCTGGCGAGGACGGCACCGTCAAGATCTGGCGGGTGGCGGATGGCCAATGGCTGCAAACCCTGGAGGGGCACCAGGGCAAGGTCTATGCGGTGGCCTTTAGCCCCGACGGGCAAAGGGTGGCCTCGGCGGGGCGCGACGGCACCATCAAATTCTGGGACTTGGAGGGCACCCTGCTGGCCACCCTCCCCACGCACCATGGGGTGATTTCAGAGGTGGCCTTTAACCCGGAGGGCACCTGGCTAGCCTCAGGCGGCTGGGATAGCACCGCCGCGCTGTGGAACGTCCAGGATGCGCTGTCCCTGGAACAGGTGGAACACCTAGGCTGCACCTGGTTGCAGGACTACCTACAATCCCACCCAGAGAGACAACAGGGCCTCTGCCTGTGTAATCACTTAGACCAGGAGTAATCCCCATCCGGCTAGGTTGCCCTCCCTGTAACACCCTCAGTAGATCACAAACTTGCTCTATTGCCCTGATTTAGCCCTCACCCTAAATCCCTCTCCCAACGTGGGAGAGGGACTTTGAGCACTTTTCTAGCTCCCCTCTCCCCCCTGGGAGAGGGGCTGGGGGTGAGGGC
>JAYKHF010000128.1:0-12677 GCA_035285305.1 Leptolyngbya sp.
CCTCGATGGCTGTGGGCCTCTTTCTCGTGGGGGGAGAGTTCGGCAAAGCTTCGCCCTAGGGCTGGCACGTAAAAAATCGGGTCATAGCCAAAGCCACCCTTGCCCCTAGGGGCCGTGAGCATTTCCCCTCGACAGATGCCGAGGGTTTCGAGGGCAACGGTGCCATCGGGACGGGCCAGGGCAATGGCACAGACAAATTGTGCCCCCCGATCCGTCTTTCCCTCTAGTTCTCGCAGCACCCGGTCAATGCGGGCCTGATCGCTGTCGGCATAGCGGGCAGAGTAGAGCCCGGGGGCACCGTTGAGGGCATCCACCTCTAGGCCGGAGTCATCGGCGATGGCCCACTGGCCCAGGGCTTTGGCCACTTCGGAGGCCTTTAACCGGGCATTTTCTAGAAACGTTGTCCCCGTTTCATCAATATCGAGATCGCTGGGCTTAAGCTGCAACGTCCAACCCAGATCGCCCAGGTAGGCTTGCATTTCCTTTAATTTGCCGGGATTGCCAGTCGCAACAACAACGGTCAGCATAGGCGTGATCAGGGGTACATAGAATGGAGGGACAGAGGATCAACACATACCCTAAAACGGTACATCCTTGGCGGGGTGGGATGGCTGACGAGCGGCGGCCTGGGAGGGCTGGGGCTGGGGGCCACCGAGCAAGGACTCTAGGTCATCGTCGATATCCACGACCTGCCCATTGAAAAATTGGGCGAAGTTCTTCACAGCCCGATCAAAGTCGCTGATGATTTCCGGTAGGGGTGGCCCTGCGGGTAGGGCGCTGGCCCCTCGGTCTGCCGCCTCCGCAGATGCCCTGGGTGCAATGGGGGGCGCTGGGTCTTTAGGGATCGGGGCGGGGGCGCTGGGGGCCGGGGTGGGTACAGAATCCGTGGCCCCCGTGGCTGGGGCTGGGTTTTGGGCTGGGTTGACCACCGGATCTGGGGGCTTGTCCGTCGGTGGAGGGTACGGATAGGGCGTTGTGGGCGGCTGGGCAACCCCCTGCCCCTGCGCTTGGAAAGTGGGAGGGGCAGGGGGCTCAGGCTTTGGGTCGGGCAACACCTCCAAGGACACGATAATCTTTCGATTCAGCACCCTCTGGAAGGCGGCTTCAATGTTTTCAACTCGCCCCTGGGCCATCTTGAACAGGGGCCGAGAGCTAATCCCCACGCGGGCCACGGAGCCATCAAAGAACACTAGGTTTCCCTGCTGAAGCATCAGCGCCCGGGTGCCCAGGGGCTCTAGCACGGCAATCACCTGCGCCCACAGGTGAGGTAAATCAGCACTGGCCATGGCGGCACCCTGGCCATTACCTGGAGGCGGCACCTGATTGGATGATGGCGCTGGTTCAGCAGGGCGATCCGCCGCCGGTGGGGCGGCGGGCGGCGGGGCCGCCTCCAGGTTGGGCTGGGGTTGTTCTGGCGGCGTGAAGGTCGTTGGGCTGGGGGGCGGAGCACTGGGAGGAACGGGCTTCTCCGGCGGTGGGGCAGGAGGCCCTGCCGAACGCGGAGCCATGCCCCCAGTCGGACTCGTCGCCATCTGACTGGCGAGGGTCGAGGGCAAGAGTCCTAATAGCGCGACCTCCAGCCAAAGACGGGGCTGGGTGGTGTTTTTCACCTGGGCCTCAGCACTCCGCAGGTGTTGCTGTCCGGCTAGCAGCAGTGCGGGTTCAAGGGTCTGAACCAGCGCCTGCATGTCGGCCCAGGTGGGGGGCGTAATGGCCACCAAATCCTGACGACCCGCCGCCGTTTTGGCAATCAGCAAATCTCGGTAGAATCCGGCTAAATTTTGCAGTACAATCAGCGGCTCTCGGCCCCGATCCATCAGCTTGCGAGCCCGGTCTAAGACCGTACTGCTGTCGTCACCGAGGATGGCCTGCACGAGGGCCAGCAAATCCCGCTCGGGGACGGCCCCTACCAAGTCCCACACCGCATCAGCGGTCACGGGGGGCTCTAGCAAACTGAGCTGATCCAGCAAACTTTGAGCATCCCGCAGGCCCCCCTGGGAGACCTGGGCCACCAGCCGCAGCGCTTCATCGTGAATGGCGATATTTTCCTGGGCCGCAATTTTGCCGAGGTGGTCAATCATCGGCTCTAGGGGAATGCGCCGATAATCGAACCGTTGGCAGCGAGAAATAATCGTCGGCAATACCCGCTGGGGATCGGTGGTGGCCAGCACAAACACCACATTGCTGGGCGGCTCCTCCAGGGTTTTCAGCAGGGCATTAAAAGCGGCGGTGCTCAACATGTGGCACTCGTCAATTACGTAAACCTTATACCGGCACTGCACCGGGGCAAACTGGGCGCGTTCGATCAGTTCCCGAATGTTGTCTACCCCGGTGTTGCTGGCGGCGTCGATTTCAATGAAATCTAGGGCGGAACCGTTGGTGATGGAACGGCAGGTGTCGCAGGTGCCGCAGGGCTCGGGGGTTGGGTGGTCTTGGGCAATACAGTTGAGGGACTTGGCCAAAATGCGGGCGCTGGAGGTTTTGCCCGTGCCCCTGGGGCCGCAAAATAGGTAGGCCGGAGCAATTCGCCGCTGATTCAAGGCATTGGACAGCGTGGTGGCAATGGCGTTTTGGCCCACCAGTTGGTTAAACCGCTGGGGCCGATACTTGTGGTGCAGGGGTTCGTAGGCCATAGCATTAAAGATACCCTGCTCCTTCCCCCTTGGGCCAAGCCGAGCGGGGACGAGCGGAGAAACGGGCTAGTCGTTGTTGTGCCAGTGTTCTGGAAAATCTACCACCAAGGTTTCCATATCTTCGGCACGGAAACCCTTGGGATCGGGGATCTGGCGACGACTCCTAGACTGCTGAACCCGGGCCTGGGCCTGCTTCGCCAGCACCCTAACCTGCTCCACAGCGACGGAAATTTCTTGCTTTTGCCGTTGTTCGGGCGGGGCTTTGAGGACGGTGGCGACGGGTTGGTGGGGGGTGTGGCGGGGCGCGGGCGGGGCTGAACTGGTGGCCGGATCGTGTGGGATGTAGCCCTGGAAATAGGCTAGGGCTAATCGTCGAAATAAAATCTTCAAATGGTCGGGCAGAGAGAGCTCCACCTGATCGGGCTTTTCTACGAGGTCAACCAACTGCCCCATGGCATGGGCAATCAGCGTATTGTCCTGGCGGTTGGTGGGATATTGATCCCGGAGATCCAACCAGCAGGCTTCAAAGGCCTCCAGCTCTCTTAACAGCATAGGCTTACCCCGGCAGCAACAGGGGTTTGAGAGAACGCTTTCCATAGAACCCATGCCCCTTAACCCACGCCCTGAGCGATTGATGCTGTGGGGATAAATTGGCCATAAAAATTCTATTTTTAATGTGCCCTAAAACCAGAGAGATCCCACAGGGGCTAGGATGAAGTTTCTGTGGGTTTAATCGCCCCCTAGTTAAGGAGTCTTAATAAAACGATGGCGGTGGTTGAAAAAATCTATACCGATGGGGCCTGCTCTGGGAATCCGGGGCCGGGGGGCTGGGGAACTGTGCTGTATTTTGCCGATGGAGACATCCATGAAATGGGCGGCGGTGCTCGCCAGACCACAAACAACCGGATGGAAATGCAGGCGGCCATCGCCGGTCTCACCTGGCTGCGCGACAGCGGTCAAGCCCAGCCCGTGGTGCTCTACACCGACAGTGAATACGTGCTTAAGGGCATCACCCAATGGATCGCGGGCTGGAAACGGCGGGGCTGGGTGAATTCAGCCAAAAAGCCTGTCCTCAACCGCGACCTGTGGGAACAACTCGATCAGGTGACGACGGAGGTGAATCAAACCTTGGCAAAACCTCTGCAATGGGTCTATGTGCGGGGGCATTCTGGCAATGTGGGCAACGAACGCTGCGACACCATTGCCCGGGCCTTTGCGGCGGGACGCCCCATCGATCTCACAACTGTGGGCTAGCGACCGCCATAATAAGGGTGAGGCGGGGAGTGAAGGAAAAGGGGCTGGCCGCAGGGGCATGGTTTCTGGATATGTTTTGATATTGGCGATGCTGATGCTGGGCGGGATTATTGCCACCGTCGGCGATCGCATTGGCACGAGGGTGGGCAAAGCCCGTCTCAGCCTGTTTAAACTCCGCCCCCGCCAGACCGCTACCCTGGTCAGTATTGCCACCGGCAGCGTCATCTCGGCCTCAACCCTAGCGATTTTGTTTACCATCAGTAGTCAGCTTCGCACCGGATTATTTGAACTGGGCCGCATCCAAGATGACCTGGCGAATGCCGAAGACCAACTGGCCCAAGCCCTTACCGAACAGGACAATGTGCGGGAGGACTTGCGGTCAGCCTCTACGGAGCGGCAGCGAGCCTTGGCCCGATTGCGGGAAATTAACCAGTCCCTAGAGGAGGCGGTGGATCAACAGGAGCGCACCCAGGCCCAACTGCAACGCACCCGCGACCAACTCACAACGGTCTCCGAGCAGGCCAAAACCCTCCAGCAATCCACCGCCACCCTGCGCACCGAGCGGGATCGCCTGGTGCAGCAACAGCGGGCCATTCGCGCCCAAATTGCCCAGCGGGACGCCACCATTGCCCAACAGGATGCCGCCATCGCCGAGCGAGATCAGGCGATCGCCAACATCGACCAAACCATTGCCGCCCTGGATCAAACCATTGCCGAACGGGATCAGGCCATTGCCGAACGGGAACGGCGTTTGGCCGACCTGCAAATCCAGCAAAACCTGCTGGCTCAACAGGTACAAGACTTGGAAAGCCAGTTCCAAGGCCTGTTTCAGGGCAGCATTGCCCTAGGCCGAAACCAAGAACTGCTCTCCGGCGTGGTGACGATTAGCAACCGCGCCCAGGCTAGGGAACTGGTGAACCAACTGCTCACGGAGGCCAACCGCATTGCCATCCAGGCCATTGCCCCCGGCACCCCGATCGATCAACAGGCCATTGCCATTGGGAATCAAGAGGTCGAGCGCCTCGTGGATCGGTTATCCGTGGGCGGAGACTTCGTCATTCGGGTGCTGTCAGTGGCCAACTACGTGATTGGCGAACCCTGCGTGGTGCGCGGCGAAGACCCCTGCATTCGGGTGTTTGTGGACGCTGGCCCCAACGCCCTGGTGTTTCGTCAGGGCACCGTCCTGTCTACCCTAGCCCTCGAAACCGCCACCCGTCCCGATCAAGAATTGGTCGAACGGATGAACGTCCTGCTTGCCTCCACCCAGTTCATTGCCACCCAGAACGGCGTCCTCGAAGACAACGTGATCGTGGCCGATAACCGCACGGATACCCTGCTACGCTTCCTCACGGCCATCCAGCAATCCGCCCAACCCCTCGACCTGCAAACCGTCGCTCTCCGAGACATCTATGCCGCTGGCCCGATTCGGGTTGATATCGTGGCGTCCCGCAACGGTAGCCCCCTGTTCAGCACCCGTGATTTTGTCCAACCCGCCCCCAGCTTGACGCCCTAGCGCTGTAATTATTTCTGGACAAATAAAACATTCTTGAAGTTTCCTACCGATAGCGTCCTATTCCTTTTACTATCCAGGTAGTGAAGCTTCAGGTTTTGGTTGCGTTTTGTGAATCCTTAAGCTTGCCTGGGCTTGGTATCGCCATCCTAGCTGAGTGATGATCAGGCAAGAGATTAAGCCTCTTGTCACAAGGATTCGCTGCTTGCAAATGGCTTAGGATAGCTATAGAACTTGATGCTGCTGTTAGGGTCTTGGGAACAATATTTTCCTAGGTTTGACCGTAGTTTGGCCTTGGATATTGCCCAAGGGAAGGCCTTGTTTGTCAAGACATTAAACGGGTGATGGGCTTCTAGCCCATGCCTCCTAGCCTATTCCTTCTAGCCTATTCCGTCTAAGTGCCCAAAGGTATCGAGCTATGCATGGTTGAAGTACGGATTATCTTAAGCATTGAAATCCCCATTTTCTATGAGGTCTAGCTAGGATGAATGACTGCGTTGTGCCGATCATGTCGAATTAAGTTTTGTATTTTTGTCCTGCCATTTCAGCGTAATGCTTGCCCTTCAGGAGTCCATTTCAAGGATATAGACCTATGACCATTGCTACCCCCGTTGAAACAATCCCAGCGGATTCTGTCGCGGCTAAACCCACCGGGCTGAGCGTGGGCATTGCTAAGGAAATTTTTGCCGGAGAGCAGCGGGTGGCCGCTACCCCAGATACGGCTAAAAAGTTGCAAAAACTGGGTTTTGAGGTGTTCGTGGAATCCCAGGCTGGGGCGGCGGCAAGTTTTAGCGATGGGGCTTACGAATCGGTGGGTTGTCGGATTCTGCCCGACGCTCGCAGCCTGTGGCAAAGGGCGGATATTGTGCTGAAAGTTCGCGCACCCCAGTGGCACCCCGGCTTGGACTGCCACGAAGCGGATCTGCTGCGCCCCGATGGCACCCTCATTAGCTTCATCTGGCCCGCCCAAAACCCCGACCTGATGGAAAAACTGGCCCACCAGGGCGGCACCGTGCTGGCGATGGATTCTGTCCCCCGCATCACCCGCGCCCAAAAGCTCGATGCCCTCAGTTCCATGGCCAACATTGCCGGATACCGGGCCGTGGTCGAAGCCGCCAACCAGTTTGGCCGCTGCTTCACCGGGCAAATTACGGCGGCGGGCAAAACCCCTCCGGCCAAGGTGTTGATCATCGGTGCAGGGGTGGCCGGACTGGCGGCCATCGGCACCGCTCGGGGTTTAGGGGCGGTGGTGAAAGCCTTTGACACCCGCCCCGCCGTCAAAGAACAGGTGCAGAGCATGGGGGCCGAGTTTTTGGAACTGCATTTCCAAGAGGACGGCACCGGGGAAGGGGGCTATGCCAAGGTGATGAGCCAAGCCTTCATCGCCGCCGAGATGGCCCTGTTTGCCCAGCAGGCTAAGGAAGTAGACATCATCATCACCACGGCGCTGATTCCCGGCAAAAAAGCGCCCCTGCTGATCACCCAAGCCATGGTGGAAAGCATGAAGCCGGGGTCGATTATCGTGGATATGGCCGCAGAACAGGGCGGCAACTGCGAAGTCACCCAGCCCGGAGAAATCATCACCCACCACGGCGTCACCATCATCGGCCTCACAGATTTGCCCAGCCGCATGGCCGCCCAGGCCAGCCAACTCTACGGCAACAACCTCTACCACCTGCTCAGCGATCTCGGCGGTGCCCAAGCCTACGACCTCAACCTCCAGGACGAGGTGATCCGCGCCACCACCGTCATCCACCAGGGGCAAGTGATTTGGCCCGCCCCCAAACCCGAAGCCCCAGCGGCCCCCAGCCCCACCGAGTCCGCCGCTGTCGGCGCATCGAAAGAGGACACCCCCGCCAAAAAGTCCCTGATCGCCCAACTGATTTGGCCGGTGCTGATTGCCCTCGCCTTCGTCGCCATCGGCCTCTGGGCACCGGAAGCCTTCCTCACCCACCTAACGGTCTTCATCCTGGCCAGTTTCCTCGGCTGGAAGGTCATTTGGGACGTCACCCCCGCCCTGCACACCCCCCTGATGAGCGTCACCAACGCCATCAGCGGCATCATCATCATCGGCGGTATGTTGCAAATCTCCAGCGACCTCACCTCCCCGATGACCATTCTCGGAGCCATCGCCCTTTTCCTCGGCACCGTCAACATCGCAGGGGGCTTCATGGTCTCCCAGCGAATGCTGAATATGTTTCATAAGTGAGGGGTGTTGGTTATTGGTGGATGGTTATGCAGGAGCTAGGCAGATCTAATGTCATCTTGCTTCGAGGAATCGCATGACAAGAGTATATTTGGACACTAGCGCCTATAACCGTCCGTTCGATGATCAGACTCAGCCCAAGATTTTCCTTGAAACTCAGGCGGTAGTCATTATTTTACAGATGGTCGAAGCTAAGGCCATTGAGTTAGTTAGATCTTCTGTCTTGGACTATGAGAACAGCCGCAATCCCTATCTTCTGAAACAGGAGGCCATGAGCCGATATCTTAAGCTGGCTGAAGTAAGACAAGAAGTCAATGAAGTCATTCGGCAGAGAGCCGAAGCCTTAGAGCAGAATGGATTGAAGGCGATGGATGCGTTGCATGTTGCCTGTGCTGAAGCGTTGAACAGCCATTATTTCATTACCTGTGACAAGCGGCTAATCAATCGGTGTTCAGAGCTAACGATGAAAGTTATCAATCCGGTCGATTTTATTTTGGAGATGAGTAGTGATGATCCAAGTTAAAAGTGAGCAACAAGTTCTACAGGAAGGATTTCAGGTTTTGCTATCTAACATGGAACCATCTGCTGCCGCTCGTTTTTGGGCTGCGTGCAATCTTGGGAAAGGAGACTATTTAAAACTCAAGGATGACCTTTTTGACCAAGAATCCGTGGCCAGCTTATACGCCAAAGTTGAAGAATTTCAGACCTCCAACCAATAGCCCATCTTCCCAAACAACGAATAACCTCATCGCAAAACACGAACCATCTCTAATTCCCTAGCAACCCATCATCATGTCCAACAACCTTGTTACCGTTGCCTACATTGCGGCCAGCGCCTTATTTATTCTTAGCCTTAGCGGATTGTCGAACCAAGCCACCGCCAAGCGGGGAAATCTGCTGGGCATTTTCGGCATGGCCATCGCCTTCCTGGCCACGGCGTTGATTAGCCAGGGCTACCCCATTCAGCTTAGTTCCATTGGCCTGGGCGTATTAGTCGGCACCCTCGCCGCCTCCCGCGTCGCCATGACCGCCATGCCGGAAATGGTGGCTTTGCTGAATAGCTTTGTCGGCCTCGCCGCCGTGCTGGTGGGCTTTGCGGAATACCTCCAGCCCAGTTCTACCCTAGTGGGGGCGGAGGTGCTAATCCACCGCATCGAAATCTACGCCGGGGTGTTCATTGGCATGGTGACCTTCACCGGGTCGATGATTGCCGTGGCCAAGCTGCAATCCATCGTGCCCAGCCGCGCCGTGTTGCTGCCCGCCCGCCATGTGATCACCATTTCCATGCTGGTGACGATGGTTGCCTTTGCCTTTCCCTTTGTGGGGGCCACCGGAAACGACGGGCTCATTCCCCTGGGTGTTCTCGCCGCCGTGTCCGCCATCTTTGGCATTGTGATTGTGATGGCCATCGGCGGGGCGGATATGGCGGTGGTGATTTCCCTGCTGAATAGCTACTCTGGCCTCGCCTCGGCGGCGGCGGGCTTCATGCTCAACAACGACCTGCTGATTATCACCGGAGCCCTGGTGGGCAGCAGTGGGGCCATCCTCAGCTACATCATGTGCAAGGGCATGAACCGCTCCTTCCTAAATGTCGTCCTCGGCGGCTTTGGCGAAGGATCGTCCACCACGGCTAAAAAAGCAGGCACCGCCGCAGAAGCCACCGCCACCGCCGCCAGTGAAGTAGTGGATGTGCTGGAAGCGGCCCAGAGCGTGGTCATCGTCCCCGGCTATGGCATGGCCGTGGCCCAGGCCCAACATGCCGTCGCCGAAATTACCCGTATCCTGCGTAGCCAGGGCAAGCAAGTGCGGTTTGGCATTCACCCCGTGGCCGGACGGATGCCGGGACATATGAACGTCCTCCTGGCCGAGGCCAACGTGCCCTACGACATCGTGCTGGAGATGGACGAAATCAACGACGACTTCAGCCACACCGATGTGGTGCTGGTAATCGGCGCGAACGACACCGTTAACCCCGTCGCCCAGGAAGACCCCACCAGCCCCATCGCTGGAATGCCCGTGATGGAAGTGTGGAAAGCGGGCACCGTGATTGTCGTCAAGCGCAGTCTCTCGGCGGGCTATGCCGGGGTGGATAACCCCCTCTTCTACCGCGACAACACCCTGATGTTCTTCGGCGATGCCAAGGCCAATATCAATGGCGTCCTCACCCAACTCGCCACCAAAACCGAAGCCCTCGTCGCGGCCTAGCCCCCTGTCACAGCCTGCCAGGATTTTGAGGCCAACTGGGGATTGGCTACAGCAATGCTCAATAGGACTTGACGCATCGACGGAAGACCAATCAGGCGGAACTGTGAGCCTGTCGAACAGCCGAAGCCCGTTACCCGTTTGCCCTTCGACAAGCTCAGGGCGAACGGGTAATTGACCAAAATGAGAATTGCTGGGATTTGCTATGATCTAGGCCGATTTGAGGCGCGGTCTATGGTTGGCGTGCAGCAGCCTACCTCCAATAGTTTCAAGAAACTCCAGGGCTTCCTGCGGGCGCGGGTGGGGCAGGCCATTCGCGATTACCTCATGATTGAGGAGGGCGACCGGGTGATGGTGTGCCTGTCCGGCGGCAAAGACTCCCACACCCTGCTGGATATTTTGCGCCACCTCCAGCGCAGTGCGCCGATTCATTTTGATCTCTTCGCCGTCAATCTCGATCAAAAGCAGCCCGGTTTTCCGGCCCATGTGCTGCCCGAGTATTTTGAATCCATCGGCGTGCCCTACCGAATTGTGGAGCAGGACACCTACAGCACGGTGAAGCGGGTGATTCCCGAAGGCAAAACCATGTGCGGGCTGTGTTCGCGGCTGCGACGGGGCATTCTCTACCGAGTGGCCGCTGAGGAGGGAGCCACCAAAATCGCCCTCGGCCACCACCGGGACGACCTGATCGAAACCCTGTTCCTCAATATGTTTCACGGCGGCACCCTGAAGGCCATGCCCCCCAAACTACTCACCGACGATCGCCGCCACATCGTGATTCGGCCCCTGGCCTACTGCCCCGAAAAAGACATTGCCCGCTATGCCCGCTATCGGCAATTTCCCATCATTCCCTGCACCCTCTGCGGATCCCAGGCCAATCTACAACGAGCCCAAATTAAGCAGATGATCCAAGATTGGGAACAGCAATGGCCGGGGCGCACCGATAGCCTTTTTCGCAGTCTGCAAAATGTGGCTCCCTCTCAACTGGCCGACCCCAACCTCTTTAATTTCCAAGACCTAGAGGATCGACGCATCCCCACTGACGATTCGCTGCCCGAGGATGTCCTGGGATCGGCCTTGGAGGATCAGTTTGACCCCACCGCCCACCTCACCATTGAGCCGCTGCTGTCCCAGCCCAACCCGTAGATTCGGCAGACTTCACCCCCAGCTCCTCTCCTGCGCCGACCAACCCTAGGGGCGAGGTTTCCTCGCCCGCTCCGCTCATACCGAGGGCCACTAAGCCGGATTTGGGACGAGCCCCGCGTGATCCAAGACAAAGGCAATGATGGCATCGAGGCCGTCCTGGGTTTTGAGGTTGGTGAAGCCGAAGGGGCGAGATCCGCGCATGGTGCGAGCGTCGCGGGCCATCACCTCCAGGCTGGCCCCCACCAGCGGGGCGAGGTCAATCTTGTTGATTACCAAAAAGTCGGACTTGGTGATGCCGGGGCCGCCCTTGCGGGGAATTTTGTCCCCCGCCGCCACGTCGATGACGTAGAGGGTGAGATCCACCAGTTCCGGGCTGAAGGTGCTGGCTAGGTTGTCGCCGCCGCTTTCCACCAAGACCAAATCCAGGGGATCAAAGCGGGCTTCTAGGTCTTCAATGGCCACGAGGTTCATGGAGGCATCTTCTCGGATGGCGGTGTGGGGGCAGCCCCCGGTTTCCACCCCCACGATGCGGTCGGGGCTGAGGGCCTGACTGCGGACTAAAAACTGGGCGTCTTCCTGGGTATAGATGTCGTTGGTGACCACGGCGATGGAAACGCGATCGCGCAGTGCCTTGCACAGGCTATCCACCAGGGCCGTTTTACCAGAGCCCACTGGCCCCGCCACACCCACACGAAAGGGAGTTGTCATCGCTACACCATCCGGGAACAAGCATGTTCGGTATGGTAGCAAACCTCTTCACCGGGCGGAGGATCGGCGAGCTAGACACTTTGCCCTTTTGACCCTGAACTTGGTATAACAGGGGTCTTGTTCACGTTGAACCCACCCATGACAGAATCCACGAATCCTAAGGTTTTTTTTGATATCACCATTGGCGGCACCCCCGCTGGCCGCATTGTGATGGAACTGCGGGCCGATGTCGCGCCCAAAACCGCCGAAAATTTCCGCGCCCTCTGTACCGGCGAAAAGGGCATGGGCACTTCCGGTAAAGCCTTACATTTCAAGGGCTCTAGCTTCCACCGCATCATCCCCGAATTTATGTGTCAGGGGGGCGACTTCACCCGGGGCAACGGTACCGGGGGCGAGTCCATCTATGGTGCCAAATTTGCCGATGAGAACTTCACCCTCAAGCACACTGGCCCCGGTCTGCTGAGCATGGCCAATGCTGGCCCCAACACCAACGGATCTCAGTTTTTCCTCACCACTGTGTCCACCCCCTGGCTGGATGGCAAGCACGTCGTTTTTGGCAGCGTGGTAGAAGGTATGGATGTGGTGAAGACGATGGAGCAGGTGGGTAGCCGCAGCGGCCAAACGTCCCAGCCCGTGGTCATCGCCGACTGTGGCCAACTGTAGCCCGCCCCCTTGGGAAAGGAACCTTGACCCCCTAGCCCCTTCTCCCACAGAGAAGGGGCTAGGGGGTTGTTGGCCTGGTTGACTGCCGAAACTGGCTAGAACCTCTGGCCGTCGAAGGGTCAGGAAACCTGACCCCTACGGTAGAACCACTGTAGGGGCGTGTTTTTTGTGCCCGACGCCCCGGAAGCGGGTTTCTAGGGCTTGAAGCCCTTGGCTTATCCCGAACGGCTGGTTGGCTGACAAAAGATTCTGCACCGGGCGCGGAAACCGCGCCCCTACCGCATTCGGGCCATGTAGGGGTCAGGTCTCCTGACCCTTTGACAAATCTGGGTTCTGGCAAGTTTTGTCAGTTAAC
>JAYKHF010000129.1:0-14966 GCA_035285305.1 Leptolyngbya sp.
ATTTGCGGGCGTTAACCCGGTACATGTATTTCGACAGTTGGGATCATCTGCTTACCTTCATGCTGGAAGGGCTAGAGCTAGAAATCCCGCCAAATACTAGCTGAATTGCCATATTGAGAATTGCTGAACTGACATTCCGCAGGTTGACAAATAGTTTTCGGTATGAGTGAGCTTTTGGACGTCTGAAAGCCTTGGCAGATGGGGATCTCAGGTTTTGGGGTCTGTCGGCGAAGTATGAAGTCGCTCTTTGCGTAAGCCCATGACCTGGTTGCCTGACACAAGTCCTGAAAGCCTTGAAAATGCGTTGTCTTGAATCTGAAGTCTATAGCCCCTGGGTTGGAGCCGGAGAACTTAGCCGAAGGGGTTTTTGGGCCAATGGCCCCCACGAGAAATCAGGGGTTTCCAGAGATGTGTCAGGCAGTCAGACTACCTCCTTTTACAGGGCCGACACAAAGCTGAGGTAGTCGTTCGTGAGGTCTTTGACGGCGGCTTCGTAGAGTTGCTGGCCGTGCTCTGGGGTGGCCAGGGCGGGGTTAGATCCCATGCGGCCATCGGGGTAGTGCTGGCGAAACTCGGTGGCGCTGTAGATGGGGAACCCCCGGGGGGCCACGGGGGGATCAAGATCGACTCGCTTGATGTGGTCGGGATACAGGTATTGGGTGAGGGCGACTTCGCTGGGGGTGGCGTGGGATCCCTCTTGAACGCCATAGAATTCCTTGGCCAGGGTATAGACCGAACGGCACATGTACCAGTTGGCCACGGTACAGCGCACTGCCCCCGCCTGGGGAATCTGGGCGTCAGCGAGGGCAGCGTAGGTTTCGGCAAAGGCGGCTTTGAGAGTGGCCACATTGCCGCCGTGGCCATTGATGAAAAAGAACCGAGTGAAGCCGTAGCGCACCAGGGGTTTGAGGTAGTCCTGCACCAGGGCAATCAGGGTGCTGGGGCGCAGGCTCATGCTGCCAGGGAACCCGGTATGGTGGAGCGCCATGCCAACGTTGATGGTGGGGCCAACCAGCGCCTCGGTGGCCTCGCCCACGCCCCTGGCCACCGCCTCCGCACAGATGGCATCGGTGCCAATCAGGCCATTGGGGCCGTGCTGTTCGGTGGAGCCAATGGGCAGGATGATACCCCGGGAGCGGGTCAGGTAAGCCTCAACTTCGGGCCAGGTGCAGAGATGAAGCAGCATAGGACAGGGGCGGAGCGCCATATCGAATACAAGGATACTGGGCTAATGTTAGCTAGAATGAACCACGACGGGCCACCGGGCCAACCCAGCGTTGATGTTACCTGCTTAGGAGACGCGACATGCTACACCGCAAGATCTACCAACTCTGTTGTGATGGTCGGGAAGTGTCGATTTACCTGCGGGATCAACAGCGGTGGATAGAGCGGGCACAGATTTTAGACATTGAGGGCGATCTGGTCATCCTGCGCTACGAAACCGAGGATGAGGAGGAAATATGCTCCTGGGAAGAAATTATCCGCCTAGACAGTATTGGTTCGGTGGCCCAGCGCTTAGCCACGGTATCGCGCTGTAATATCGATCTTTCCATTGCCGAAGACTGCCCTGAGGCGGAACAATTGAGGGATTCCTCCCCCGAGCCCAATGCGGACTAATCGACTTTCCCACGGCGGCGGTTGCCGCGAAAGTCCTGGTGTTGGGGCGGTGGCCCTGTTTTGTAGGGAGTCTCAACCATGCCCAACACGTTAGCCCTTTTGGCCCACCCCAGCCAAGTTAGCCCCATGGTGGACTGGCTGCTGCACAATCCCCAGGTGCTGCACCATTTTGATTTGCTCACCACCCCGGATATTCTGGCCATCCTCGAACAGCAGTGGAGTGCCGCCAAGCCGCGCTGGACGACCCTTCCCCACCCAGAGATGGGAGGGGATATCGTCCTAGCCCATCAAATTTTGGCCGGGGAGGTGGCTGGGGTTTGCTTCTGGGCCGATCCCCAGACCATGATGAACGCCTCTCCCAGTTTTCCCCTGGTGCTGCGGGCCTGCCAGATCCAGGATGTCCCCGTGGCGCTGAATGCGGCCTCGGCGCGGCTGATGCTGCGCGGGTTAGCCCAAAGCCCGGTGGCCTACTTGATCTTTAACCCGGTGGCGGGGCAGGGCAACCCCAACATTGACCTAGCCACCATTCGGGAAATCCTGGAGCCGCAAATTCTAATCAACGTGATCATGACCCAGCCCAATCTCGATCCAGCGGATCAGGCCCGGGAGATCATTGCCACCATCCAATCTAAGCAGGACAACGCCATCGGCCAGAGTTTCATCCTTGCGTCGGGCGGCGATGGCACGGTATCCGCCGTGGCTGGAGCCGCCATCGGCACGGGCATTCCCCTGGGCATCATCCCTCGCGGCACCGCCAACGCCTTCTCCGTGGGCTTGGGCATTCCCACCAACCTCCGCGCCGCCTGTGCCACCATTCTGGCGGGCAACACCCATGTGGTGGATGCCGCCCGCTGTAACGAGACCCCCATGATTCTGCTGGCCGGACTGGGGTTTGAGGCGGGCATGGTGGACAAAGCCAGCCGCGAACTGAAGAACGAACTCGGCAACCTCGCCTACCTCCTAGCCGGGGTCAAACAATTGGCCACCGCCCAACCCTTCACCGCCACGGTGGAGTTTGATGGCCAAGTCACCGAGTTCACTACCACCGCCATCACCATTGCCAACGTGGCCCCCCCCACCTCGGTGCTGGCCCAGGGGTTAGGGCAAGTGGTTCCCGACGATGGCCTTTTGGAAGTGACCATTGCCACCGGGCAAACTCGCCTCCAAAATCTCACGGCCCTCGTGTCCCTGGCCGCCTCAGCCACCCTGGGCAACCCCAACCAGCGGGAAGATATCCTCGGCTTCCGTACCCCCAAGCTCAAAATCACCACTAACCCGCCCCAGAAACTGGTGATCGACGGCGAAATGATGGAGGCCAACCCCGTTGAGTTTGAGTGCATTCCCCAAGGGCTGACGATTTTTGCCCCCCTGCCCACCGTCTAGGGGCTGACCGGGCATCGGGCCGCCGACCTTACCCATCGCGAATTTCTCTCTCTATGGCTTGGGTGCGTTGCTTCGCGTTGGCGAAGCCTCGCCCTAGAGGTAGGGTGCATTCGCGGCGTCAATATGCTTGGCCAATGTTGGTTCAATCCATTGGCCGCAATGCACCGCTTACCCATCGCGAATTTCTCTCTCTATGGCTTGGGTGGCACACAGCAGAATTTCGCGGCACTCATCAGGCCGCAACGCACCGCTTACCTAAAACCGTGCCCTTTCCCCATGGGAGACGTTTGGCGAGCGACGGGCGCAGGGCGAACGCATTGTCCTGAGGACGTTGGCTGTAGCTATACAGATCAAAAAAACAGGACATAGCGAAAGGCTATGTCCTGTTGCGGGAAATTATGACGGTCGTTCTAATCGGCCTGTTCTGCAACCGACGCCGCCTGATTCGGCCTTGGCCTACTTCTTGATATCCTTGGCCATTTTGCGGAACATATCCAGATTGGTATCGGTTTTGAGGTTGCGGCTGGTGTAGTTACTGAAACTAGGAGACTGCACGGTGGTGGATTCGGTGGGGATGCTTTTCGCCTTGGGCAGGCCGTTTTCCTCCAGCTTCACCGCTTCCGTGGCGGAGATTTTGCGGATGCTTTCCTTCTCTTCGGTTTCACCGCGCTTTTTGGCGAAGGTGCGCCGCACGGTTTTAGAGGAACGCATATAGTCGATGTTGCCAAAGCTCTTGGCATCATCGGGATCAAGGAAGTATGCACCAGCGGCGGATTCGATGGTGGGCTGGGCCTGCACCGGACGATCTGCCTCACCAGGGTTTTTCGCCTTGCCGCCAAACAAACCACGAATAAATCCAGTCATGACTCAATAGCTCCTGCGTCGGTAGGGTGAGATGGCCAAGCCGAGGAATAACCTGCCTGGGGGAGGCAGCAGAACCGCAACTGACCTGGCTAAAGTTTTATTAATACCTATGTTAACTTTTGTTGGTCAAAACGCGGGAGGGCATGGGCTGAAAAGAGTGAATATTCTGCGATTCACTCTTTATGAGAAGGCTGACTCCATCGGCCAGAGGCATCGCTGGCGGATCCCGTGGACTCACCAAACCCCATTAAGGGGCTCCCCGGCCACACTGGGGATGCAGGCCACCCTGCTGACAGATATAGCCTAACTGTTCGACATCGAGGTTCTGGGTCTTCGAGAAATCGACGCCAGCAAGGGCATTTCCGGTCTCTGGCTCAGTCAGGGCGGCAATAAACCCACCCGATGGGGGCGCAGTAGCCGTAAAGAAAACCGCACCCCGCAGATTGGCCCCAGCCAGGTTGGCTCCGGTCAGCACGGTATCTTGCAGATCAGCGTTTTGCAGGTTGACCTGCTCTAGGTTGGCATTCTCTAGGTTGGCCTGGGTCAGGCGGCTGTTGCTGAGATCTGCCCCTGCCAGGTTAGCGCCGACCAGGGTGCTTCCTTGCAGGTTAGCGGCCTTGAGGTCAGCCCGGGACAGCAGGGCTTCGGTGAGGTTAGCCCCCGCCAGAGTGGCCTCCCGCAGGCGGGCTTCGGTGAAGTTGGCCTGGGTGAGTTGGGCCTCCGTGAAGTCAGCCCCGGCCAAGCTGGTGCCCTGGAATTGGGCTTGGTTCGCCTCGGCGGCAATGAACAGGGCACTGCTCGCATTGGCCCCAGAAAAGTCGGCATACTGGGCCTGGGCATTACTGAGGTTAGCCCGCAACAGGCTGGACTGGTAAAACCGGCTATGGCGCAGTTGAGCCGCCACTAAACTAGCCGCCGTCAAATCCGTCCGACTCAAGTCGGAGGTCCAGTCGTCAAAGGTGTCCGGACGACCGTCAGGCCCCGGATCAAAGAAAATGGCCTTGCGGAGTCGCGCCCCAGACAGCACGGCCTGGTGCCAGCGAATGCCCGCCAGGTTTTGCTGCTCCAGCACCAGGGTGAAGGCGTCTGGCCCTTGCGACACCTGGGCCAAGTTCGTACCACTCAGGTCAACATTCTGGAACGATCCGCTGTGGGTCACCAGAATTTTGGCCAGGGTGCGTTTCACCGTCCGCTGGCGCAGTTGGGCCAGCAAGCGCTGGTCGGGGGCCAGGGCTACCATATCATTCGCCAGGGTGAGATTCAGGCGCTGGAGGTGGGGCAGGGCCGGTGGCCCCAGGGTAATCAGGGCTTGCTGAATCGTATCCAGCAGAGCCGGATCCTCGGTTTGGGCCAAGAGATCGACTAATAGCGTAATGGCCCTTGGATCTTGGCTACTGGCGAGGGCCAGGGCGGCGGCCTGCTGATCCCGGAAGGTGTTGGCTTTGAGGCTGAGATTTTCAACCAGGGCCAAGAACAAATCGTCGCTAGCCTGGGGCCTCGGGGCCAGGGCTGAACTCACCAGGGCCTGTCGCCGCAGACCATAGCCCAACACCAAGGTCAACGACAGCCCCGCCAGTCCTAGCGCCACGGCCCGCCAAGGCCACTGCGGCCACCGTTGCTGGGACTGGCCCTCCTCTAGGGGAGACAGGATGATCGCTTGCAGCCCGCCCTGTTCCTGGGTCATGGTCAGTAGTTGGGCTTGGGCAAAGGGAAAGAGCCGATGGGCCGCTGTGGCAACCGTAGGCCGTACCAGAGCCGTTTGTGGCCCCAGGGCAGAGACCGTCCCATCCGGGGCAAGATCCACCGTGGCCGTTTGGGCATCTGTGGAATCCACAGGATGCTTGACGGGTAATTGTCCACCCCGCAGCAGCAGCACCTTAGTACCCGCCAGGTAGTCATGGAGGGCGCGTCGGGATGAACGGGTCAACCCCGTGGCCCCTAGCCCCAAGGCACACACCAGCACCGTGCCCACCCCGGCAACTCCAGTTACCAGGGTGCCGCTCCCCAACCCCACCAAGTAGGCCGCCCCCAGGGGACAGCCCAGACGCCCGACCACCTCCCGCACCAGGGCCGCCCGATAACCGGGCATCCCGTTATCCAAGGCGACAATTTGCAGCCCTAACCATCGTTTTGGCCAGCTTTTGCCCGTTTTGGCCAGTTGATGAAGGTGAATTCCTAGGAGACCTGCGGGCAGCAACACCGCACTAAACCACAGTAAATTAGTGGCAGCGGGCACCTCCTGAATCAAGCGAGATCGAGGTCGCCCGATCCCGCGAGCGGCCCCCTCCTGCACCATCTGCGACACAGGGTTTAGGGGCACCATCGGGCTCTCGACCCGCTGGCGCACCACTTCCCCTAACCCCCAGGGCAACGCCGCCGCCCCTACCAAAAAGCCGACTTCCAGACCCCAGGCCACCAGCCGCCGCAGGGCTAAACTATGGCGGTTAGACAGCACCCCCTTCAGCCGTTCTGCCGATCCGGGGGTCGCCATGGGTTGGGGAGGGGAAGTCTGCGCCATAATCCACCGTTGCCAATACAGCACTATTAATACAGATCTACCAATACAGATCTATCCCTTGAGCACAACCCGCCCAGGACAGGTCATCTCCACAGCCCTCGCCAGTTCAGCAACTGGCGATAGATTGATCCCAAAAAGGCGAGGTCATCGTCCTTGGAGATAACGCCACCAAGGTTGAGGTTGGGCGATAGTGCTTTATGTTTTAGCACTCAATTCCTATTCTGATCACAGAACTTTTGGGAGGGGGCGACCAGCCTTCGGGCCAGGGGTCTGCCGTCAACGGCTATCTCGATCGTTGGTTTCAGCCGATCCTGTGCCCGTGGTGCCAAGCCTAGGGTTCCCATGGCACTCTGCAAACTGGCATAGTTTTGGTGTCCCACCGGCTACGCCTGTCTAGCATAGACATAAGCAACTGAGCGATCTCAACCCTCCTCAGCGCTAGCTGCTCCCTTTTTCCAGGCCAAGGAGGCCGTGTGGTTATGAAAACAATGCGTCAAACCCTCACCCTTTCTGCCATGGCATTGGCCCTGTCCTTCGTAGGGAGTACCGCCTGGGCTCAGTCCACAGCCCAAACCCCCTTAGGTCAGCCCATTCAGACCCAAGGATCCGTGACCCCCAGCCAGCCCTCTGCCTGTGGCCTGCGCGCCCCAGGGGCCACCCAAGTGCTAGACGTGCGCGAAGACTTCGCTGCCGTCAATATCGCAGCTAGCGGTAGTCCCGGCCTCACCCTCTTCATCGAAGGCCCCAATGGCTTCAGCGAATGCCACACCACCAGCGGTGCTTCAGGGGCTGTCAATGCACCGGGGCTGCTGAACCGGGGGCGCTATACCTTCTATATCGGCAACGCCAACCCCGTCGCCACCACCTACCAACTCACCATCAGCCAGGACTAGCCAGAGGTTGGCCGCTGAACCGATCCGAGGAGAACTCAGGCTAATTCAACTCCTGATCGCCCTCTGGCAAGGTGGACGGAACATCTAGGGTGAGGGTATCCGCCGTAACGTCCACCACATCGACCGCCGTGATATCGATGGTGCCTTCCTCCGTCATGCGTTGGAAGCCATGGGTCGTGGTGGTGAGGACGGTGCCACAGGTAAAGCATTGGGTGGCACCGTCCTTAATTCCCGTGAGGGGGGTGTCACACACCGGGCAATTTGCTTCAATCACGTTGCGCTTCAGCCAGAATCGTACACCCACGAAGGCAAAGACGGGAATCAGCAAAATCAGCGCCACAATCACCGCTAGGGATTTCACAATCCACCCTAGACCCACCGCCCCCAGCAGCCAAAGAACGCCCAGCAGGGTGAGCCAGCAGCCCAGGCCTGACATGTTCAACTGAATTTGGCGAAATCCGGGTTGTTTCACGGCATAGTCTCTTAAAACGAGGATTTGCCCATCCAGGGTTGGGCTTTTCCCATGGATTCAAGCCGTGGGAAACTTGGGTAACGTTCCAGGCGCTAGCTGAGGGCACAGACGTCGTACTTGATAATGGACAGGCAATTACGACCATCCTGAAGCCGTTGGTAGGTGACGCGGTCGGCTAGGCGACGCAGCAAAAACCAGCCATAGCCCCCATTATCCAGTAACTCCCCTGGTTGAGGCTCCGGCAACAGGTCAGGATTGAAGGGATTTCCCTGATCCCAAATGCGAATTTCAAGGCAGTCTTGGGCCAGGTCGATATCGATATTGATTGTGGTATCGGGGGGGAGATGGGCATGGGCATGGCGGACGGCATTGGTGAAGCCCTCGGTCAGGGCTAAAGCCAGACGGTCGGCGTAGTGGGCCACCCAATCACAGTCATCTTCTAGGGATCGACAAACTTCACTAAACCAGCCCTGCACCTGAAAGACACGGTCAATTTGACTAGCGACCTTAATGCACTCTTTTCGGACTGTCTCGACCATCGTCTAACCGCCTTTGTGCCATCCGATCCGTAGGTTAACAGCAATTGATAGTTACTTTCTAGATCTTGTAGTTTCTTATACTTTCAATCATCAGTTTATCGAAAAACGATTGCTTCATAAAAAAATGCGCAAAATTCAAGGATTTTGCGCAAAATACCGAAATATCGGGGAGTTCTCAACCGTGATGACAGGATTCGGCACAGCGGCCCAATCCCGTCTCGCGGTATCTAATTTAGAACAGGCCCAGGGTCAAGGATTCCTGGATGGGGAAGGTGGCCCCAATGCCCAGCCATAGCGTGACCAGGGTGCCAAACAGGAACACGGTGGTCGCCACGGGGCGGCGGAAGGGGTTTTGAAACTTGTTGATGCTCTCGATGAAGGGCACCAGCATCAGCCCCAGAGGAATGGCGGTCATCGCGCCAATGCCCAGCAGTTTGTTGGGCACAATCCGAAGGATTTGGAAGGTGGGGTACAGGTACCACTCCGGCAGAATTTCTAGGGGAGTGGCGAAGGGATCAGCGGGTTCACCCACCAGGGCGGGATCAAGGATGGCCAGGGCTACACAGCAGGCAATGGAGCCCAGGATGACCACGGGGAAAATGTAGAGCAGGTCGTTGGGCCAAGCAGGTTCGCCGTAGTAGTTGTGACCCATACCCTGCTTGAGCATTTCTCTGAGCTTAGGATCGCTGAGATCCGGCTTCTTAAGGGTTGCCATTCAAATGTTCTCCTCTTAAACAAATCAGGTGAGGCAATGCCTCAACAAATTAGGTGAGGCTGTACCTCGACAAAGTAGGTGAGGCATAGCCTCAGCAAACACAGCGGGGAGTATCCCCTAACCTAAACAGAAGGGGATGAGTTGACCCATGATAGGCTGACCCATCCCAGTTCCCAAGCGTTCTTTGATCTCGTTTACAAAGGCCCAGAAATGCCTTGCTTACGAATCATCAGGAAGTGCATCAGCATGAACACGGCGATCGCCCAGGGCAGAACGAAGGTGTGCAGGCTATAGAAGCGGGTGAGGGTAGCTTGTCCAACCGCTTCGCCGCCCCGCATCAGTTCTACGACGGTGGCACCTACCACAGGAATGGCACCGGGAACGCCAGACACGATTTTCACGGCCCAGTATCCCACCTGATCCCAGGGGAGGGAGTAGCCCGTTACACCGAAGCTCACGGTGATGACGGCGAGGATCACACCGGTCACCCAGGTGAGTTCACGGGGCTTTTTGAAGCCGCCCGTGAGGTACACGCGGAAGACGTGGAGGATCATCATCAGCACCATCATGCTGGCAGACCAGCGGTGAATCGACCGAATCAACCAGCCAAAGTTGACGTCGGTCATCAGATACTGAACCGAGTTAAACGCTTCCGTTACCGTGGGTTTGTAGTAAAACGTCATGGCGAACCCAGTGGCGAACTGGATCAGGAAGCAGGTGAGGGTAATGCCGCCTAGACAGTAGAAGATGTTGACGTGGGGAGGCACGTACTTGCTGGAGATGTCATCGGCTAGGGCCTGAATTTCCAGCCGCTCATTGAACCACTGATAGGCCTTAGAGTCGGTAACTTGCTTGGTAAACATGAAGCGGGAAACTCTATATATCAATAATTGCCATCAATGAAAAATGTAACATAGCCGTAACGACAGAACGACCCTTGCCCCGGCGGCTTGCTCCGTTTTTTTGGGACAGGGTAGCCCTCGGATCAGCCCCAAACCCCAGAAATCAACACTTTTGCCTGGTTTTGGATGAGAGGCAGGCTTCACTTTTTTAACATTTCGTTACATTTTCTCTCAGAGACTTAATCCCACCGCCCTAGGCGGGTTGCCGTGGAATCGGTCACTATGAACAATAGGACTTGTCTCAGGTACGGTACAACCAACCTAGGCAATCCCCGTCGCTTGGTCGATATATATGGCGAAATATATGGCGAAAGTCCTTGGTGGCCCTCACCCTAAATCCCTCTCCCAACATGGGAGAGGGACTTTGAATTCCTTCCGGCTCCCCTCTCCTTCCTGGGAGAGGGGGTGGGGGTGAGGGCCAAGCCCGGGCTGAGAAAAGCATTCTCCGTCAAATAAGACGACCCTGTAACGATTCTGTTCGTGGTTTGCGAGGACTATGAGATCACTGCTGCGGCTGTTGGTGTTGGGACTATGTATCGCTGGGCTAGGCTTTGGAGCCGTGGGCGCAAATCCCGCCTTTGCCCTGACCTCAGACCAGGATTTGGTCGCGGAGGTATGGCGCATTGTCAACCGGGCCTATGTGGATGAGACCTTTAATCATCAAAACTGGTGGTTTATCCGCCAACGCGCCCTGAAGCGAAACTTGACGACCCACGAGGACGCCTACGAGGCCATCCGCGAGATGCTGGCCAACTTGGACGACCCCTACACCCGCCTGCTGCCGCCGGATCAGTACCATAGTCTGCAAACGAACACCGCTGGAGAACTCACAGGCGTGGGGCTCCAGATTACGAAGGAAGACGATCCGGGTTGGTTGCGGGTGATTGCGCCCATTGAAGGGTCTCCGGCAGAACAGGGGGGGCTACAGCCTAAGGACTTAATCCTCTCCATCGACGGTACCGCGACGACGGATTTGTCCCTGGATGAGGCGGCGGCGAAAATGCGAGGGCTGCGCGGCACCACCGTGATCCTAGAGGTCAGAAGCGACCATGAACCCACCGCTCGCCAGGTGATGCTAACCCGCGATGTGATTACCCTGAACCCCGTGTATGCCCAGATGGATACCGCCCCCAGCGGTCAGCGGGTGGGCTATATGCGCCTGAGCCAGTTCAACGGCAATGCAGCGGAAAGCGTGGCCGAGGCTATCCGTAGCCTCACCGACCAAGGGGCTGAGGGCTTTATTTTGGATTTACGCAACAACCCCGGGGGGCTGCTCCAGGCGGGGATTGACATTGCGCGGCTGTGGCTACCGGAGGGCACCATTGTCTACACCGTCAACCGCCAGGGCATTTTAGACAGCTTTGAAGCCTTTGGCCATGCCCTCACCGATGCGCCCTTAGTCGTCCTCGTGAACGAAGGTACCGCCAGCGCCAGCGAAATTTTGGCCGGAGCCTTACAGGACAATGGCCGCGCCCAACTGGTGGGTAGTACGACCTTCGGTAAGGGACTGATTCAATCTCTGTTTGACCTGCCGGATGGGGCAGGCCTCGCCGTCACGGTGGCCAAGTATGAAACCCCCGACCACCACGATATCAATCGCCTCGGCATTACCCCCAACCGCATCGTCAAAAGTGTGCCCCTCAGCCGAGACACCATTGCCACCGAGGCCGACCCCCAATACCAAGCGGCCCTAGAGATGCTGAGCCAATCGCCCGTGGTGGTGGCGGAAGTGCCCTAGGGCGGGCAGCCTCTCCCAACCCTGGGATTTTCCTGGACAGGCTGGGGTAAGCTAACAACAAGTCTCCCCCAACGCTTTCCCGGCAAGGCCCTGGCCCAAATCAAGACCGGGCGGCAGGGTCATCCCCAGCGGCCCGGTCGGGCATCACCCCCATCATCTCAAAGCGGCAGCACAACGTGACGGATCAGCAACCAAGGGCTACTCAAAGGGCCTGGGCCATCTGTGGTAAAGGACATTGGGCCAGATGGGGCTGGCCCGGTTTGGCCTGGGCGGGCTTGCTGGGTTTGGGGTGGGCGATTACCATTTTCCCCGCCATCACCACCTGGGACAGCGATCTGCTGTTGCGCCTCCATCGCCATGCCACCCCGTGGCTCGATGCCATCATGCCGTGGTTCACCGACCTGGGTACGGTGTGGGGCGTACTACCCGGCACCCTTGGGCTAGGGCTGGTGCTTTTACGGCGCAAACAACAGCGGCAGGCCATCTTTTTGGTGGGGGCAATGCTCGGTTCCCTGCTGCTCAATATTGGGATTAAAGGATTTTGGCAACGGGTTCGGCCCCATCTCTGGGAAGGCGTTCCCACCTTGCCCGATTCCAGCTTTCCCAGCGGTCACGCGACCTTTTCCATGGCCTTTTTTTTGGCGGTGGTGTTGATGAGCCAAAACCACCCCCACCGTCGCCAGATTATCGGTCTGGGCGGGGGGCTGGCGGTGTTGATTGGCCTCAGTCGCACCTACCTTGGGGTTCACTACCTCAGTGATGTGGTGGGGGGCTGGCTGCTGGCCTTCGGCTGGACGGTGGGCCTTTATCGGACGATGGGTTTTCCGGTGGGGAGGGGGCGATGAGGAAATGGGGAGTCGGGAGTCGGGAGTCGGGCCAAGGTCATACCCCCGGATTCTAGGTAGGGGCAGGGTCTCCCTGCCCCAGGAAATCGGGGGTAATGGGGGTTAGATTCGAGGATCTAACCTAGCTGGCGTCCGCCGTGGCTAGGATTTTCTCGGTGAGTTTTTCCGGCACGGGGTCGAGGTGGTCGTAGGCCCACTTGAAGAAGCCGACGCCCATGGTGAGGGAGCGCAGTTCCAAAATCATGGTCTGCATTTCCGCCTGGGGCACATAGCCCGTCACCACATCCCAACCGGGCCAGTCGGCCTTGCCCTCATAGCCCAGGATTTGGCCGCGCCGACCGCTGACCAGCTTCAGCACGTTGGAGGTGTAGACACTGGGGACGGAAATTTCCACCTGGGCGATGGGTTCGAGTAGGGTGGGGCCACCGATGGGGAGGCCTTCGGTCATGGCGAGGCGGGCGGCTTGGCGGAAGGCGTTGTCGGAGCTATCCACCGTATGGTAGGAGCCGTTGGTGAGGGTAACGGCCACATCCACCACCGGATAGCCCAGGGGGCCACGGTTGAGGAATTCCCGCACGCCGTTTTCCACGCTGGGGATGTACTGCTTGGGCACCACACCGCCGACGATGGTGTCGTTGAAGGCAAAGCCTTCACCCCGGGGCAGCGGTTTGATGGACAGATACACATCGCCAAACTGCCCGTGGCCGCCGCTTTGGTGCTTGTAGCGTCCGTGGACGGTCTCCACCGATTGCCGGATGGTTTCCTTGTAGGGCACCTGGGGCAGATGGGTGGTCATGGGCAGGTTGTACTTGCGGCCCAGGCGATCAATGGCCAAATTCAGGTGGACATCCCCTTGCCCCCAGAGGATCACTTCGTGGGTGTCGCCATGTTGCTCCCAGGCCAGGGAGGGGTCTTCCTCCAGCAGTTTGCCAATGGCGGAACTGAGTTTTACCTCATCACTGCGTTTTGCCGGGGTGACGGCCAGGGCATAGACCGGGTCGATGGCGGGCGCTGTGGGCAGGGGTTCAGCGCTATTGCCGTTGGTGGTGAGGGTGTCTCCGGTCTTGGCATTTTCCAGGCGAGCGATGGCCACAATTTGCCCCGCCTTGGCAGAGGAAAGGCTGGTTGGCTGGCTGCCCATCAGGTCGTAGAGGCCGCCCATGCGTTCGCCATTCAGGCCATCGCCGTCGCGCAGTTCACCCCGCCACAGCCGCACCAGGGAAAGTTTGCCGCCCTGGGGGGTGTAGTAGGTTTTGAGCACCTGAGCCAGGGGCGTATCCCCGGTCTTAATGCCGCGATTTTCGCAGGTGGTGTCCGGTTCTGGCGTTTCCTTCACCAGGGCATCCAGCAGGGGCCGCACACCGTAGTCGCGGGCTGCCACGCCGATGAACACAGGCACGATTAAATCCGCCCCCAGTTCCATCTTCAGGTCTTTGACAATTTCCTCCTCGGGCGGCGCAATTTCCTCCAGCAGTTCCTCCAGCAGGTGATCATCGTAATCGGCCAGGGCTTCCAGCATTTCCGTGCGGACAGCCTGTTCCTCCGCCTGAAGCGCGGCGGGCAGAGGCACCGGATCCGCCGGGGCACCGGGATGATAGTGGTAGGCTTGCTCGGTGACGAGATCAATAAAGCCCACCAGGTCTTGATTTTGACGAATGGGATATTGTTGCGGAATCACCGGACGGGCAGAGATTTGGCGTAGCGCCATCAACACATCGGCAAAGGTGCCATTGGCCCGATCCAGTTTGTTAATCCAAATTAGATGGGGAATTTGCCAAGTATCTAAAAATTGCAGCAGGGGAGAGAGGGTCAATACTTTATTCGGATCGGCTTCACAAACCACAATGGCTGCATCCACACCAATCAGCGCATTCCAGGTTTCCTGCTGAAGTTCCACAGAACCCGGACAGTCTAAAAACGTAAAACGAATGCCGCCGTACTCAGTACTAGCGGCATTTAGTTCCACCGTCATTTTACGATTTCGAGCTTCGGGGGTGCTGTCTCCAACGGTGTTGCCTTCCTCAACACTGCCCTTTCGGGTGGTGGCTCCGGTGACGGCAAGAATACTTTCTAACAGTGTCGTTTTACCGCTGGAATAGGCCCCCACGAGGGCCACATTACGCAAACCTAAAGAAAGGACATTTTGAGTCATAACCCACTCCTTGCCATTCCTAAAATGGCCTATCGAGTAAACCCCCAAGGGGGCAGACAGACGTTGTTTGAAGCGACTCCGTCCTGTCCTTCTTCAGAGTAGCGTGACCCTAAAATCCTGCTGAATTTCGTTCTAGAAAATTTATCTGTTGAAGTTTTATGGGGAGATTTTGCAAACTGTAACTAATCTCAGCTCGGGCTAGTTAACTGACAAAACTTGCCAGAACCCAGATTTGTCAAAGGGTCAGGAGACCTGACCCCTACATGGCCCGAATGCGGTAGGGGCGCGGTTTCCGCGCCCGGTGCAGAATCTTTTGTCAGCCAACCAG
>JAYKHF010000130.1:0-3229 GCA_035285305.1 Leptolyngbya sp.
GGAGACCTGACCCCTACATGGCCCGAATGCGGTAGGGGCGCGGTTTCCGCGCCCGGTGCAGAATCTTTTGTCAGCCAACCAGCGTTTACGGTCGTCCTGAGCGGTGAGCCGGTCGAACCGTCGAAGGGCTTTGAGGATATCTGCAACCCTAAAATTTAACCCTGACAAACCACTAGAAATACAGCAATAGGTTGAGGCCGGGGATGGTGCGGGAGAGCGTCCACAGCAGCAGGGCGGTGTAGAGCAGCCCCAGCCCCCACTGGTACCACACCAGGGCGGTGATCAGGCCCGGAACATTTTCGTCCCGCAGGCGGATGTCGTTGAAGCCGAATTTGATCCAGTTGTTGAGGCTGAAATCGAGGTAGTTCAGCCAGTTCCAGCGGCGATCTAGGAGGATGGGGGTGTAGCGATCGCGAAAGAAGGGGAACTTGGGAATGACGGGCAGACGGGCGATCAGGAGCCGCAGTTGGCGCATACTGCCGTCTTCCACCAGGTAGCTGTCGTGGATTTGGTCGTGGAAACGGCCCTGTTTCAGCAGCAGGGCGATCAGCAGTAGGGGCAGAGGGAAAATCAGCAGCCCGAGGCAAACCAGGGTGAATTGGGGATAGTCGGCGGATCGGATCAGGTTATTGAGCCCCAGCAGCAGCAGCAGCCCGCCGCTGCTGCCTAGCCACAGCCCTTCCTCCAGGGGCGGCAGGATGGGGGTGGGCCAACGGCGGCGGTAGCGATCCACAAACCACACCATGGCGGCAAAGGTGGGAATGGCCACCAGCCCCACCCCAAAAATTAGCCCAAAACTGGTGCCGTAGTGGCTGAGGACAATCAGCACCGCTAGGATTCCCCACCGCAGGGCCAGGGTCAACTGGCTACCCAGGGCGGCCTGCCGTCGGGTCAGGACATGATCCCGCACCTTGACGTAGGCCGCCAGGTCAATGCCCTTGACGTTCAAAATGTCGTCCACGCTGAGCAGGGGTTTCCCCTGGCGGTAGGCGATCAGCGCCTCGGCCTGGGCCGGTTTAAACCCCGCCTTCACCAGGGCCGCCAGGGGAGCCTCGTTGAGGTCGGCTCCCACCAGTTGCCGCTGCCAGTCCTTCAGCCGCAGGCGTTCGGTGGTGTAGGCGATGGCGTTGGCATCGCTAATTTGTTCCAACTGGCGGAAGTTGCGCTCGAGGTTGCGTAGCAGGGTTTCGTTGCCCGCCAATTGCGGCACAGAAAAGGCCCGACCAATCCGCCCCGGGGTGCCCAACAGACGGGTTTGCTCCACGCTGAACTCCATCCCCGCCACATTCAGGTAGGCGGCGGGCTGAAACAGGGCATCGCCAAAGTCGGCCTCTGGCCCCAGCAGGGCGTTGCGCAGGTTGACGGGGGCCGCAAACCGGGCCTGTCGCAACATCAGCGGAGCCTCAAAGCGGGCCTCGGTGAAAAACAGGGCTCGGTCAAACCGATCCCGCAAAAAGAAAGCCGTCCCCTGCCACAGGGTGCGGGCAAAGTCGGCGGTGCCCTGCCACTGCACCCGGCTGAAGTTCAAATCCCCGACGAACTGACTGCCGCTGAAGTTGGCGTTGTCCTTAAATTCGGCCCCCTGAAAGTTGGCCCCCTGGCGAAACATGCCCTGATCAAACCGAGCCGGGGCAAAGAAAATCGCGTTTTTGGCCTGCACCCGGCGACGAAAATCCGCCCCCACTAGGTTCACCTCCCGGTTAAACCGCCCCCCCGCCAGGTACACCTCTTGATCAAACACCGCCCCCTGGGCCAGGATGCGCCCCAGCACATAGGTTTCCCTGGCCATGAAGGCCCCCTCAAAGCGGGTTTGCACCGCCAGCACTGGCCCCCGAAACAGGTAGATTTCCTGGGGGGTGCCCTCCGCCTGAATCAGCAGCGATTGGGACAGGCCGCTGATCTGGGACAACCGCTGCCGATCCCGCTTCAGTTGCGACAGTCCCTCCGGGCTGAGTAGGGGGGCCAGGGTGTCGCCGTAGAGGGGTTCCCGCTGGCCCAGTTTTTGCAGGTCAAATTCCCCCTGCACGACGGCATAGCTGAGGTCGAGGAGAGGCGGCGTGGCGGGCCGCTGCAACCCATTGCTCAGCAGGCGATAGAACGTGGTGGCAAAGTCCGGGTCGGTCTGGAGGTCGATGGTGAAAGATCGCAAATCCACCACTGGGCGACCCTCCCGTTGCAGGGGGCTGGCCAACCGCTGCCGCAACACCTCCACCGTCAACACCGGATGGGCCGCTGGCCCAGTTGCCGCCCAGGCCGACGGCATAGGGATGAAGGCCAGCATCACCCCCATCACCAAGGCCAACCCGAGGGCTATCCCTTGTCCCCATTCCCCCCTCCGTAGGGGCGAGGTCTCCTCGCCCGTCTCCTGGGGCCTGAGATTCAGCCAAAACCGGGCCATCCATCGCGCCCCCCGGATTGCAGGACGCAGAACAAAGCGGCGGTGGGCCAAGGCAAAACCTGGGAGCAAAAACACGATGATGGAGCCAGCGGGTAGGGTGTTCTGGACGTTCTGGAAATTGGCCGTCAACTCCGAAAGAGGCGACTGTAGAGGGTTTCATGCTGCATACTGGCCAGGGATGCGCCCCATCCCCCCAGGGCTAGATCCTCAGGGTTGAGGGTGGCGCACTGGTGGGCCGTGGCCTGGAGGGTCGCCGTGAGATCGAGCAGCATCCGCTGGCCTTGGGTTTGGCCCAGGGGCACCAGTTTCACCGCCGCCGTGATCAGGTTCGTGGCCCAGGCCTGGAGATAGCCCAGCCCCGCCGCCGCCGCCGGAATCTGCCAGTGGGCCGCCAGCACCGCAAAGCTAACGACAAAATTACAGGGCTGACCCACGGCCTCCAGGGACGGACGGAGTTCTGGGTGAAGATCGCCCATGAGCCGCCCCAGGGCGCGTCCGGTGGCCCAGCTTTGTTGGCGGCTTTCTTCGCTGTCTCGCAGGGCCGACAGCCAGCGGTTATCGGCGGCAATCTGGGGCCATGCCTGGGCCTGGGCCGCAGCATGGATGCGGTGTAGATAGGCCACCTCCACCCGCACCAGCCCCCAGGCCAATTCCTGTTCGATCCACTGCACCAGATCTTCGGGGCGGGTCATCCCCTGCCCAATCAGGGTTTCTAGGCCTTCGGAATAGCTATAGGATCCGACCGGGAGGGCCGGACTGGCCAATTGCAGCAGACGCAGCAGGGCAGGGCTGGTTTCCATGGGCTAGCCACCGGGGTGATGGGTGTGGGAC
>JAYKHF010000131.1:0-26669 GCA_035285305.1 Leptolyngbya sp.
TGACTGACAAAACTTACCAGAACCCAGATTCCTCAAAGGGTCAGGAGACCTGACCCCTACATGGCCTAAATGCGGTAGGGGCGCGGTTCCCGCGCCCGGTGCAGGATCTTTTGTCAGCCAACCAGGGCAGATCGACAAGGCAGACCGGAAATTTAGCCCCCTCAGCCGATCATAAACCCAATGGAGAACCGCCATCTTGGCGGTCTCTCTGGCAGGCCGGATGCCTACCCTACAATGAAGGGGCATCGTTCAACCTGATCTGAGGCTGCGCTTGCAATGGATGCCATGACCGTGACAGTGAAGCTCTTTTCAATTTACCAAGAGGCTTACGGAGTGCCAGAGGTGAGGTGGGATTTTCCCCCCCATAGCCCCGTAGGCGCGGTGTTAGATCGGGCTTTGGCCGACCACCCCCACCTCGAACCCTGGCGCAACCAAACTCGCCTAGGGCTAAATCTTCAGTTTGTCCGCGCTGATACTCCCCTTCAGTCCGGGGATGAGGTGGTGCTCATTCCCCCCGTCAGCGGCGGCTAACGCGAATCCTCCCCCGGCCCGATGACCTAGCCCAAAAACAGCTTGTAGGCGGGGTTTTGGTTTTCGTCCCAGTATTGATAGCCTAGGTTATCGAGAAATTCCTGCCACTGCGCCATTTCATCCGGCGGCACCTGAATGCCGGTGACGATGCGGCCATAGTCTGACCCGTTGTTGCGGTAGTGAAACAGGCTGATGTTCCAGTCGGGGCTCATCGCATTGACGAATTTCATCAGGGCACCGGGCCGTTCTGGAAATTCAAAACGGTAGATTAATTCATTGTGGGCCAGGGCAGATTTGCCGCCGACCATGTGGCGCAGGTGCATTTTAGACAGTTCATCATCGGTGAGATCCAGGGTTTTTAAGCCCTTGGATTCAAACACTTGAATCATCTTTTCGGCATCGGCACGGCCCTGCACTTCTAGACCCACAAAAATATGGGCTTCGTGATTATCGGCAATGCGGTAGTTAAACTCCGTCAGGTTGCGAGTGCCCAGGCATTCGCAAAAGGCTTTCAGGCTTCCCGGCGTTTCGGGGATGGTGACGGCAAAAATGGCCTCCCGCTGTTCGCCAATTTCCGCCCGTTCTGCCACAAACCGCAGCCGGTCGAAGTTCATATTGGCCCCGCAGGCCACGGCGATCAGGGTTTGATCGGTGATGCCCTCGCGTTCCACGTAGGCCTTGGCTCCGGCGATGGCCAGGGCTCCGGCGGGTTCCAAAATCGAGCGGGTGTCCTCAAAGACATCCTTAATCGCCGCACAGGTGTCGTCGGTGCTGACCAGAATAATGTCGTCCACATACTGCTGACAGAGGCGGAAGGTTTCTTCGCCCACTTGGCGCACTGCCACCCCGTCGGCAAACAGGCCCACCTGGCTCAGGCGCACCCGCTCCCCGGTTTTGAGGGATTGGTACATGGCGTCGGCCTCAATGGGTTCTACGCCAATGATTTTGATCTCCGGTCGCAGCCGTTTGACGTAGGCGGCAATGCCCGAAATCAAGCCGCCGCCGCCGATGGCCACAAAAATCGCGTGGATGGGCTGGGGATGCTGGCGCAGAATTTCCATGCCGATGGTGCCCTGTCCCGCGATCACCTCCGGGTCGTCAAAGGGATGGACAAAGGCTAACCCCTTTTCTTCGGACAACTGGCGGGCGTGGGCGTAGGCATCGTCGTAGGTTTCGCCGTAGAGCACCACTTCGCCGCCGCGTGCCTTCACCGCATTCACCTTCACCATCGGCGTGGTGGTGGGCATCACAATAATGGCGCGGGTGCCCAATTGCTTCGCCCCCAGCGCCACCCCCTGGGCGTGGTTCCCTGCCGAAGAGGCAATCACCCCCTGGGCCAACTGCTCCGGGGACAGGTGCGCCATTTTGTTGTAGGCCCCCCGCAGCTTGAAGGAAAACACCGACTGCATATCCTCCCGCTTCAGCAGCAGCCGATTCTGCAACCGAGCCGACAGGTTAGGGGCCACCTCCAGCGGCGTTTCCTGGGCAACGTCGTAGACGCGGGCGGTGAGGATGCGTTCGAGGTAATCGGTGGCCATGGTGGGGAGTCGGGAGTGGGGAATCGGGAGTCGGGAATTGGCCCTCACCCTAAATCCCTCTCCCAACTTGTGAGAGGGACTTTGAGGAACTTTCCGGCCCCCCTCTCCCCCCTGGGAGAGGGGTTGGGGGTGAGGGCTAGCAGGGATTTGAGTGATCTACTGATCCTACTATTCTAGGACGCTAGGGCGGCTACCCTCGGCGGCGCAGGACGGTCAGCAGGGTTTCAAAGTGGGGCGGCAGGGGGGCATGGGCGACGATGATGTCCCCGGTGGCGGGGTGGACGAGTTCCAGCCGTTCCGCATGGAGGGCTTGGCCGGGGAGGTTCACCCCCACATCGCGCCCGGATCCGTAGGTGGGATCGCCGACGATGGGGTGGCCGATGGCGGTGCTGTGGACGCGGATTTGGTGGGTGCGCCCCGTTTCCAGGCGAAAGCGCAGCAGGGTGTAGTTGCCGAGGCGTTCGGCCACCTGCCAGTGGGTGACGGCATGGCGTCCGCCTTTGTCCAAGGGAACGATGGCGTTTCGCTTGCGATCCTGGGGGTGACGACCGAGGGGCGCATCGATGGTGCCAGCGTCAGCCTTGGGGGCACCGTAGACCACGCCGAGGTATTCGCGGCGGGCGGTTTTGGCCTTCATTTGGGCCTGGAGGTGGCTGTGGGCGAGGTCGGTTTTGGCGATCACAATCGCTCCGGTGGTGTCCTTATCCAGCCGATGGACGATACCGGGACGCTGCACACCGCCAATGCCCAACAACTGATCTCCACAGTGGGCGAGTACCGCGTTGACCAGGGTGCCGCTCATGTTGCCGGGGGCAGGATGGACAACCAAGCCAGCGGGTTTATTGATAATGATTAAATGATCGTCTTCGTACAAAATATCGAGGGGGATATCCTCCGGGGTCAGTTCCAGGGGCTTCACGGCGGGAATCGTCAGCCGAATCTGATCGCCCACCTGCACCGCTTCCTTTTTATTGGTACAGAGTCGGCCATTCAGGGTCACGTATTCCCAATCAATCAGCTTTTGCACCCGGTTGCGGGAAAGCGGCTTCACATGGGCCGTTAGCCAACGATCCAGGCGCGGCGGATCCGCCTGATCCACCGTGAGATCGAGGTGCTGATCCTGATGGTTGGCGGTATCCAGGGCCGGGGAATCGGCATTATCGAAGGAGGAGGAAGCGATCAAAGGGCTCAGGGATTAGAAAATGTCATGAACTAACGGACGATGGTTCCCAAAATAGAGGATGATCAACGTCCTATGGGCATCCTAACCCGTGGGAACGCGGTTGGGGCACAGGTTATCCGGTATCCTGATAAACGGTATGTAGGGAATTAAGCTAAGACTAAGGTTTAATAGCAACGGAGCACGGAGTAGGCCACTCCGGTATCGAGGCAGGGAGAATTTATGAGTACAGTCTTGGTTGTGGATGACAGTTCAACCCTCCGGGAAATGATCGCCTCACTGTTGCTCAAGGCTGGGCTAACGGTGCTGGAGGCAAAGGATGGGGTAGAGGCTCAGGCGTTAATCCAGGCTTCTCCGCCGGATCTGGTGGTGTTGGACATCGTCATGCCCAACATGAACGGCTACGAACTCTGCCGCTGGATTAAAAACAACGCCACCACCCAATCCATCCCGGTGATTATCTGCTCCTCCAAGGGCGAGGAATTTGACCGCTACTGGGGCATGAAACAGGGGGCCGATGCCTACATTACCAAGCCCTTCCGCCCCGACGACATGATCAGCACCGTGCGACAACTGCTGCGCTAGCCCTGCCAGTCCTGGACTTGGTTTCGCCCCCTCTGTTTGGCCTGATACAGGGCTTGATCGGCCCGGTGGATGGGGGTAAAGGGGGTGTCCTCTGGGCTGGGCACCAAACAACTGACACCAATACTGAGGGTGACGACGGGAGCCACCGGGGACGCTTCGTGGGTCAGTTGCAGCGCCTCAATCGCCTGCCGCACGGCTTCGGCCACGGCCATGGCCCCCGCCATGGAGGTATTGGGCAAAAGGATGATAAATTCCTCCCCACCGTAGCGGGCCAGGAAGTCTGTGGTTCGGCTGATGGCCCCCTGGGCCGCTTGGGCCACGGCCACCAAACATTGATCCCCCTGGGGGTGGCCGTAGGTGTCGTTGTAGCACTTGAAGTAGTCCACATCGAAGATCAGGATCGAGAGGGGCTGTTGCTCCCTGGTCAGCCGCGACCATTCTTGATCCAAACGACGCTCAAAACTTCGGCGGTTGGGAATTTGGGTGAGGCCATCGGTGTCTGCCAGGTGCTCTAGCAGGGCTTGGGTGCGGTACAGATCGGCATTGGTGCGAATCAGTTGGGCCTCAGCCCGCTCTTTTTCCCGCAGTTCGGTCTGCAATTGCTGAAACAAATCCGCCTGCTGAATGGCAATGGAAAGCTGCCCCGCCAGTTCCCGGATTAACTCCACCTCGCGGCCCTGCCAAAGCCGTGGCTCGGTGCATTGGTGAATGAACAACAGCCCCCAGGCGGCCTCCCCGCGCAGCAGCGGCGCAACCAGGTGAGATTGAATCTGGAACCGCTGGGGCAGATAGCCACACCGATCCACCTCGTCCGGGATGGCTAGGGGATCGGATTGTGCCCCCGCCGTCAGGCCGAGGGCGGGCCGTCGAGCCTCGACGAGGATGGGTTCCCCTCGTTTTCGTTGGCGGTAGTAGGCCGCCAAATAAGTAGTCTCCGCCGCATCCGCCGCCAGCAAACTTTTCAGCCCCAGGGCTAGCGGACGGAGCCCGGGGTCGGCCAAGGCTTCCGCAATAAATCGGCCTGAGGTTAGGTGCGGCCCATCCCAGCGAAAAATCGCCACCCGGTCAGCCTGGGTAAACTGCTGAATTTCTTGCACCGCAATGGTAAAGATATGGCTGAGGTCGAGACTTTGGCGAATGTTTTGGGAAATCTGACGAATCAACAGGCGTTGCTCATACTGCTGAATCAGTGCCTTCTCCGCCTGTTGCTGGGCCAGGATAGCCTTCTCAGCGGTTCTCTTGGCCTGAATAATTTCATCCTCATATTTGACCCGATAGCGCACGGGAATAATCACCCAGTCGTTCGTGACCGGATCGAGATCCTCGCGCCGACAGCCGTTGATTAAAACGGGAATGTCCTCCCCAGTCTTAGATCGAAAGGGAATATACACTTCCTCAACGTTGCCCTTAAGTTTCATCAGCGGGAACAGATGGGTGTGATAGAAAATTCGGGTAGCCACCGGGAGAATCACATCCACCCGCTGCCCCTGAACCTCCTGGCGCTGCCAGCCTAGGAGATCCAGCAGCGTCCTATTGATGTGAAGGATTTGGCCCATGTCATTGAGGATCAAATATCCGGCGGGGGCCATGTCCCAGCGGTCATCCATGGTATTCCTGAAGTCTGCCACTGGAAGGATTGCGGTTGAGTGGCGTGGCGATTAAGGATAAGCGACCGGGAGCGATTGGGCTGGCTACGCCTCGGCCAGATAGGCCTTGATCAGGGCAATGGTTTCCTCGGGGTGGCTCATGTGGGGGCAGTGCCCCGTGGCCTGCATCAGGCACAGGGTGCTGTGGGGCAAATGTGCTTTCAGGTAGTCGCCCACGGCCTCAGGGGCAATGCTGTCTTCGGCGCACTGCAAAATCAGGGAGGGCACTTGGGCCTGGGCTAAATCAGCGCGGTGGTCGGAATAAAAGGTGGCTCGGGCAAACTCAAGGGCAATCTCAGGATCGGTGGCACAAAAGCTCGCCTCTAGTTCGCGGCTGAGGGCCGGGTTATCCTCATTTTTCATGGCCACCGGAGCCAAAAAACTAGCCCAGCCGAGGTAATTTCGCTCCATTAAATCCAGCAGTTGCTCAATGTCACGCCGTTCAAAACCACCGGCATAGTCGCCATCATTGATGTAGCAGGGAGACGGGGCCACCAGGATGAGCCGCTGGAAGTATTGCGGGGCCTGGATCGAGGCCAAGAGGCCAATCATGCCACTGACGGAATGGCCGACAAAAATCAGGTTTTCTAGGGCTAGGGCTTCACAAATCGCCACCACATCCTCGGCATAGCCGTGCAAGGTGGCATAGCGGTGGGACTGGTAGGCCGTCAGGTCAGATTTCCCGGATCCCACATGGTCAAAGGTAATCACCTGATAGGCCTCGGTGAAGGCTGGGGCCACCCAGCGCCACAGGGTTTGATCGCAGCCAAAGCCGTGGGCAAACAGGATCGGCGACGCCCCCTGGCCAGAGACATGGATATGATGTCGAGTCACAACGGGATGGGTCATAGGGCAAACATTTATCGGGAACCTTTCATCCCATGGCGGCGGCATATCACGGCTCAGTCTGAAGCCATCTAGGGGCTAGAACGTCTAGCCGGGAGGTTCCCTCCAGATCTAACCTGTCGTGAGTTGTCCTTTAATATCGCACGTCCCATGAAGGATAGCGATGACCAAGTGGGAAAGGTTTTTAGCCCCCTAGAAGGAGGGCCAGGGAGGCCGTTATCGCCCTCCGTAGGCGGTTTGATCCCCCTCGGAATCAGCCCTGTATTTTCCCGGAGGGGCTGGCCGATGGCCTCGGGATTTTAGGCCTGTCTAGGGCGCGTTTGTTGAGAAACTTCACAGGTCGCCGGGGCCTTGGGCCACGGGAGCCGCATCATGGGCAAAGACCCTGAAATTCACAAGGGTATTGTCACTTAAATGTCCTGTGGCTAGTATTAGGCATGGGCCTAATATTGGGTAGATTTTACTGGCTTGACGGCTAAGGCTCGGGAAAGCCGCCAAGGGGGTAGAGGCCTGTCAAGGGAATTGTGTCCGTTGTTGATGCTCTGGGAGTTGTCAGGCCGAAGGGCGGCCTAACCTGAGTGAAATGCCTGAGTTACGGTGTCCTCTTCGCCACTGCAACGATTCCATGACCATTAGCGAACTCTTAAAGGCTGGCATTGAAAAGGCGAAGCAGGGGCAGATCCAAGCGGCCCTAGACCTGTTTTCGCAGGTGTTGCGGTTAGATGATACCTGCGCCAAGGCTTACTACAATCGGGGCTGCGCCTACCGCGATACGCAACGGTATCGCGAGGCCCTGGAGGACTTTTCCGCCGCTATCCGCCTCGATCCAGACTTGGCCAATGCCTACATCAACCGGGGTAATGTCTACCGCCTCCTCGGCGAATTTGCCCTAGGTCGGGCCGATCTCGACCAAGCGGTGGCCCTCCAACCCGCCGACCCCAAGACGCACAGCAACCGAGGCCGACTGCGACTGGATGAGGAAGACTACGGTGGAGCCATTGAGGATTTTTCCCAGGCGTTGGCCAGCCATCCACGCTTCCTCAAGGTTTTGCTGTGGCGGGGCTTAGCCTACCTGCACCAGGGGCCACGCACCGCCCAGACGGAGCAGCGCCAACAGGTGTATCAGCAGGCCATTGACGACTTTTCGGCCCTGCTGGCCCAGCAGCCCGACCACCCGGAAGCCTTGAACTATCGGGCGGTGGCCCATTTCCAGCGGCGCAATTACTACCAGGCCACCCTCGACGTCAACCAAGCCCTGCACCAGCAGCCCGACTATGCCGAGGCCTACATCAACCGGGGCATGTTGCGCCACGAACTGGGCGACCACGAGGGGGCCATCGACGACTACACCGCCGTGCTTACCCTCAACCCGGCCCTGCAAGATCTGTCCTACAACCAAACCCTGGTGGGCTTGGCCCTAGATAGCCCAGATGCCCCCTACGGCGACGACGCACCGCTGAATTTGCGGTTTCGGCTGGCGGATTTGTACGACAGCCGGGGGCGGTTGCGGGCGCGCATGGGCGACATCGAAGGGGCCAACGCAGACTATACCCTGGCCCTGCGGTTTAATCCCCGCTGTGGGCGCATCCTAGCCAACCGAGGCCGCATCCTCAGCCGCCAAAGCCAGTACCACGAGGCCATTGCCGACTTTAACCAAGCCCTCACCCTCGGTGCAGAAGACGCCCTCAACTACTGCGACCGGGGCTATGCCCACTACTTCCTAGAGGACTGGGAACTGGCCCTGGCCGACTTTGACCAAGCCCTCGCCCTCGACCCCCACATCGCCGAAGCCTACATTGGCCGGGGCCATGCCCAAATGCACCTGGGCCAAGGGGCGGCGGCCATGGAGGATTTTCGCAAGGCCCTCAACCTGTCCTGGGACAACCGCCAAATCCAACGATCCCGCGTCCTCTAGGGGGATTCGGGAATTGTGGGAGAATTGGGCCAGTTGTCGCGGTTAGGACAGGGCAGAACCCATGGGCAAGCAGGTGGCGATCACGGGCGTCAGTCGGGGCTTGGGGCGGGCGTTGGCCGAGGCGCTGATCGCGGCGGGGCACCGGGTGGCGGGCTGTGCTCGCGGGGCGGAAGCCGTGGCCGCCCTGGCCCAGCAGTACCCTGATCAGCACTTCACGGCGGTGGACATTGGCGATGCAGCGGCGGTGCAAACCTGGGCCGAGGCGGTTCTGAGTCAGGTGGGGGTGCCGGATTTGGTGATCAACAATGCGGGTCTGGTGAACGCGCCCGCCCCCCTGTGGCAGGTGCCCGTGGCGGAGTTTGAGGCCGTGGTGACGGTAAACCTGTTGGGCACCGTGAACGTCCTGCGCAGCTTTGCCCCCGCCATGATTCAGCGGGGCAGCGGTATTTTTGTGAACTATAGTTCCGGCTGGGGCCGATCCACCTCGCCCGAGTTTGCCCCCTACTGCGCCACCAAATGGGCCATCGAAGGCCTCACCCAAGCCTTTGCCCAGGAATTGCCCCCCGGCATGGCGGCGGTGGCCCTCAACCCCGGCATCATCCACACCGACATGCTGGAAACCTGCTACGGCGACGAGGCCGCAAGCTTTACCCCCATTGCCCAATGGGTGAAGGCCGCACTACCCTTCATCCTCAACCTGCAACCCCAGGACAATGGCCGATCCCTCTCCATCCCCGGTAGCCTGTCCTAGGCGGCCCTCAGCCATTGTTCGGCAGATGCGGCGGGCAGGGGATGGGCAAACCAATAGCCCTGGGCCAAGTCACAGCCCAGGCTTCTGAGGCGTTGGTTCTGGGCCTCGGTTTCCACACCTTCGGCCACGGCATCCAGCCCCAGGCGGTTGCTGAGGGTAATCAGGGTCTCCACAATCTTGGCGCTATGGCGATGGGTTTCCATGGTGGTGACAAAGGCACGGTCAATTTTGAGGGCGCTCACGGGCAGTTGGTGCAAATAGCTGAGGGAGGAATGGCCCGTGCCAAAGTCGTCGATGGTGAGACTGAGGCCCAGATCTCGCAGTTGTTGAAGCCGTAGGGCGATGGCCTGAATGTCGTGAATGAGGGTACTTTCGGCAATTTCGAGGTTTAGGCAGCAGGGCAAGAGGGTCGTTTGGGCCAGCAGATCCTGGAGGTGGGGCATCAGATCCTCTCCCCAGAGGGCTTGGGGGGAGACATTGAAACTCAAGGCGAGGTGGGCCAGGTGGGGATAGTGACGCTGCCAGGTCGTCAGTTGTTGAAGACCCGTCGCCAGTACCCAGCGATCAAGGGGAGCAATCAGCCCCGTCTCCTCGGCCATGGGGATGAAGTCGGCGGGGAGCAACAGCCCTCGCTGGGGATGGTGCCAGCGCACCAGCACCTCAAAGCCGCAGATCTGCCCCGTGGCCAGTCGCAGAATGGGCTGATAGTGCAGATCCAGTTCCTGCTGGTCGATGGCCTGCCGCAAATCTTGCTCAAGCTGGAGCCGATCCAGGACATGCTGCCGCATGGATGGATCAAACAGGACGAAGCAGCCTCGGCCCCGGGCCTTGGCCTTATACATGGCAATATCGGCATCGCGCAGGGGTTCGGTGGGGTCTTGGTAGTGGGCAAGGCTGGTGACAATGCCCAGGCTGGCGTTGAGAAACATCGCTCGCCCCTGCACCAGAAAGGGCCGTTGCAGTTCGCCCAACAGCCGCTCGGCCACGACCTCCACCTCCTGCAAACTATCGAGATCCTCCAGCAGCAGCACAAATTCGTCTCCCCCCAGGCGGGCGGCCATGTCGGTGGCCCGCACCATCGCCTTGAGAGTATGGGCCACCGACACCAGAATTTCATCCCCGGCCAGGTGGCCCAGGCTGTCGTTAATCACCTTGAAGTGATCCAAATCCAAAAACAGCACCGCAAACTGGGCTTGGGCATAGCGACGGGAACGCTGGATCGCCAGTTCGAGGCGCTGCTTCAGAAAGGTGCGGTTGGGCAACCCGGTGAGGGCGTCATGGAGGCTGTTGTGGAGAATTTCGGCGGCGGCTTGGTGGCGTTCTTCCTCCGCCTGTTTGCGTTCGGTGATGTCGGTAAAGGTTCCACTCATGCGTTGGGGTTGGTCGGCCTGGTCCCATTCCGCCACCTTGCCTCGATCCAGCACCCAAATCCAGTGGCCCTGGCGGTGGCGCAGCCGTATTTCACAGTCGAAGGTCGGACTCAGTCCGGCTAAGTGGGCCTGGAGGAGCGATTGGTGTCTGTCGTAGTCATCGGGGTGAATCCGTTGTCGCCAGGTGTCGATGGTCGTGAGATCGAGATCGGTGGTCGCTGGATCATAGCCCAACAACTGAATACATCGTTCGTTGGCCCATACACCGCCGCTCGGGATATGCCAGCTCCACAGACCAATGCCCGATCCCTCAATGGCCAGTTGCAGCAGTTCGCGGGTGCGCTCGAGGTCGGCTTGGGCTTGCAGACGTTCGCGGCGATCCTGGGCCTCGCGCAGTTCCCGCCGCACCGCTTCCCCCAGGCGCGACAGGTTATCCTTCATCACGTAGTCACAGGCCCCGGCCCGCATCAGTGCTACAGCGGCGGCCTCGCCCACGGTACCCGAGACCACGATGAAGGGAATATCTTGGCCGCTCTGTTTCAGCAGATCTAGGGCGGCAGGGGCGCTGAAGTGGGGCATTTTATAGTCTGAAATCACCACGTCCCAGGGTTGGGACTGGAGGGTGGCCTTGAAGTCCTCGGCAGTTTGCACCTGTGCCCAGGTGAGATCAAACCCGGCCCGCTTCAGTTCGCGCCGCAGCAGCACGACATCGTCATCGCAGTCTTCAACAATTAAGACGCAAAGGCCGGGATCGCCAGTGTTCATAGATCGACAGTGCTCATAGAAGAGTCGCGAAAATGTCCATCGATTAGAAATTAAGCCCCAACCTGATTCATCCGAGTCCAATACACCCCCAAGTGCTCAATAGCCATCGTGAACTCATCCATGGATACCGGCTTACGCACGTAGCTATTCGCCCCTAGATGGTAACTGGTGACAATATCCCGATCCTCGCTGGAAGAGGTCAGCACCACGATGGGTAAGGCCCGCGTGGCGTCTTGGTTGCGGAGTTGTCGCAACACCTCAAAGCCGTCTACCTTGGGCAGCTTGAGATCCAGCAGCACCACGATGGGCAAAGGAGAAAGGCCTTGTAAACACTGCAACGCTTCTTCCCCATTGTGGGCGACGACCACGGGATTGGTGATGTTACTCCGCCGCAAGGCCCGTAGGATCAGACGTTCGTCGTCGGGGTTATCCTCCACTAGCAAAATACTGGGCAGGTCATCTATCATAGCCTTGCCCCCGCTAGGGCGGGCCGTAGAGGCAGGGTGAAATAGAACGTCGCCCCCTGTTCCACGGCAGCCTCGGCCCACACCCGCCCGCCGTGGCGGTGGATGACTCGCTGCACCGTGGCCAGTCCGATGCCGGTGCCCGGGAATTCCTCGGTGTTGTGTAGTCGCTGAAACACACCAAACAACTGGTTGGCGTAGGCCATGTCAAACCCAGCCCCATCATCCTGCAAGAAATAGACGGGTTCGCCATCTTGCTGGATTTGGCCAAAGGTAATGTGGGCCTGGGGATGATGGCTGGTAAACTTCCAGGCATTTTGCACCAGGTTGGTGATCACCACCTGCACCAGCGTCCGATCCACCCAAGCCCCAAGATTCGGCGTTAGGTGCACCTCCATGCCGCGATCCGGCTCGTCCCGCTGAAGTTCCGCCACCTGTTCGGCGACTAAGGCCGTCAGATCGACCCACTCATAGTGCATCGCCATCCGCGACACCCGGGACAGTCGCAGTAAATCATCAATGAGCTGGCCCATACGCTGAACATTATTGCGAATGCGCCGAAAATAGTCCTGCCCCTCTTCATCCACCCGGTCGCCATAGTCCTCTAGGAGGGCCTGACTAAAGCCATCAATGGCCCGCAGGGGAGCGCGAAGATCGTGGGAAACCGAGTAGGCAAAGGCTTCTAGTTCCTGGTTCGAGGCGATCAGTTGGGCCGAGGTTTGGTGTAGTTTTTCCTCCGCCAGCTTGGTTTCGGTGACGTCTACCAGCGTGCCAATCATGCGCCAGGGTTGCCCGTCGGCGTCGGTTTCCATCAGGGCGGTGGCCCGTACCCAGCGCAGTTCGCCATCCCGGCGCAAAAACCGCAGGGTTTGGGGCGTGGGCTGGGCACCGGTCAGCACCTGAGCCAGATCGGTCTCCAGCAGGGGCAAATCTTCTCGGTGAAAGGTTTCGAGCCATGCCCCTAGGCTACTGGGGGCGTGATCTAAACCATAGATGTGCAACAGCCGATCGTCCCAAGTCACCGCTTCGGTTTGCAGGTCAATGCTCCAGGTGCCAATGCGGCCAGAGTCTAGGGCCAAGTTGAGTTGTAGGGATAAGTCCGCCAGTTGTTGCTCCGCCTGTTTGCGCTGGGTGATATCTTGGACGGTGCCCATCAGGTGAGTCGCCACCCCCTGGGCGTTGCCGAGGGTTTCTCCGCGCACGTTAATCGTGGCGACGCAGCCATCGGGGCGCACAATCCGAAATTCATCATCATAGGGGTCCTGGGTGGCGAGGGTTTGCTCCACAACCTGACGGTGGCGTTCTCGATCATCGGGATGAAAATACTGTTGTAGCGCTTCAAAATTGGCCAGGACGGTATCTGGGGGCAGGCCAAAGATGCGGTAAAGCTGATCCGACCAGGTCATCCGATTCGTGGCTGTTTCAACGGTCCAACTGCCCAGGTTGCCGATGCGCTGAGACTCTCGCAGGTGGGCTTCACTGTGTTGTAGTTTCCCTTCGGCTTCCTTCAGGCGGGTAATATCCACATGGCAACCCACCATATACAGCGGCTTCCCGGCCTCATCCCACTCAATCACCCGCCCCGAACAAAGCACCCACACGGTCGATCCATCCTTGTGGTGATAGCGCACCTCGTTGTAGTAGGGTTCTGCACCGTGGCTATCAATGTGCCGCCCTAGGCAAGCTAGGGTAGGGGGCAAATCCTCCGCAAAAATGAGCCGCTGCCAGGTGTCTACCTCCGTGGGTAGGTCGGCATCGTCATAGCCCAGCATCCGCTTGAGGCCGGGGCTCATGTAGTTTGTGCCCCGGGCAAAGTCAATGTCCCAATAACCCGCCAGGATCGATTCTAGGATGGTTTCCAAGAGAGTCAGTTCTACCCTCAGTTTTTCGGCCTTCAGCCGATCCTGGGCCGCCTGCTGGTGCTCCGTCACATCCGTCAGGTAAACGGTGAGCCCCTCATGGCTGGGGTAGATGCGGTGCTCGAACCAGCGCTGCGAGGGCGGATAAAAATAGGTTTCACAGATAGACCGCTGTTCGGCTATGGCCCGCCGCGCATCGGCATAGACCGGGTGGGACAGCGCCTCTGGAAATATCCCCCATACCTTTTTGCCCTGCCATTCCGCCAGGGAAACCTGAAGCATCGTCGCGGCCCGTGGATTGAGATAGACGATCCGATTCTGGGCGTCTATCGCCACCACCCCATCCTTGATGCGGTCTAAGATGCCAGTCAAGAGCCCCTGGGCCACTTCGCTACCGCCGCCCCCGGGCAAGTCTCGGGGGGCAACACCGCCATCCTTGGCCTGTGCCGTCTGTTCTCGGACAGGCGTCTGCGGATTGGTGCAGCGAGGATCATCCATCTCAGAGGCAGACACAGGTACCATAGCGCTTCTCGACGGGGCAAGACTCGGGATCCACAGTTGTTCTCTATCCTTCATTAGCTTGCCCCAATTGTCCGGCCAAGGATACATTTCCGACCAAAGTTACGCACAGCCTGTATGTCAGGGCACCGACCCTCCGTAATTCCCCTAGGGAAGGGTGCCATCACACGCCCCAGGGACTCCCCCTAAGGCCCAGAGATGGCCCAAGTCCCAGGATTTTTCGGGAGAACTATGTCACAATTGCGCCGTTAGCGTCTTGATTCTGGTCAGGAGGTATGCCTTGCCCCGCCACTTCTCCTTCGATGGGCGTTGCCGACCAGGATTGTCGGTTCTCGGTGCGGCCTTAGTGATGGCCCTGGCCCTGAGCCCGGGGGGGCATCGCCGAGGTTGGGCCATTGAAATCGAGTCGCCCGAATCGGGCCTGCCCACCACCACCGACCCCGCTAGCGAAGTAGCCCCCGCCGTAATTGACCTGACCCCTGGGCAGCGCCCCCTGAGCCCGGTGGTGGCCTTGGTGATGGAGCAGGAGTTAAGAAATCTGATAGGCCGCCTGGAGAGTGCGCTGTTGCTGGCGCAGTCCCGTCAGATCCCGACCACCCTCACCCTGACGGAGGCCGATCCTATCTTCACCGCCGCCCTCAGCCCCGTTGCCCTGGGCACAGGAATGGATCCGTTTCTACACCCAAGCCTAGGGGAGGCCCGACAGCTTTTGCAGGATTGGCCCACCCTCCTAGCGGATGGCCACCACGACACCTTGAAGGATCGCTGGGTGGCCGTGCGGAACGGGCTGTGGGCCAGTTTTCCGGTGGAACAACCCTACGCTCAACCCGAAATTCGGGCCGTATGGCTAGATCGGGGCACCATCGTGCGATCGCGCAACCCAGAGGGGCTGGCCCGCCTGTTTGATCAACTGGCCACCGCTGGCATCAACACCGTGTTCTTTGAGACAGTGAACGCGGGCTACCCCATCTACCCAAGCCAAGTCGCCCCGGAGCAAAATCCCCTCACCCGCCGATGGGATCCCCTCGCTAGTGCGGTGGAACTCGCCCACGCCCGATCCATGACCCTCCACGCCTGGGTGTGGGTGTTTGCCGCTGGTAACGAACAACACAACCGTTTATTGAACTTGCCCGCCAACTATCCCGGCCCCCTGCTGGCCCGCTATCCCCACTGGGCCGGGGCCGACAACCGGGGCAACCCCATTCCCATTGGCCAAGACAAGCCCTTCCTCGACCCCGCCAACCCAGAGGTGCGCAGTTATCTAATTCGCCTGACGTCGGAAATGGTACAAGAGTACGACATCGACGGCATCCACCTCGACTACATTCGCTATCCCTTCCAAGATCCGGGGGCCAACCGCACCTACGGCTATGGCGACGCCGCCCGCCAGAATTTTCGCCGCCTCACGGGGGTAGACCCGATCAGCCTCTCGCCCCAGCCCAACCCCAGCCTCAGCCCAGACCAACAGCTTCGGCAGCGCTTCCTATGGGATCGCTGGACAGAGTTTCGTATTCAGCAGGTGAACTCCTTTGTGGCCACCCTGAGCAACACCCTACGGCGGCAGCGATCGGGGCTGGTGATGTCGGCGGCGGTGTTTGCCCACCCCGAACACGATCGCCTGCAAAGGATTCAGCAGGATTGGGGCACCTGGGCCAATGCGGGCCATGTGGATTGGGTCGTGCTGATGAGCTATGCCCAAGACACCAGTCGCCTTGAGCAACTGCTACGCCCTTGGATGAATGATCAACCCTTTGGGGCCGCCTTGGTGCTTCCCGGCATTCGCCTCTACAATCTCTCTACCCAGGCCACCCTAGACCAAATGCAAACCGCCCGTGACCTGCCCACCCCCGGCTTTGCCCTCTTTGCCGCCGCCGATCTGAACACCGAGCTAGGCACCCTGCTGGCCCAAACCCAGGCCACCCCGGCCCCCAGCGATCCCGTTCCCCTGGCCCTAGCCCGCTACCAAACGCTCCAGCGGGAATGGAACTGGCTGCTCAGCCACCAAAAGCTGTGGATGGAGCGCCCCGTCTTGGAACAGTGGGTGCAGGATGTGAATCAGTTGGAGACCGATTTCCTCGCCCTCGCCCAGTCTCCCACCCTGCGTAGGCTTGATCGCGTTCAGCAAGGCCTCACCCGGGTGCGGACTCCCCTCGCCTCCCCCATCCTGATCGAAACCACCAACAGCGCCTATCGCCTTCAGGTGTGGCACCATCGCCTAGACGTCATTGAGCAACTGCTGCGCCACAGCGAAGCCCGCCGAACGGGGCGTTAAGCCTTCGTTCAGCCCATCCCCCTAAAGTCAGGGCAGGCCAGGGCGGGACAGTCCGAAAAACCGGAGAAATTGCGATTTTTTATTTGACAAACGCCCCGCAAAGCCCCACAATAGAAATCGCTCAACACGAGGGCCTGTAGTTCAATCGGTTAGAGCACCGCCCTGTCACGGCGGAAGTTGCGGGTTCGAATCCCGTCAGGCCCGTTAAAACCCTTAAATTCCTTGCATTACTCGGCTGGGTCAAACCTTTGACTCAGCCGAGTTTTTAGCGCCGCAAAGAACGATCCCGCCGGGGAAAGACCGGGGCAAGCCCTAGAACTCACAGCGCTGGGTGGGCCGCAGAGGACATTGATCCGCCCTGGTGATCACGCCCCGCAAGGTTAATTGGTCGAGGTTGTCGAGGGTAGACAGCGGGCTGAGGTTGGTAATGGGGTTTTCGTCTAGGTAGAGCAGGCGGAGTGCCGCCAGATTCGCCAGGGGAGACACATCCCGCACGTTGGCCTTCACCAGCGCCAACCGTTGCAGATTGGTCAACGGAGCCAGCGGTTGCAGGTTATCTAGATCGTTAAAGGCGAGGGTGAGTTCCTGCAAATCCGTCAGGCCACTGAGGGGGCTGAGGTCGGTAATGGCGTTGCTGGTCAGGCTGAGACGATACAGTTGGTTCAGGTTCCTGAGGGGGCTGAGATCCTGAATTTGGTTGTCCGACAGGGACAACACCGCCAGGTAGCGGAGCTCAGCCAGGGGGCCGATATCCTGAATTTGATTGGAACCCAGGTCGATCTCTTGCAGGTTGGGATAACGGGTCAGGGGGGACAGGTCACGAATGCGGTTGCCGTGCAAAGACAGGGTGTTGAGGGCCGGTAATTCCGGCAGTTGGTTTAAATCCGATAGCCCTGTCCAACTGGCGTGCAGGGTGGTTAAGGTTCCCAGGGAACCTAGGGGGGCAAAGTCTTGAACGGCGGTGTTTTCAAGGTCTAGCTCAAACAAGGCCAAGCCCGCCAGGGGCGAGAGATCCTGGATGGGGTTACGCCCTAGCCCCACCTGGGCCAAGTTAGCCAGATCTTGCAGGGGGCTGAGGTCGCTGACTTGGTTACCGTCCAGATAGAGTTCCGCCAAGTTCGTCAGATCATGCAGGGGGCTGAGATCGCTGACGGCATTCTCCCCCTGCATGACTCGGTAGCCCTCCGACCACACCCGATTATCTAAGGACAGACGGTTGAGGAACGTGAGGGGGCGCAGCGGCGTAAGCTCCGTAATTTGATTGGCCTCTAGGTTGAGTTCCCACAACTGGCGCAGGTTGGCCAAGGGGGAAAGATCGTGGATTTGGTTATCGTTGAGGCTGAGGGATCGCAGGTTGACCAGCCCCGCCAGGGGGGCGAGATCCGCGATCGCATTGTGGCTCAGGGATAAGGTTTCTAGGGAAGTCAGCCCCGCTAGCGGTTGTACCGACTCAATCTGGTTCCCATCCAAATACAGCGCCCTGGGTGTCAGGGCCGCTAGGGGGCTGAGATCGCGAATTTGGTTGCCGCTGAGGGCCAGTTCGGTCAGCCCCGTGAGGGCTTGCAGCGGCGTGAGATCCTGGATTGGGTTGTCATTCAGCAGCAGTTGCTCTAGGCGATCCAGTCCCGCCAAGGGGGCCACCGTCTGAATGGCATTGCTTTGAAGGCTGAGGCGGGTCAGTTGCATCAGTTCCGCCAGGGCCTCCACCTCCGTGATTTGGTTGTCGTAGAGATAAAGCTGCTGCAATTGCGTCAGCCCCGCCAGCGGCCCGAGGTCAGTAATCTGGTTCTCCCCTAGGTTCAGTTCTTCCAGCCGCGTCAGGGCTTCTAGCCCCTGCAAACCCATGACCTGATTGCGGCTAAGGGACAGCTTTTGCAACTGGGTCAGAGAGGCCAGGGGGCGCAAATCACCCACGGCATTGCCGTACAAATACAACTCTCGCAACTGAGTCAGGGATGAGATCGGACGGAGATCGGCAATGCCGGCCCCATCCAAGGCCAGGGCAGGACTCTCCTGGAGGCGGGCTTCGGCGGTGGCACAGTCCTCGGTGCCCGTGTAGATCAACAGCGCGGCCACCGTCTGCTGAGTTGTCGGGGCCAGTTCGGCGGCGTGGGTACACCAATCGGTAAACCGACTAAAGCTAGGATCGGCATGGGCCAAGCCGGGATGCCCTAGCCCCATCCACAGGCCCATAGCGGGCAACCCAAACCACCGGCAAAAAGGTATCGTCATGGCAGAACAGCGTCCCGGCGAACGTTTTGGCAAAACCGCAAAATCCGATTGTCCCAATTTAGCCAGGAAATTTCGTCCCCCTGCAAAACAGCGGCAAAACGCAACAATCGCCCCCGACCGATGCCCCCTTACCGGGAACCTGAAGCTAGATCGATCCCCCGGTCATGGATCAGCCAGTCCCAGACCTGATCGGCGACAGCCGGTGAATTCGCATCGAACCACTGAACCGTGGCCCGGTTGCGAAACCAGGTGCGCTGGCGTTTCGCAAACTGACGGGTATGGAGAATCACCTCGTCAATGGCTGCGGCGAGGGAGAGGTCACCCTCCAGGTATCGCAGGATTTCGGCATAGCCGAGGGTTTGCAACAGCGGCAGGTCAGCCCCATAGGTCTGCCTCAGGCGGGTCACTTCCTCCACCCAGCCCAGGTCGATCATGGCCTGGGTACGTTGGGCAATCCGGCGGGACAACCCCTCGGCATCGCCATCGAGCCCCAGGTACAGGATGGGGTAGGCGGGGGGATTTTCTCCCTGCAAGGTGGAGGGAGGCCGTCCGGTGACGTAGAAAATCTCCAAAGCGCGAACCGTGCGCACGGGGTCGTTGGGATGAATCCGCTGGGCCGCGACGGGATCAACGGCTTGCAACAAAGCATAGGCGTGGGGTTGGCCTAGGTCGCAGAGGTGTTGACGCAGGGCGGGCTGGGGAGCCACCGGCGGAATGGTCAGCCCCTTCACAATGGCATCGATATAGAGCCCGGTGCCGCCCACCAACAGGGGAACGATGGCCCCCTGTTGGTGACATTGACCAATCAAGTCCTGGGCCTGCCGCTGATACTCCGCCAGGGTTAGGGTTTCGGTGGGGTCGCAGAGGTCAATTAAAAAGTGGGGCACCCGACTTTGATCCGCCTGGGACGGTTTAGCGGTGCCAATGTCAAACTCTCGATATACTTGGCGGGAATCGGCACTGAGAATGACCCCCTTCAGCCGTTCGGCCAGGGTGAGGGCTAGCCCAGATTTACCCGTGGCGGTTGCGCCACCAATGACCAGCAAAAATGGTACATTTGCATTGTATCCTGTGTCCTGAAATCGACTAGGTTCTAAAACCGGTTTTTCCTCGGACTCCATCCCCATACCAATCTGCATCTCAGTCTGCCTTAGAATCCTCTATGACAGGTTTATGTTATAATTTTCGGATGTTTTGACCTGTTTGCCAGTCAGGCGGCTTGCAAGCTAATTTCAGCCCTCATTCAAGCCCACGTTGGGAGCGTACAGTAATGACAACCGATTACGGTGCCGAACAGATTCAAGTACTCGAAGGGCTTGAACCGGTTCGTAAGCGTCCAGGGATGTACATTGGCAGCACTGGCCCCCGTGGACTCCATCATCTAGTGTACGAGGTGGTCGATAACTCCGTCGATGAAGCCCTGGCGGGACATTGCAACCGGATTGATATTGCCCTCAACGCCGATGGTTCCGTCACCGTTACCGACGATGGGCGCGGCATTCCCACCGATGTTCACCCCCGCACGGGCAAGTCCGCCCTAGAAACCGTGATGACCGTGCTCCATGCCGGGGGCAAGTTTGGCGGCGGTGGCTACAAGGTGTCGGGGGGTCTCCACGGGGTGGGGATTTCCGTCGTCAACGCCCTGTCGGAATGGGTGGAGGTCACTGTCTGGCGCGAGGGCAAGGCCCACCACCAACGCTACGAACGGGGCGTCCCCATGGGCGAGTTGGCCGTTACTCCGCTCACCACAAAGCGGCGCGGCACCTCGGTTTCCTTTTTGCCCGACACCCAAATTTTCACCACCGGAGTGGAGTTTGACTACAACACCCTAGCTGGGCGGCTGCGGGAGTTGGCCTACCTCAATGCGGGCATCGAAATTGTCTTCACCGACTACCGTCTCGATCTGCTGAAGTCTGACGAACCCCGGGTCTCCACCTACCACTACGCGGGTGGCATCACCGAATACGTCGCCTACATCAACAACGATAAGCAGCCCATCCACGACGAAATTATCCACATCTCCGCCGAGCGCGACGGGGTTCAGGTGGAAGCGGCGCTGCAATGGTGTGTGGATGCCTATTCCGACAACCTACTGGGCTTTGCCAACAACATCCGCACCATCGACGGCGGTACCCACCTAGAGGGGCTGAAGGCGGTGCTAACCCGCACCCTCAACAACTTCGCCCGCAAGCGCAACAAGCGCAAGGATGCCGAGTCTAACCTGGCCGGGGAAAACATCCGCGAGGGGCTAACGGCCATTGTTTCGGTGAAGGTGCCCGACCCAGAATTTGAGGGCCAAACCAAGACCAAACTGGGCAACACCGAGGTGCGCGGCATCGTCGATTCCCTCGTGGGCGAAGCGCTGACGGAGTATCTCGACTTCCATCCCGGCGTGGCGGATTCAATCTTGGAAAAAGCCATCCAAGCCTTCAACGCCGCCGAAGCCGCTCGACGGGCGCGGGAACTGGTGCGCCGTAAGTCGGTGCTAGAGTCTTCCACCCTGCCCGGTAAACTGGCGGATTGCAGCAGCCGCGACCCCAGCGAGTCGGAAATCTTCATCGTCGAGGGCGACTCCGCCGGTGGGAGTGCCAAACAGGGCCGGGATCGCCGTTTTCAGGCGATTTTGCCCCTACGCGGCAAGATCCTCAACATCGAAAAAACCGACGACGCCAAAATCTACAAAAATACCGAAATTCAGGCGCTCATCACCGCCCTCGGGCTAGGCATTAAGGGCGAAGAGTTCGATATGTCGCAGTTGCGCTACCACCGCATCTGTCTGATGACCGACGCCGACGTCGATGGAGCCCACATCCGCACGCTCCTGCTCACCTTCTTCTATCGCTACCAGCGAGAACTGGTGGATCAGGGCTATGTTTACATCGCCTGTCCCCCACTCTACAAGGTGGAACGGGGCCGCAACCACTGGTACTGCTACAACGAACGGGAACTGCAACAGCTCATCACCAACGAGTTTCCGGCCAATGCCAACTATACCGTGCAGCGGTTTAAGGGGTTGGGGGAAATGATGCCCCAGCAACTCTGGGAGACCACCATGGATCCGGCCACCCGCACCATGAAACGGGTGGAAATTGAAGACGCCGCTGAGGCCGATCGCATCTTCACCATTCTGATGGGCGATCGCGTCGCCCCTCGCCGCGAGTTCATCGAAACCTACGGCCCCAAAATGAAGCTCGAGGATCTGGATATCTAGCCATGGTTTCCCTCAATGCGCTGTTAATTGCCGGCACCGACACCGAGGTCGGCAAAACCGTGGTGACCAGTGCGCTGCTGGCCTATTGGCGGAGGTATTGCCCCCAGCAGTCTGTGGGTCTCCTGAAGCCCCTGCAATCGGGGGAGGGCGATCGTGAACGGTATCAGCGGCTTTTCTTCCCAGAATTGTCCCTTGATGTTCTATGTCCTCAGTTTTTTGAGGCCCCCCTGGCTCCACCCCTTGCCGCTGCCCTAGAGCAGCGTTCCATTGATCTCGGGGTGGTTTGGAACAGTCTGCAAACCCTCACCCAAACCCATGATCGCGTCTTGGTAGAAGGCTTAGGCGGTCTAGGATCCCCCGTCACCGACGAACTCACCGTTGCGGATCTGGCGGCGGCTTGGCACCTGCCCGTCCTGCTCGTTGTGCCGGTGAAACTAGGGGCCATCGCCCAGGCCGTGGCCAATGTGGCCCTTGCCCGCCAAACCAACCTTGACCTGCGCGGCATCATTCTCAACTGCCCCCAGCCCCGCCGCCCTGAAGAGATTGACCGTTGGGCTCCTGCGGCCATGATCACAGGTTTGACCCAGATCCCTGTCCTGGGGGTATGTCCCTATCTGGATCAACCGGAGTCCATCGATAGGCTGGCTGATGCCGCCCGGGGGCTGCACCTGGAACCGCTGGAATCGAGCTTGGCCAGTAGACAGTCGGTTAGCTAGGGGCCAGTCCGCTAGAAGTCAGCTAGCTAATCGTGAACCTGGGGGTGAGGGCAGGGAGGCTAGCCGCCACCAAACCCCAGCTTGGTTGATAGCCAACCCGATCGGTTGGGAAACAGTCCCGGCTTCCTCGCTTGCATTCCGTGACGGCGGAAATGGTCAGGGAGGAGATGGGGGCCGATTCTACACGGACGATAGGCGGCGGAGCAGGGGGAAGACTATAGACCATGATTGACTCCTGAGATTAGACCCCTGATCATCAAAGACCATTGTGAAGATTGCCCCAGAGCGGGGGATTTTAAATCCTTTCATACCTTGCGATCCATCATCCGGATAATCTAGAATCCCCGTCGCCTATCCCAAGCCGAGGCTAAATCCGGTGACGCCACCAGGGTGATGGGGGGTGATGGGCCTCGGGGCTCATCTGCGACTAATCCGTAAAGGCTAGGGGCTGGACAGGGGGGTGAACCGTGCTAGCCAGCCCCAGGGCGGTTAGCAGACAATGCTGGGCCGCTGCCATTTGGCCATAGCTAAACCCGTAGGGAACCCTGGGATGGGGGCGAGATTCCGAGGCCGCGCCAGGGTCGGGCAGGAAGCTCAAGTACTGGGTTTTCACAGAGTCCAGGACGTAGGGACTGCCATAAACCACCAACCCCTGAAGGCACTGGGCCGTCAAGAGCGCTTCAATCCAAGCTTGCACGAGGGGAGACATGGCCGCCGATCCGCGAAAGGGATTGCCCCGCAGAAAGATTTGCATCAAGGTCGGACGCAGGGTCTCGACCTGGGGCCAGCGTTGACTACCCTGGTGATCGACCAGTTGAAGCTGGTAGTGGGCCTGGGCCGGGAGGGTAATGGCGGGAGTTGTGCGGTTCAGAAAGGGGCAATCTACCACGCTGTCCACCACAATCAGGTTATCGCCGGGATGCTGCTCATCACCGGTCGGCACCTGCCCCACTGCCCTCTGGGATGCCGTGAGAATATCGATGGCGAGGCGCTGGGATGCTGGCCGCAGGAAGGGATCGACATGAATAGGAGGGGGCGGAACATGCTCCCAGGCGTGGCAAGATTCCGGCGGCACCGAAAGGCGAGAGGCCACCCGCTGCTTGGCCCGCCACAGGCGTTCCACAGAATCGGCAATGCGTTCTGGGGGAATGCGTCCAATGGTCACGGCCTCCACAACAGCCTTCATGCAGCCCTCGGGATCCTGTGGCATCAACAGGACATCCGCCCCAGCTTCCACCGCCAGCACCGCCGCTTCGTAGGGGCCGTAGGTGCGGGTGATGGCTCCCATAATCAAGGCATCGGTGACGATTAGTCCTGTAAAGCCCATGTGCTGACGGAGGATCCCCGTCAGGGTGGGGGCCGATAGGGTGGCCGGATATTGCCGATCTAGGGCTGGGATCGTCAGGTGGGCGGTCATCACCGTATCCACTCCGGCCCGGATCAACGCTTGGAAAGGCGGCAGTTCTACCCGCTGAAGCCGTTCCCTATCATGGGGCAGGATGGGCAAATCTAGGTGAGAATCCACCGCCGTATCGCCATGGCCCGGAAAATGCTTGGCGGTGGTGAGGACACCCTGACGCTGGGATCCGCGCACAAAGGCCGTGGTCAGAGCCGCGACGATCTCCGGAGTATCGCCAAAGGCCCGCACGTTGATGACGGGGTTTGCGGGGTTGTTATTCACATCGGCTACCGGGGCCAGTACCCAGTTCAGGCCGATGGCGAGGGCTTCTTCAGCGGTGACGGCACCCATGGCCTCGGCGTAGGCCACCGCCCGGGGTAGGTCTCGTTGGGCAATATCCGCTAAGGCCATGGGAGGCGGAAACCAGGTGGCCCCACTAAACCGCTGCCCCACCCCTTCTTCGATATCAGCGGCCATGAGGAGGGGAACCTGGGCCAGGGTTTGCAATTCCTGGGTTTTGAGGCCCACCTCGGCGGCGCTGCCCCCCAGCAAAATCACCCCACCGACGCCCAGGTCGGCGATGTAATGCTGCAAGGTGGCCCGATCAGCCTCCCAGGCAGGATAGCGAATTTCATGATCAAACAAATGACCGGAGGCCCGTACCACCACCATCTGCGCCACCTGTTCCGCCAGGGAAAGCGCGTCGGGGGAGGGCATGATGGCACTGGGGGCTATCCAGGTCACGCCAGATCGTCCTCGTCATCCTCTGCCCTGGGCGGCGCGTCTTGGTTGAGATCGCCCCGGTCGCGATCATCCCCCTCGGCCCCGGCCTCAAACCAGGCGTCATCCATACCTTTTTCGGCTCGTTCTTGGCTGAGCTGGTTAATCAAAGACAGCACCCGCGTCCCCTTCTCCATGGAGGTGTCTTCTTTGAACAAAATCTCTGGGGTACGCCGCAGCCGGATGCGCTGGCCTAGTTCACTGCGCACGAAGCCCGTCGCCGCCTTCAGCCCCTCCATCGTTTCGGCCCGGGCCTCCTCGGTGCCATAGATGCTAACAAACACCTTGGCGTGCTGCAAATCTCCCGACACCGCCACATCGGTGACGCTGACCATGCCAGCGCCCACCCGGTCATCCTTGATATCCCCCATCAGCATGTGGCTGACTTCGCGCTTAATCAACGACGCCACCCGCTCCACTCGACGACTATTCGCCATCGTCCCGTACTCCAACGTGCTAAACAATGTGCTGAACAATGTTGTTGGCGGTGCTTGCCCGAACCTCAAGCCGTCACGCGTCTTACCGCCAGCCTTGGCCCTCTCCCCTCTCCCCATGAAAGAGGGAATCCGGAAGAATGGCCAAAGTCCCTCTCCCTAGTTGGACGAGGGGTTTAGGGTGAGGGCTGCGGGAACGTTGCCATCGACATCAGTCCCATGGACAAAACCTAGGCCACCCCCAGCCCCAGCATGGCCCGCAGGGTAAAGGTGAGGAATAGGAACCCCGCCAGCACCGCCCCCACCAACGCCACCGCCGTAGTCGGACGCTGAAGCAGGGGCATCAAGGGCTGCACCGCATTGTAGAGAATTCCTAGGGAAAAGGAGATCAGGTAACGCGGATAGCGAAAAACGTTCTCAAAAAACTCTTTCATGGCGACGGTTTAACTGGGGCAGGTGAGGGCCATAGGATAGGGTTATCCAAGCGTTGCCCGCATTCCATCCTAACCCAAGCCCCCTCTCGTTCTGGGTGCCTAGCCCAAAAAGTTATGCCCCCAACTTCCAACGCCCAACCTCCAACACCCAACTTCCAACGCCCAACTTCCAACTTCCAACGCCCAACTCTCAACGCCCAACTCCCGACATACTAAAGTGGATCAGTAACCCCGCTTATCCCCTGACCATGGCTCCCTCTTCCCCAACCTCCCTCTCGAATGCTGTGCCCATTGATCAGATTCGCTACAACGATCAGGGCTTGGTACCGGCCATTGTGCAAGACCACTTAGACGGCACCGTGCTGATGATGGCCTGGATGAATGCGGCATCCCTGCAAAAAACCTTAGACACAGGCGAAACCTGGTTCTGGAGCCGTTCACGCCAGGAATTTTGGCATAAGGGATCCACCTCCGGCCATGTGCAGCGGGTGCAGTCTATCCGCTACGACTGCGACAGCGATGCCCTGTTGGTCACGGTGGATCAGGTGGGCAATGTGGCCTGCCACACGGGAGAACGGAGTTGCTTCCACCAGGTCGGCACAGACAAGGTCGCCCCTCCGGCGGATATGCTGTCCCAGGTCTTTAGCATCGTGTGTGATCGGCGAGACCATCCCAACCCCGATTCCTATACCTGCAAACTGCTGGCGGGGGGCGACAATAAAATCCTCAAAAAAATTGGCGAAGAATCCGCTGAAGTGGTGATGGCCTGCAAAGACGACGACCCCGCCGCCATTGCCGGAGAAGTGGCCGACCTGTTTTATCACACCCTGGTCGCCCTCGCCCACCACGGGGTGGATATCAAGGAGGTCTACCGCAAGCTCCAAGAGCGCCGACGGTAGCCCTAGGGCGGACGGCAACCCATTGCCCTCTTCAAGGTGACAGCCTGGGCAATGTGACAGACCGTTAAGCTTCATTGCACAGCCTAGGGGCCGCGCAATGCCTGTGTTACCTTCGTTAGCGTTGCCTTTGTTTTGATGTTCCGTAACAACGAGGTTGTTCCCGTGGCCCTGTCAGAAAAAACCCCCGTGCTGACCGAAACCCGCGAAGACTTTTCTGAGTACGTGGCCCATCTGCAACTGCACATGGCCCTCCAAGCTCGCAATTTGGTGCCCTCCCTCTCCAGCGCCAGCGACAGCCGCCACAGCCTGCTGCACCAAACCCA
>JAYKHF010000132.1:0-22267 GCA_035285305.1 Leptolyngbya sp.
AGGCTGGGGAAGATGCCACCCCTGGGGAACGTTGGTGGGATAACCCATTACAATAAGTGAAGTCTGACCAACGACCTGATTTAGCACCCCTTATCCCCCTGGTACGCCTTTTATGACAGAGGTTCCCGTCTCTCAGATTCGTAACTTTTCGATTATTGCCCACATCGACCACGGCAAATCGACCTTGGCGGATCGGCTGTTGCAGCGCACGGGCACCGTCAGCGATCGCGAAATGAAAGAGCAGTTCCTCGACAGTATGGATCTGGAGCGGGAACGGGGTATCACCATCAAACTCCAGGCCGCCCGCATGAACTACAAGGCCCAGGACGGCAAAGACTACATCCTGAACCTGATCGACACTCCGGGCCATGTGGATTTTTCCTACGAAGTGTCCCGGTCGCTGATTGCCTGCGAAGGGGCGCTGCTGGTGGTGGATGCCTCCCAGGGAGTAGAGGCCCAAACCTTGGCCAATGTGTATCTGGCCCTAGAGAACAACCTGGAAATTATTCCGGTTCTGAACAAAATTGACCTGCCCGGGGCCGACCCTGAACGGATCAAAGCCGAAATTGAGGAGATTATCGGCCTCGATTGCAGCGGCGCGATCCTAGCCTCGGCCAAGGAAGGGGTGGGCATCGACGAAATTTTGGAATCCATCGTCTACCTGGTGCCGCCCCCCCAAGATACTGTGGACAAACCCCTGCGGGCGCTGATCTTTGACAGCTACTACGACCCCTATCGTGGCGTCATCGTCTATTTCCGGGTGATGGATGGCACCATTCGCCACAAGGATAAAGTGCGGCTGATGGCCTCCGGCAAGGAGTACGAAATCGACGAGCTAGGCGTGCTGGCCCCCGGTCAGGTGAAGGTGGATCAACTCCATGCCGGGGAAGTGGGCTACTTTGCGGCGTCGATTAAAGCCGTGGAAGATGCCCGGGTGGGCGATACCATCACCCTGGTGCAAAACCCCGCCACCGAGCCGCTCCCTGGCTATGCCGAGGCCAAGCCCATGGTGTTCTGCGGCCTCTTCCCCACCGCGTCCGATCAATTTGAGGAACTGCGGGAAGCCCTGGAAAAACTGCGCCTCAGCGATGCCGCCTTGCAGTACGAGCCGGAAACCTCCAGCGCCATGGGGTTTGGCTTCCGCTGCGGCTTCTTGGGCCTGTTGCACATGGAAATTGTGCAGGAACGCCTGGAGCGGGAATACAACCTGGATCTCATCACCACCGCCCCCTCGGTGATCTACCGAGTCACCACCATCCAGGGCGAAGTGCTGGAAATTGACAACCCCAGCACCCTGCCCGATCCCCAATCCCGCGAAAAAATCGAAGAACCCTACGTCCAACTCGACATGATTACCCCGGAAGAATACGTGGGGACGCTGATGGAACTCTGTCAGGGACGACGGGGCGAATTCAAAGACATGAAATACCTGGCCCAGGGTCGCACCACCCTGATCTATGAGGTGCCCCTGGCCGAGGTGGTAACGGACTTCTTCGACCAAATGAAGTCCCGCACCAAGGGCTACGCCAGCATGGAATACCACCTGATTGGCTACCGCGAAAATCACCTGGTGCGGCTGGATATTTTGATCAACGGCGACCAGGTCGATTCCCTCGCCTCCATTGTCCACCGCGACAAAGCCTACTACGTGGGCAAAGCCCTGGTGGAAAAACTGAAGGAACTGATTCCCCGCCACCAGTTCAAGATTCCGATTCAGGCCGCCATTGGTAGCCGCATCATCGCTAGCGAAAGCATCCCCGCCCTGCGCAAGGACGTGCTGGCCAAATGCTACGGGGGCGATATTTCTCGGAAGAAAAAACTGCTGCAAAAGCAGGCCAAGGGTAAAAAACGCCTGAAGGCCATCGGGACGGTGGATGTGCCCCAGGAGGCCTTTATGGCCGTCCTCAAGCTGTCCTAGGGGTTGGTTAGGGTTATTCATTCAGCTTTAGGGTTACAGCTATCCTCGTCGGGCGCGAAAACCACGCCCCTACCGCCTTGGTTCCATGTAGGGGCGCGGTTTTCTGACCCTTGAACGGATAGGGGTTCTAGCCAGTGTTGTCAGTCCACCAAGGTTCGGGCTGAGCGGTGAGCCTGCCGAACCCTCAACGCCCGAATTGCTTAGTCTTGACAGGGCACGAGTTCCTTGGCCGTCGGTTCTATCCGGCCAGATCCCGAAAAAGGGGATATCCTAAAACATCGTCGGGCTTCTCTCCGGTGGAGGGTTGGGTATGGAGTATTGGGAGTTTCTGCTGCAACAGGAGGGGGATCACCACTGGTTGCCCCTGGATACGGCGCAGATGGAAATTTTGGAAGGCCGCTACCGGATCATGGCCCACACGAGTGCGGCCAACACTCCGGTACGGGTGCAGGTCAGCCAGCGGTTGCTGAACCAAGATCCGCCCAAACGACGCAACTTTCAGCGCCAAGGCCACACCAACGACGACGGGTTGATGGTGGTCATCCCCTTCACTCGGCTTCAGGCTGGCATCTGGGATATTCGCTGCTCTAGCCTCCCCCCCGAGGGGGACGCGACGGCGGCACCCAAGGCCGAGACATCGGCCCCGGCGGATTTAGACTGGGCCTATCGCATTCAGCTTCAGGTGCTCCCCCCCGGTACTGGGGACGATGAAGATTGGGCGCTACCGCCGGATGAGCTGTCAACCTCTGTGGTCACCGGGGAAACTCTTCCGGTGGCCCCCGCCCCAGAACCGGCCCCGGCCATCGCCGTCGCTCAGCCCAACCTCGATCTAGACCGAGTGGCGGCGGCCTTAGATGACGCCCAGGCCGACCTCGCCACGGGAGATGCCCTCCAGCCCTATCGTCTGCACCTGACGCAAACCGCGCTGCTGGGCCAAGAGGGATCCGCCGTGGATTTCAGTGGCCATCTGACCGGATCTCACCCTGGGGAATCCTGTGCGGGGATGACCTTTGTCGTGCGGCTTGTGGATCCCCAAACCGCTGCCACCGTTGCCCTCACCCCCTTGCCGCTCACCTCCTCCACCCTGCCAGCGGATGTTCACCTCACCCTGACCATTCCCACCGAGTTGAAAACGCGATTGCTGCTGGGGGAACTGGCCCTTGTGGACAGCCATCGGGTGACGGTATTGGCCCTGCAACGGTTTACCCTGACCGTGGATCTGGCTGATTTGTTCGATACCATTGCCAACCAGGCCGAAGCCGAGACGGATTATATCCTCGACTTTGTTGGCGGCAGTGGGGCGGGTCAAACCTTGGCCGGGGAGTCTAGGGACGAGGCATTCCCCAGCCGCCCGTTAGATCTGCCCCAGGGGCCACCTCGGGCCATTCCGGTTGTGACCCGTTCCCAGGCGAAGACGCCCCTGCCCCCGAAGCTCTACGAACCCTCCCCCCACGAGATCAGCGCTCGACAGCCCACCCTGCCCCCCTTTGGTTCCCAACGCCGACCTAGCGCCCTCCAAACCACCTTCACCGACGGTCTGGGCGCTGACGCTGATTCCCCGATCCCCGCTGCCCCCGATTCCCTGGACACCCCGCCCATCGACCCAGAACCGCCCACCGACCCAGCCAACCCAGCGGGGCAGGAGATGGCGGCAACGCTACCCTCCGAGGACTCGTCCCCCCAGCCCCCCACGGTTCCTTTGCTGGTGTCCCACGAGGTCGCCGAATTCCGTGACTTAAACCTCCAGGAACGCTTCTGGTCTCGGCTCAGTGAAATGGCGGTGTCCCTTCAGCAGGAAGCCAAGGAACGCCGCCGGGACTCAGCGACGAGGGGGGGGCATCTCGGCGACCTCGCCGCCACCGAACCCTTCGCTGGCGAGGTCGTGATCTACGACGACGAAGATGAAACCCTAAGGGGGGCAGTGGCGACCCCTGAGGAACCAACGCCCTCCAGCCCCGAGGAGGCCGCGTCGGAAAGTCCCATCACTCCGCCAGTCCCCGAATTGGAGGTACCCAGCGGCGACCTCAGGGCTGGGGAATTGGTGGTGCTGACGCTGCGGGTTCCCTTCCACCCCAATCGCCTCTATCTCAAGGTCTGGATTTCCGATCCCCAAACCCGTAGTTTGGTCGATGAGCCCCGTCAGGTGATGAACTTGCGGCCCAATGGCCACGGCCAACTGGAGGGCACGGTACAAGTTACCGCACCCTTGGGTTGCCTAGAGGCCGACTTCGAGGCGATCGCGGTGGATATGATCACCCAGCAGGAAAGCTACAAAGCCGTCGTCCGCCGATCCGTGGTGCCTCCAGGACTGGAAACCTCTCCCCTAGATGAGCTTGAGTTTTAGTGGGGCGATCCAGTGAAGCCCGCGCTGTACCGAAGGTCAACGTCGGGAGGATTCACGATCCGTGCTGGCGCGACGCCGCCGGGATCGTGGTTATGGAGTTTGCCGTTATGGAGTTAAATGGTGGATGGCCAAGGCTGGGCGACTGTTCTGTCGATCAACCGATGGATAGCCGTTTGATCCCTTGGTCGCCAGCCTTTCCTGTGTCGCCAACCTTTCTTGTATAGCGCAACCCCCGTGGCAGACTCCGACCCTAACCCCTCCCCTGACCCCGCTTCGTCTGACCGTTCCCCAGCGAACCGTTCCCTGGCCAACATCGCTGGAATTGTGGCGATTGCAACGCTGATTAGCAAATTGGCGGGGCTGTTTCGGCAACAGGCGATTGGAGCGGCCTTTGCGGTGGGGCCAGTGGCCGATGCCTACAGCTTTGCCTACATCATTCCGGGATTTTTGCTGATTTTGCTGGGGGGCATCAATGGCCCGTTCCACAGCGCCATTGTCAGCGTGGTGGCCAAGCAAGACCGCAAGGATACGGCGGCGCTGCTGGAGGCGATCAACACCCTGGTAGGGCTGGTACTGGTGGGAATGTCCATCCTCCTGCTCCTCCTGGCGGGGCCAATCATCGACACCATTGCCCCTGGGTTGTCCCAGGTCGAAGGAGTGGCCCGCGACATTGCCGTGCTGCAACTGCGGATTATGTCGCCCATGGCCCTATTTGCGGGACTGATTGGCATTGGCTTTGGGGCGCTGAATGCCGATAGTCAGTTTTGGTTGCCCTCCATTAGCCCAATTTTCTCCAGTGGGGCGGTGCTGCTGGGGTTGGGGGTTCTCTACGGCGTGATTGGCGCGGATATCACCAACGCCGATTATTTTCTGTTGGGTGGGGCCGTGCTAGCGGGGAGCACCCTAGCGGGGGCGGTCTTGCAATGGTTGGCACAACTTCCGGCCCTGTGGAGGTCTGGGTTAGGACGGCCCCGGCTGCGGTTGAATTGGCAACTGCCGGGAGTGCAGCAGGTTTTTAAGGTGCTGATTCCGGCCACGCTGTCCTCGGGCATGTTGCAAATCAACCTGTTTACGGACTTGTTTTTTGCCTCGTTTATTCCCGGTACAGCGGCGGCGCTGAGCTATGCGAACTTGCTGATCCAAACGCCGCTGGGGATTATTTCCAACGTGATTTTGGTGCCTTTTTTGCCCCTGTTTGCCCGTCTGGCCGCGCCGGAACATTGGCCCGAACTGAAGGATCGCATTCGCCAAAGCTTGCTGTTTACCGCGTTGACGATGCTGCCCCTGGGGGCGCTATTTATCGTGCTGGCCTCCCCCATTGTGCGGGTGATTTACGAACGGGGAGCCTTCAACGCCGAAGCTTCGGCCATGGTGACTTCGCTGCTGATGGTCTACGGCTTTGGCATGTTTATTTATCTGGCGCGGGATGTGCTGGTGCGGGTCTTCTACGCCACGGGCGATGGCCAGACGCCCTTTCGCATTAGCCTGATCAACATTGTGCTAAACGGCCTGCTAGATTTCTTCTTCATTCGCTGGCTGGGGGCACCGGGTTTGGTGCTGGCCACGGTGGGGGTGAATGTGTTTTCCACCCTGGTGCTAACGGCGGTTTTGCACCGTCGTTTGCGGGGCTTGCCCCTGCTGGAATGGAGCGGCCTAATTGGCCTGCTGGCGGGACTCAGCGCCATCGCTGGCACAGCGGCCTGGGGCACCCTCCAGGGATTAGAGCACTGGCTGGGGACATCGGGCCTTGGCCCCTTGGTGCTGCAATTATTGATTCCCGGTGGCGTGGGGGTGCTGGTCTTCATGGCCGGAGCCTCGGTCTTACCCATCCCCGAAGTGCGGCAACTGGGCCAACGCCTCAGCCAGCGCATCCGCCGCCGATAGCCCCGCCTTTCGACAAACTCAAGGCGAACGGAGAACGATATCCCCGTTCAGGCTGAGCGGTGAGCGGTGAGCTTGTCGAACCGTCGAAGCCCAGGGGGTCATGCCTTTCGACAAGCTTAAGGCGAACGGAGAACGATAGGCCGTTCGGGCTGAGCCTGTCGAAGCCCAGCGGCATGAGACCTTTCGACAAGCTCAAGGCGAACGGAGAACGATATCCCGTTCGGGCTGAGCCTGTCGAAGCCCAGCGGCATGAGACCTTTCGACAAGCTCAAGGCAAACGGTGGAGGAGATAGCGTCTGGTTTAGGCGCTCATCTCTAGCATTCGCTGCATGGGGGCCAAGGCCGCTAGCCGTAACTCCTCCGGCAGGGTGATTTCTGGCTGGCGGGTTTTCATGGCCAGATAGAGCTTCTCTAGGGTGTTCAGCCGCATGTGGGGGCACTCGTTGCAGGCGCAGGAGGCCGTGGGTGGGGCCGGGATAAACCGCTTGCCGGGGGCCTCTTTTTCCATTTGGTGGATGATGCCCGGTTCGGTGACGACGATGAACGTCTGTTTGGGGCTGGCCTGGGCGTAGTTCAGCAGGGCCGTGGTGGATCCAATATAGTGGGCATGGCGCAGCACGGCGGCTTCGCATTCGGGGTGGGCAATCACCTCAGCTTCGGGATGTTCCACCTGCAATTGCACCAGCTTTTTCTCGGAAAAGGTTTCGTGCACCATGCAGCTTCCGGGCCACAGCACCATATCGCGCCCGGTTTGGGCCATCACATAGCGGCCTAGGTTTTGGTCGGGGGCAAAGATAATCGGCTGGTCAGCGGGGATTTGCTGCACAATCTTCACGGCGTTAGAACTGGTGCAGATGATGTCGCTCATGGCCTTAATCTGGGCCGTGCAGTTGACGTAGGAAATCACCACATGTCCGGGATATTGGGCCTTGAATGCCGCAAAGGCATCGGGGGGGCAGCTATCGGCCAGGGAGCACCCAGCATTGAGATCGGGCAGGAGCACCTGCTTGGTGGGATTGAGAATTTTGGCGGTTTCCGCCATAAAGTGAACCCCGGCAAAGACAATCACGTCCGCATCGGTGCTGGCGGCTTGGCGCGATAACCCCAGGGAGTCGCCAATATAGTCCGCCACGTCTTGAATGTCGGGATCTTGGTAGTAGTGAGCCAGAATAACGGCGTTTAGATCCTGCTTAAGGGCTTCAACCGCCTCAAATAAATCTAAATGGCTAGGAACAGCCGCCGCAGCGGGGGGAAGGGTGGTAAACACGGGAGCCAGCCTTGGGTAGAACGACAGGGTGAACTGGCTTCTATTATAGTTCATTTTACCAAAATTCGTCGAGGGGCCACCGCAACGGGATCATGGCCCCAGGAACTGCCCGGTGCGATCACTCATTCGGTAGGCGACTGAGGTGATTTTGGGCGAGGACGGCCCAGTTCGACTGCCCCGTGGTGAGGTAGAGATTTTTCGCGTATTCCAACACGGTACGGGCTTCCCCATAGCGGCCAAGCTGGATGAAGGCCAACCCGGCACTGTAGTAGGCATCGGCGTAGCTACCGTTCAGTTGGGTGGCCCGCCGAAAGGCGGTTAGGGATTCCTCCACTCGGCCTTGGTTGAACTGGGCTAGGCCCAGGTTGTAGTAGGCCTGGGGATATTGGGGCTGGATGGCGAGAGCTTGCTGTAGCGCCGCTTCGGCCTCTCGATATTGTGCTCGCTGCATATAAATAATGCCCCGCTGAAAGTGAGATTCTGGTGCCTGGGGGCTATATTGTCCGGCCAGGGTCAAGGCGGCCAGGGCTTCATCAAGGCGGCCCTGCCCCTGGAGCACCATGCCCAGGTTGTAATGGGCATTGCCCAAATCCGGCTGAATCTGTAGGGCACGACGCAGGTACGCCTCCGCCTGATCCAAGTTCCCTCCCTCAATCAGGGCACCGCCTAGGTTGGCGTAGGCCATGGCAAACTGAGGATCGGCCCGCACCGCTTGCCAAAAGGCCGAAGCCGCCTCCTGTAGCTTGCCCTGCTGGCGAAACAACAACCCCAAGTTATAGTGGGCGGCGGCCATGGTTGGGTCTAGGGCAATGGCCTGCTCAAATTGGGCCTGGGCTGGATCGGCCTGTCCCTGAAACAGGAGCATTAAACCCTGATTGAGGGCCGTTTCGGCGGCGGTCTGGTTTGCCGTGGGCACAGCTTGGGCCAGCACCGGACGCCCATCCCCCATCCCAGCAAGGATTACCATCAAACCAGCGGTCATCCCTGGGGATACCCATCGTCGCAACCAAGAAAGGGCCATGGCACATCACCAACTATGGAACAGGACAGCCAGCGCCCCGCCCCGAGGGAATCATCGTTTTAGGGATCGGAGTTGAGACCGGCTGTAGATGCCCCTAACAATAGAAAGTTGCTCCGTTTTTTTCAACTAATTACCGGATCGATCTGGCTCAAACTGGCTCAAAACGGGTTAGTTTGAACGGAGAACATGATTCAAGCAGCGTGGATAGTACCATGAGCGAACAAGGCAACTTTGTCGGCGGCTTCCTGTTGGGCACTCTGGTGGGGGGAGCCCTAGGCGGTGTGGTAGGAGCCTTAGCTGCCTCACGGATCCAGTCGGGCAGTCGCCGTATGGGGCAAACCGATGGTGACGATCTCTCCCTTGCCGACCTAGACGGGGCCACCGAAGAGACCATGGAAGCGGCTCGCTTGGGGCTAGAGGCCAAGATCGCCCAACTGAACGACGCGATTGACGATGTGCGCCAACAGCTTGGCCACATCAACGGCCACACCGAACAGGCCTGGGGCCATCCCTCGCAGGTGGAGTAAGTCCGGCAAGGGAGTTCCCGGGGGAACTCTCGGCAATATGCCGATTCAGTTCTCGGGCCGACCGGATTGTACGGCAGCCCTCAGACGTTGATGGAGATCGGAGGGGCCAGGAGTCGGGACAAAGGTGGGGATGCGATCGGCCAAGGCTGAGGGCACCGTTGAACCTGACGCAATCGGCTGAAAGTTGGGAATTGTGCCCGGTGTCAACGATTGTTCCGGGAGGGTTTCAGGATGGGGCTGGGGGGCGGTCTCGCCCTCCCCAGCGGGGAGAACCTTCGATTCAGGGAGGGCGGCGGTCTCACCCGTCGTCGTTGGATCGGGGGCGGCTATGTCCTCGCTGGGGTTCTCTGCTGCGGGGGCGAACGGGGCGGGCTCGGCAAGGCGGGCCAGTTGATCGGGCGTCAGGGGTGGAATGCTTCGGCAGATAGGCCAAGGCGCTGGGGTAGCCGGGGGCGCGATCGCCTCCGCCTCCGTTGGGGGCGTGGTGATCATCTCAGGGGTTGCCGGAATGTTGCCAGAGGTATCGGTTCTAGGCAGGGTTGCCGGGGCATCCGAGACCACGGTGGCGACGGGTTCGAGGGCGGGCATTGCCGATGCCTTCTCGCCGGGGGTGGGGCGTTCCGGATCCTGGCTCTGGCTGAAGTTAAGCGGAGCAGGGCTAACCTTGGCAGGGCTGGTAATTTGATTAAAGGACTGGCCCAGAATGATGGACTCAAACTCTCGGTTAAAGTGGCGGAGGGGCTGGCCCCGTCGCTGCCAAAATTGCAGAATGTGATCGACGGAAACCACTTTGTAGCGGCCTTGGTAGAGCGCTTCGGTGATGGCTTGGCTCACCCAGGTGATCTCAAATTGCTGGAGCCACCCCGTTACCAGGGCTTCGGTGCCGTTGGATTCCACGTCAAAGCTGTAGTCGCTGAGCAATTGGAGGATGGGTGTGGCCTCTGGGGAAGTACGGTGTTTCGCCATGGTCTTTCCTAGGAATTCATACCCAACTCAAGTCATACCAACGATTGCGTTATATCCCAACCCTATCCTACGGGATAGATGGGTGGCCATCGGTAGGTTTTTTTACGGATGCCGGGTCGGCTAGTATCCCACCTGACCCAGCGGCCTGCGCCCGACCAACCGCCCTCAGGGGGCCGAGAGAATGGCACAATCGAAACAGACGACAGACGCACACCGCATGATTCGCTGCTTCACATTTTTTTGCATGGCGCTGCTGAGCCTCAGTTGCTGGTGGGTTAATCCGCCTGGGGCCTGGGGATCCGAGGTTGGGGATGTGACCTCCGACATGGGGGCGATGCCCGAAACCGGGGCGATGATTGTCGAGTTGCGCCAAAAAGCGTTTGCCGCCTCCAATGCCGGACAGTTTGCCGAGGCGGAGGAATACTGGAGCCTGCTGCTGGAATATCTGCCCCAGGAAGCGGCCCTGTGGAGCAACCGGGGCAATGTGCGCCTGAGCCAAAACCAGCCCCTCGCCGCCCTGACCGACTATGACCAAGCGGTGGCCCTCGCGCCGGATCAGCCGGATCCCTACCTGAATCGGGGCGCGGCCTTGGAACGGTTGGAGCGCTGGGACGAGGCCATCGCCGACTATAGCCAGGTGTTGGCCATCAACCCCAAGGATGCCGCCGCCTACAACAACCGGGGCAATGCCAAGGCGGGGCTGGGGGATTGGGACGCCGCCTTGGAGGACTATCAGCAGGCGGTGGCGCTGGATCCAAAGTTTGCCTTTGCCCGAGTCAATGCCGCCCTGGCCACCTACCAACTGGGCCATGCCGAGGAGGCCATTCGCGAATTTCGGAACCTCACCCGCCGCTATCCCAACTTTGCCGACGCCCGCGCCGCCCTCACCGCTGCCCTGTGGGCCAATGGCCAACCCGGAGAGGCCGAAAGCAACTGGGTGGCGGTGATTGGCCTCGATAGTCGCTACAAAAATCTCGATTGGGTGGCCCAGGTGCGTCGTTGGCCCCCGGCCATGGTGGCGGCGTTGGATCGGTTTTTGCATCTCTAGGCGGGTCGTAGCGTGATGGTTGACCTGTTGTTGATGACCAGCCTGGGCTTTTTGGGTAGCTTTGGCCATTGCCTGGGCATGTGTGGCCCGCTGACGGTGGCCTTTTCCCTCGGGGCTGGGGTGGGGGAACATCCCAACCGCTGGGATGCCCTGCGCTTTCACCTGCTGCTGAATGGTGGACGGATGGCCAGCTATGCCCTGGTGGGCGGGCTGATTGGCGGGCTGGGGTCGGTGCTGGTGGCGGGGGGGCACATGGCCGGGGTGGGCAGCGATTTGCGGCGGGCCATGGCGCTATTCACCGGGAGCTTACTGGTGTGGTTTGGGTTGATGCAGGTTAGCCCTGGGCTGTTGCCTCGGTTGCCGTTTTTGCACCCGTTGCAAGGGCAAGCCCTGCATCAGCGGCTCATGCAGGCCATGGGTCAGGTGGCCGATGGTCGCCGTTGGTGGACGCCCGCCGCCCTGGGGCTGGTGTGGGGGCTGGTGCCCTGCGGGTTTCTCTATGCCGCCCAAATTAAAGCCGCCGAAACCACCCAAGCCACCGCCGGAGCCCTGACCATGCTGGCCTTTGGCCTGGGCACCCTACCGATGATGGTGGGGATTGGCTTTTCGGCCAGTTGGCTGAGCCAGGATCGCCGCAGTCAACTGTTTCGCCTCGGCGGCTGGATTACCCTGATCATCGGCCTGATCACCCTCACGCGCACCGGGGACGCCATGACCGACTACGGCGGCTATGCCAGTCTGGCGCTGCTGATCCTGGCCCTGGTGGCTCGGCCCCTCAGTCGCCTGTGGCCGGGGCCAATGCGCTATCGGCGGGGGCTGGGGGTAGGGGCGTTTTTGCTAGGGCTGGCCCATGCCGTGCAGATGGTTCACCACAGTTGGCAGGGCAACCTCAGCGCGATTTGGTTTATGCTGCCCCTGCACCAGTGGGGGGTGTTGGCGGGGGGGCTAGCCTTGGCCCTCCTTCTTCCCCTGGCCCTCACCAGCCGCAACGACCTTCAGCGCTGGCTGGGGGCGGGCTGGCGCGTCCTGCACCGGCTCAGTCTCCCCGCCCTGTTTTTGGGGCTAACCCACGGCCTCCTGATGGGTACGCCCCCCAGTGGCCTAGTCCCCACGACCCTCGGACAAGGGCTGCGGATCGGGCTATTGGCGGGGGTCGGTGTAGCGGTGCTGCTGCTGCGGTCTCGCCAATTCTGGGCCTGGATTGCCCTAGAGGCCTATTATGTTCCCCCCTATGCCCCCGCCAAGTATGTCCCTCAGCCCTGCCAGGAAACCTATGCTGCCCCTGAACCCAAGCCCCGTTAACCGCTGGATGGGGCTAGGGGGAAGCCTCGCCCTGTCTGCCCTCATCGATCTCCATCAACCCGCCCAGGCCCACCAGGTGCAAACCGGAGGGGCCGTTGGGGCCACCCTGCACCTCGAACCCAACGACACCCCCCGCGCCCAGGAAGACACCCTGATCTGGCTGGCCCTCACCCAGCGGGGCGGACGGGTGATTCCCCTGGAGGACTGCGACTGCACCCTGCGGATCTACCAGGGCAATACCATGCTGGCCCAGCCCTACCTCCAGCCCATCTCCGCCGAGGGCTACCAGGACATCCCCAGCGCCACCTTTTTGTTTCCCGCCGTGGGTACCTACACCCTGGTCTTGGAGGGCCGCCCCGTCAACGCCGCCGAGTTTGATCCCTTCGATCTGACCTACGACATTACCGTGGCCGCTGCGGCCCCGGTGTCACCCCAAACGACGGGAACCTCGGAAACAGGGGCCATCATCGAACCAGAGGCTCCCGCCCCCCCGCCCGAACCCGACGCCACGGCCCCCAGCGCCCTAACGGTGATCCTCGGGGTGACGGCGGTGGCAGGACTGATGATTTGGGTGCTTGCCAAGCTGAGGGGGTGACTCTCCCTTAGTCCACCAGGCGGACAAACTTTTTCTTGCCCACCTGGACGACCTTGCCCAGGAGATTCTCGGGGCTGGCAAATTCCTGGTTGGGGTCGGCGAGTTTTTCCCCGTCCAGCTTGACGCCACCGCCCTGAATTTGGCGGCGGGCGTCGCTGCTGCTGGCGCAAAGGCCCGTGGCCCCCACCAGGTAGAACAGCTTGGCCGGGAATTGGACGGTGCTGAGGGAAAATTCTGGCACGCCCTCGGCGGGTTGGCCCGTGCCCTGGACGAGGCTAATGGCGGCCTGTTGGGCCTGCTGGGCGGCGGCGCTGCCGTGGAACTGCTCGGTGACGGTGAGGGCCAGTTGTTTTTGCTGATCCCGTGGATTGTCGGGTAAGCCCCCTAGGGGCAGGTCGGTGAGGAGTTCAAAGTAGCTGCGGATCAAGCTGTCGGGCACCTTCTCCAGCTTGGAGTACATACTCAGGGGTTCCTCCTGGAGGCCGACGTAGTTGCCGAGGGATTTGGACATTTTTTGGTGGCCATCGGTGCCCAGCAGCAGGGGCAGCAGCATCCCAAACTGGGGCCGTAGACCAAAGTGGCGCTGCAAATCTCGGCCCACGGCAATATTGAACTTCTGGTCGGTGCCGCCCAGTTCCACATCCGCCTGCACCGCCACCGAATCGTAGCCCTGGAGCAGCGGATAGAGAAACTCGTGCAGAAAGACGGGGTTGCCCTTTTCGTAGCGCTCGGCAAAGCCTTCCTTGGCCAGCATTTGCCCCACGGTCATGGTGCCCAGGAGTTCGATAATTTTGCCCAAATCCAGGCTCGACAGCCACTCGGAGTTGTAGCGAATTTCCAGTCGTCCGGGGGTGTCGAAATCCAAAATCGGGCGCACCTGTTCTAGGTAGGTTTCGGCGTTGGCCTTCACCTCGGCCTCGGTAAGCTGACGGCGCACTTCGGATTTGCCCGTGGGGTCGCCAATGCGGGCCGTGAAATCGCCAATGATCAGCACGGCGGTATGTCCGGCATCCTGAAAGGCCCGCAGCTTGCGCACCGGGATGCTGTGGCCCAGGTGAATTTCGGCCCCGGTGGGGTCAATGCCGAGCTTCACCCGCAGGGGGCGATCCGTCGCTTGGAGACGCTGGACGAGATTTTGTTCGGGGTCGCTAGAATGGGGCTGATCCGGGAAGACTTCACTGATACCACGGTAGATGCCCTGAAGTTCGGAGGGCAGCGCGACGGACTCGGAGGAAAGGGGTTGGGCCATGGGAACGGGTCAATGTGCTGATCTAAGGATGAATTTTCTGGGGGTGGGGGCCGGATCGGTCTGGCAAGACATGACTATAATTGCAGCTACTCTCCGTTTGAGGCGGTGACAAGCTATCAGGGGTGTCGCTCCGCTGAGACCGTTCCCGACGTTCTTCATTAAATACTGATACCTAACGTGTCTACAAATACGATTCGCCAAAAAACTCGCCTTCAGCCCCAGCCCCTGCGACGGAGTTCGGGGGTGCTGAAATATATCCAAGACGTGGGTCAGGTAACAGCGGCCACCCTCCTCGGGACAACGATGCTCGCTAGTGCGGCGATGGCGGGAGGGCTGGTGGGGCTGGCGATTAGCTTCCGTAATCTGCCCGACGTGCGGGTGCTGCGCAACTACACCCCCAGCGAAACCAGCTATATCTACGACATCAACGGCACCCTGCTCTACCGCCTCCACGACGAGGCTAACCGCGAAGTGGTCGATACGAACGACATCTCTCCCCACCTCAAGCGGGCCTTGCTGGCCATTGAAGACAGCTATTTTTACTCCCACCAAGGGATTAACCCCAGCAGCGTGGGCCGCGCCCTGTTGGCCAACGCCCAGGCGGGATCCACCGTGGAGGGGGGTTCGACCATCACCATGCAGTTGGTCAAAAACCTGTTCCTCACGCCCGAGCGTTCCATGAGCCGTAAGCTGGCCGAGGCGATTTTGGCCATGCGTCTAGAGCAGGTCTTCTCCAAGGATGAAATTCTGGAGATGTACCTGAATCAGGTCTATTGGGGCCACAACAACTATGGCGTCGAAACCGCTGCCCAAAGCTACTTCAATAAATCGGCCAAGGATCTCACCCTAGCGGAGGCGGCGGTGATGGCGGGGTTGATCCAAGCCCCCGAGCGCTATAGCCCCTTCAATAACTATGGGGCCACGAAGGAACGGCAGGCGGTGGTTTTAAACCGGATGCGCCAACTGGGCTGGATCTCCCCCGAGGAACAGGCCGAAGCCCTAGCGGCCCCTCTGCTGATTGGCGAAATCACCTCCTTTAGCAGCAGCAGCGTTCCCTACGTCACCGATGCCACGGTGCTGGAACTGAAGGATCGCTTTGGCACCGATGCGGTGTTGAAGGGTGGGATGCGGGTTCAAACCACCATCGACCTCGCCATGCAGCGTACGGCGGAAGAGGTGGTGCGCACCCACAATGCCCGCATTGCCCGCATGGCCGACCAAATGGCCCTCGTCGCCATCGACCCCCGCACCCACTTTGTCAAGGCGATGGTGGGCGGCGTGGACTATAGCCAGAGCCAATTCAACCGAGCCACCATGTCTCAGCGTCAGCCCGGTTCCGCCTTCAAGCCCTTTGTCTACTACGCCGCCTTTGCCACCGGGCGCTATGCCCCCGACAGCAGCATTGCCGACACGCCCGTCAGCTACCCAGACGGCTATCGTTCCTACAGCCCCCGCAACTACGATGGGTCCTTTATGGGGAACATTTCCATTCGCAAGGCCCTGGAAACATCCCGGAACGTACCCGCCGTCAAACTCGGTCAGGCCGTAGGCATCAACAACATCATCGAACTGTGCCGCACCCTGGGCATCCAAAGCCCCATCATGCCGGTTACGTCGCTCCCCCTGGGGGCCGTAGACTTGACCCCCATGGAAATGGCCGGAGCCTACGCCACCTTCGCCAACAACGGCTGGCACTCCGAACCCACCCTGATCGTGCAAGTGACCGACAGCAGCGGCAACCTCATCCTAGACAACACCCCCAACCCCCAACTGGTGCTCGATCCCTGGGCGGCAGCCTCCCTCAACGACGTCCTCCAGGGCGTGATTGTCCGGGGAACCGCTCGCAGCGCCGCCATCGGACGTCCGGCGGCGGGCAAAACCGGCACCACCGACTCCCAGCGGGATGTCTGGTTTGTGGGCTATGTGCCTCAGTTGGCCACGGCAGTCTGGGTGGGCAACGATGACTACCGCCCCCTGCGCGCTGGGGCCACCGGGGGCACCTACGCCGCTCCGGTGTGGCGCGACTTCATGCGTCAAGCCCTCGCCGATGTCCCCGTTGAAAATTTCAAGCGAGCGTCAGAGTTTGTTCGGCCCTAACCCTGGCAGGGCCTTCATCGCAGCTAGGCTAGGGCCAGCCAGGGCAACGGGCTAACGTTTAGTTGCAGGAGCGCAACAGCCCCAGGAAGAACGTGCTACCGTCCAAGGTAGATTCCGAAGGGATGGGTGAGCCTTTTTCTCGGTGCCTGCCGCCCTACCTAGTCGTCGCCCATCGGCATGGGCCATCGACACCCTTTGATCCAATACCAACCCTCGGAACGGCTGCTTGATCCGCTGTATTGAGGTCTTTAGCCATGAAAATCGAACGTCCGAATGCGGCTCCCCTCACCAAAGCCGACCTAAATCACCTGGAAACCCTCCGCACCATTGTGGAAAATGTCGTGGCGGACGGGCTCGTCACCAATGACGAACGGGCCTACATTGACCGTGTCATCTGGGCCGACGGCGAAGCCACCCCCCAAGAACTCAACCTAGTGCAAGACTTAATTTGGTCTAAGGTGCAATCGGGAGACCTAGTGCTGGAATGGGGCTGAGCCCTCATCCGAGGAGCCTAGACCCTGATATTCTCGGCCCTCGCGTGCCAATCATCATCTCGCTGCGTCCGTCGGTCTGAATACCATCTCAACCCATCCTCATTGTTCTTCCCTGCTATGAAACCACCCTGCTCTGGCCTAGGAGGAAGGGTGCGCTTGGTAGGCTTCAATTTCCTGGATCACCCGGGCTTTGCTGGCCCTGAGGTGGCTTTGGATGGCGGCTACGGCGGTGTCCGAATTGCGGGCGGCAATGGCGTGGTAAATCTGCCGATGTTCTAGGCGAATATTCAGCACATCGGGATTTTGCTTCAGGGTTTGGATGCGCAGCAGGGCCATGGCATCGAACAGACCATCGAGGAGGGAAATTAGCCGTCGGTTGCCGGAGCTTTCGGCAATCCAATGGTGAAATTGGTAGTCCACATCCAACAACTGCTGGGGGGAAGGGACGGAATCCGGCGGCGCAGCCTGGGTAGATGCTCCTCTCTGGCCTTGGGCCTCCAGGGCATCCGCTTGTAACACGCAGGCTTCGATGCGCTGCAACTGTTCAGCGGTGGCGTTTTGGCAAGCGCCCGCAACGGCCAAGCATTCTAGCGCTAAGCGGCAGTCGTACAGTTCAGCGGCATCGGCGGCGGTGATGGTCGTAACCCGTAGCCCACCACTGACATCGGCGGTGGCCAATCCTTCCTGCTGAATCTGGCGCAGGGCCTCTCGCAGGGGCGTGCGACTGACCTGAAGCCACTCCGCCAGTTGGGTTTCAACGAGGCGATCTCCGGGAGCCAACTGTCCGGTGAGAATCGCCGAACGCAGGGCTTGATAAACCTGCTCGTGGAGAGACTTACCACGGTGAATAGTCGGGGAGGAAGATAAAATCACGGAGATTCGGCAAGAGGGTATCAATAGAACCACTGTAGGGGCGCGGTTTTCGCGCCCGACCCAGAATCTTTCTCACCGGGCCACCGGGCAGACCGGGCTACACCACGGCGGGTTGCTGGAGATAGCCTAGTTCCACTAGCTTCGCCATAACCTTGGCCACGCTGTCCTCGACGGTTTCAGCATCGGTGTGGCAGTGAACTTCGGGATTCAGTGGCGGCTCATAGGGGTCATCAATGCCGGTAAATTGCTTGATCTCCCCAGCCCTGGCCCGTTTATACAAGCCCTTCACATCGCGTCCTTCGCAGACTTCTAGGGGCGCATCCACATAGACTTCCACAAAATCATCGATGCGTTCGCGCACTTCATCCCGGATATCCCGGTAGGGGGAAATGGCCGATACCAGCACAATGACGCCGTTACGGGTGAGCAGGTGGGAGACAAAGCCAATGCGGCGGATATTTTCATCCCGGTCTTCCCGGCTAAACCCCAACCCTTTGGTTAAGTTCGTGCGTACAATGTCGCCGTCTAGAATTTCAAGGCCATAGCCCTGCTGTCTGAGTTCGGTTTCTAGGGCGTGGGCAATGGTGGACTTGCCTGACCCACTCAAACCCGTGAACCAAATGGTGACACCGCGCTGTTTCATGGCTGTTGATCCTAACGATTGATCTTCACATTTTCGATACATTTTCGATCTTCCCATGTTGTGGGACGGCGTGACCTGGGTCAACGACCTAGGCCATGCCGCCCCCTGTCCGCCCCCCGTGGGCGAGGGCGGTTCCGTCTACCCCGATCTAGCCCCGTCGAAGGCCGCCCCTAGAGGGTGGCGAACACATCACGGGCGGCGGCGAGGGTCGCGTCGATGTCGGCGTCGGTGTGGGCTAGGGAGGTGAATCCGGCCTCGAACTGGGAGGGGGCGAGGTACACGCCACGCTCCAGCATGGCCCGGTGGAAGCGGCTGAACTTATCGAGGTCAGACTGTTTGGCCTCTTCGTAGCGGGTGATGGGGCCGGGGTGGAAGAACATCCCAAACATGGCGCTGATGTGGCCACCGCAGACTTCGTGTCCGGCTTCGCGAGCGGCTTGCAGGAGGCCTTCGCTGAGCTTGGCGGTCAGCCGGTCTAGTTCTTCGTAGGTGCCGGGGCGCTGGAGTAGTTCCAGGGTTTTGATGCCAGCGGTCATGGCTAGGGGGTTGCCGGAGAGGGTGCCTGCCTGGTACACCGGGCCAGCGGGGGCCACCATTTCCATGATCTCGCGCCGACCGCCGTAGGCCCCTACGGGCAGACCGCCGCCGATTACCTTGCCCATGGTGGTGAGGTCGGGGGTGACGTTGAATTTGGCCTGGGCACCGCCGTAGGCAATGCGGAACCCGGTCATCACTTCGTCAAACACCAGGAGAGCGTCGTTTTCGCGGGTGAGGTCGCGCAGCCCCTCTAGGAATCCGGCGTCGGGGGTGATAAAGCCTGCATTGCCCACGACGGGCTCTAGGATGACCCCGGCAATTTCCCCAGGATTTTGGGCAAACAGCGCCTTCACGGCTTCCAGATCGTTGTAGGGAGCGGTCAGGGTGTCGCTGGTGGCGGCTTTGGGCACCCCGGGGGAATCGGGCAGGCCGAGGGTCGCTACACCGGATCCGGCTTGCACCAGGAACATATCGGCGTGGCCGTGGTAGCAGCCGGAGAACTTAATGATTTTGTCGCGCTTGGTATAGGCCCGCATCAAGCGCAGCACTGCCATACAGGCTTCGGTGCCAGAGTTTACAAAGCGCACCATTTCTACACTGGGCACGGCCTGGATCACCATCTCCGCCAGTACGTTTTCCAGGTAGCAGGGGGCACCAAAGCTGGTGCCTTTCTCCAGGGCCGCCGTCAGGGCCGAAAGCACTTCGGGGTGGGCATGGCCACAGATGGCTGGCCCCCAGGTGCCCACGTAGTCAATATATTGATTACCGTCTACATCCCAGATGTACGCCCCTTTAACGTGGTCGAAGACAATGGGCTGACCCCCCACCGATTTGAAGGCCCGCACCGGAGAGCTTACTCCCCCCGGCATCAGATTTTGGGCCGCAGTGAAGATCTCTTGGGATTTCGATGTTTTTAATGGGGCTGTACTAACCAAAACACTTTCCTCGCAGATACCTAAAACTTAAGAATCCAGGCAGCGGACACCACCTGGATTGGGCTCTGATCATTATCCTATCGATTGACCGATGTCGGCCCGAAGATGTTAACGAATGTTGAGCCAACGCCCTGGGCCTGAGGCCATGATCACCGTTAGAGGGCAGGGGCCATCCTGCCCCTCCATAGCCCAGACCCTGAGGGTACCCACGATCACACTGTCAGCGTTGTCAGCTTCACGAGGAGCGGATCCACCAAGGTTTGTTGTTTGTCCGTCAGCAGTCGCTGGATGTAGGCGCGGAGGCCTTGACTTTGCTGGAGGTTGGGTACATATACCTGGGGATTGGGATGGCTAAAGAGTGGGGCCATGCCGAGGGCTTTCAGGGCTGGATCCGGGCTGGGAATCAGCAGCGGACTTTGGGTGGCGATGGGCAAGAAGCCCGGGGGTAGCCGCCCCTCCAGTAGGGCCATCAGGTGAGATTCGCAGGCCTCCACATTCAATCCCTGTTGCTTCAGCAGGTGAAGAATGGCGCTGAGGGGCAGCGGCTGATCGGTGCAGGTGCGCAGCAGTTCCATCAACAGGAACATATCGCTGTACTGGTGGCGGTGAAGATCTAGGACTTGGGGATAGCGGGCGAGGTTCACCAAGCCATAGGCAACCCGGCTACAACTCGGGGGGCGATCGCTGTGGTAGGTATCTTGCACGATGGTGGCATTGGGGAATTTCTGCCGTAGCCAGCGAGCCATCTTGGGCAAGGACGCACTACCCCCGGTACAAATCACCTGATGCACCGCCTGACTGGCCATCCCCACCTCACTCAGCAGGCGGTTGAGGTGGCCATTGATGCGCTGGATGTAGGGGAGAATAATGCGATCTTCCAAATCCTTGCTGCGCACCACCCAACGCTGATCCGCCAGTTCTAGATCAAACTGAGGCTGGTGCTGAAGAATGATCTTCAGATGACGGGCGGCATCCAGCACACTTTGGCCGAGGGGGGAGGACTCCAATTGCTGCCACAGGCGCTGACGACGGGCCAGATCCGGCTCTCCGGGACGGGGCAGATCCAAGTCATCTAGGCGCAGGTCGGCCCAGTGGGCGTTCTCCAGTTCCGGCACCGCCGCCTGCCAGCCCCAGCCCTGGGTTCCCGCCGAACGTTCTCCGGTGGAGGGGCGAGGTTGTCGTCGATCCGCTGGGTGCAGCAGTTGACCCACAATATCCAGGTCAATGGCATCCCCGGCATAGGTCAGGGAATGGAGGGTGAAGTCATCGTAGTTGAGGCTACCTAGGGTTTCTGGGATATTCACCAGGCCCACCTCGGTGACGGTGGCCCCCGCCGAAATGATCACGGTGCCCCCGGTCCACTGACAGCTATAGAGGGTTTGCTGTTGAATGGGCTGGCTTTCTCCTTGGGGTAGAGGGGCGGCGGGATCCGGCAAGCCTGACAACACCGCTGCAATGGCGTCCTCAATGAAGTACACATCATCCGCCGTGGCCACCAACCCGGCCCCCAGCACCGCCTCCCGCAGGTTGAAGGTGTAGGTGTCGGGCCAGTTGGCCGGATAGCTCACTACCACCCCCGCCAGATGGCCGAGGGCTTGGGCAATGCCATCGGCCTTCAGACCCACGGCTCCCAGGCTAAAGGGGGCCTCTCCCTGGAGAGCCTGGGGCAGGGTGGCCAAAAGCCCCTGCACGCTATCCTGAAACGCCTTCAGGGGAAGCTGAGCATCCGTGGACCACTGAATGTGGGGCTGGGAATTGGCCCCGCCCCCTAGGGGAATCCCCATGCGCAAAAATGGCTTGAGGTTTTTGATCAACACCGTGCTGTCATCGGGATCGCCGTCGCTCCAGGTGACCGTGAGGGCCGACGACCCCACGGACTGCACGTGATAATCCCCGCTGGCCGCCACCCGCACCAAGCCTAGGGTCGGCAGGCGGAAAAATTTATCGGCGGTGGCCCCAGAAACGCTGTTATCCACCCAATAGAGGGGATGCACCTGGCCACTCCGGCGCTCCATCAGCACCGCCGACAGCCCCGTTGTGCCCAGATCTAGCCCCAAGAACCAAAGCGCTTCTGGTTCTTGCTGGCGGGGTGCTGGCGGCGCAGGCGGCTCGGCAGAAGCGGGAAAGGATTCTGCCAGCAGGGCTTCTAGGTCAGCCATATCCGCCATATCCGTCTCGCCCAGGGGCGTCCCCGGTGAGGTGGCAACCTCTGGGGTCATGGGGAACGGGGGAGCGGGAGAGGGGGACGTTGGGGAGGGGGAAATTGGGGGAGAGGGGGGAGTCGCAGGGGTTGCCCAGGCCTGGGCATTGTCCGTAGCGTTTTCCCCGGGAGCCGTGGTCTCCGTCACCGTGGTCTCCGTCGCATCCGGCCCAGCCGTAATTTCCTCCGTGGCCATGCGGTTGGCCACATCTCCGGTTAAGCCTGCAATGCGCGTTTGATCTAACGATCCCAGAATGCTATCGAGACTGATTTCCCGCTGCCAGTCCACATCCCCGGCGGTTTCGGTGGCTGGCCCAGGACTCGGCGGCGCAGAAGAGACCTCTGGGGGTGAGGTGGGGGATAGGCT